>NZ_JAZHRV010000001.1:7477569-7790086 GCF_036924595.1 Bradyrhizobium algeriense | reverse complement strand
AGCCTGGAACGGCCCGCACTGCGGTTTCGTTCACGTCAGCAGCGGTTTCGATACCAAACGAAGCAAGGGTGGCAGTTTTAGCCGGCCCTATACCCGAGATCTTCGCGGCTCGAATCGGGAAGCGATCGAGAAAAGCGTCGCGCTGTCGCGCCTCTCTGGTCGATCTTAGGTTCGCTAAGTCACGGTTGAGGCTTGTATCGAGCTGGCGGTACTGAGCAATCCACGTGTCGAGGTCGTCGCGAACGCCGTATAGCTCGGTGAGGCCGATACGCTGCAGAAAGGCGGTTTCCGCTTCCCGCGCCCGTTGGTCAGCGAGCGTAAACGCGCTCCTGAACGGTCCCGCATCGATACCCCCACCAAACAGCTTGTACAGACCAAAGGCGCCAAGCCCCAGCCAGACAATTGCTAGAGGAGAAAGAATGACCAGCCCCGCTCCGGCAGCGATGAGCGCAGCCACCCCTGCCGCCTTGTTTGCCATGACGTCGCGCTTGGCACTCGCAATGGCGCCGTCCGTGCCGAATGTGCCGACCCATTTGGGAATGAGACTTGCGGGCTGAGGTAAGGAGACCGCGCGAATCTGAGCCCAAATGCGCTCGACGTCGAAAGTCCCGGTTGGTGGAACGGGAGTGTCGCCACCCAGAAAGTCTGGGAACATGTCGACGCCTGATTGGACAGTCAGGCGACACCAAACACACTCGTGCGCGGCGGATGGGTAGTAGTGAGTCTTGACCTTCGTGCAATGGCTAAGCTTGGCTTCAAAGTCTTTGAGCAATGAAACCCAAGTTGCGGCATCGGGTCGTGCCGCAGGCTCTAATCCGAATGCTGCCTCGAATGCTTGCCCAATCGGCGCCGGAAAATCTTTGAGGGTGATGGAGCCAGGTGGCGGTGTGGTGCGGGTTTGCGCCTGGCGGACGATCGAAAATGCGAAGCGGTTCTGCGCAATGGCTTCGCCCATCGTGAGGTCTGGCCCCGCGAATCGTCCCGCATAAGGATGCTTGCCCATCGCCAAAAGCTGAAAAATGGCGACGGCTAGCCCGAAATGGTCCTGAGCCTTCGTTCTGGTGACGGTCTTTAAGTCGCGCCCTTGCAATTCAGGGGGCGTAAAGTCTGGAACACCCACCACGCAGGGGTAAGCACGCCCGTTGATAGTAAACTGGAAGCTATCGGCGTCGATCAACGCAACGGTGGCCCCTTCTGAAACGAGCACACCAGAATGGTTAAAGTCACCGATGACGCATCCCGTTTGATGGATTGTTCCTACAGCCCGCGCGACGTTGAGTGCGGCGTGAATGAGGTGCCGGTAATCCGCTTTGGGATATCGAAGCTTGCGGGACTTCGGGCTATAGAGTTCATGCATTGGCCAAAAAGCTTTGACCAACCGCATCGTAAAACCCCGGAAGCCACCCGTCAGATCGGTGATGATTTCCGAAGGGAATGCTACCAGTTCCGTAGATGCCGCGAGCGCGCCGTTGACCATGGCGCGGACCTTCGGCTCGCGACTACCACGCAAGCTGTCCTTGTAAATCTTCACAGCCTGATCGGGCAGATTTTCGACGAGAAAGACTTCGCCTTCACCGCCTTTGCCTACCAGTTTGCCTAGCTTGTATGTTTTGCCCCCGATCTTGACCGACTGCATAATCAGACACCCGAAAGCAAGACGAGCGTTTTGTCGTCGTCGGTTCGGTCGCAGACAGGGGGACTATCGAGATATTGCCCCAGCGCCAGCGACAGTTTCGTGAGTCTGCCGCTCTCTGGCGACTGATCGACCGGCCGGATCATCGGCTCGAAAAAGCGAGCGTGAGGCTGAACTGTGGCGTGCTCAAGTGCGAGATTTTCAATTCCGTCCGAAAAGAGAGCGAATGCATCGTGCTCTAGCGGCAGTCTAGCTGTCCGGAGCCGCACTTCCGGATCGTCCGTAACGAAAAAAGTTGAAGATGCAAATTCGCCATTCTCGGGCCAGCAGATCGCCTCCCATATGCCAGCACGGCGCCCGACCAGAGCGCTGTCACCAACCTGAAGAGAGAGGAGCTGACCATCCTTCACCACGAGCAAAACCAGAGTCGCTGCAAACTGCCGGCGTGTAAGGCCTCTCTTGGTTGCAGCCTTGGCGAGTTGGTCGCGCAGTTCGTCGAGCCAGCCCATAATCTGCTCGTCGTTTGGCAAGGCCTGACCGGGCGTCAACCACGCCCGCATTTTGACCATGAGAGAGCGGCAGACGAGCGAAGCCCCCTCCCCGCCATGACTCGCGCTGCCAGCGCCGTCTGCGACGACGACGCAAATTGCGTTTTCCGGGAGGCTGGAGACCGAATAAGCATCTTGCTTCCTGGTCCCCGCCCGCAGGTGGGATGTGCCAGTTCTGGAAGCAGCAGCCCAACGCCAGCGGGTGGGATTAGCCGGCAAAGGCCCAACCGTTCGGAGCCGTGGGATTGACCAATGGCGGCTCGTCGTCAGGGCCCGATTTGGACACCGCGCTTAGCGAACCCGACAACCATAAGAACAGTTCGCGGAAAGCCAGTCCCTTAAGTTTGAGCGGTTGCCGTACTGCAATCTGCGACAAGATTGACAGGTCCGCGCCCTCGACCCCAACCGCATAGAAGAGAACTTCTTTGCGCCCTTCACTCTCATGGACGCGGTGTTTGGCTTCTTGCCAACTGTCGGTAGGCGCCCCGTCCGTGATCAAGAAAATCCAGGGCCGATTGTATTTGATGCCATTTGCGCGATAGCGGTCTTTACGTGCACGTAGCATGTCGAGTGCTTGGACAATGGCTTCGCCCATCGGCGTGGCGCCGCTTGCTTCAAGCATCTCTGGAAAATAGCCGTCAACCGTCTTGAAATCAGCCCGGGTCTCGACTGGGCCGAAGGTCACGATAGCGAGTTCAACTCGTTTGGCGGCCATTGGATCGTTCTGCAAGTCTTCCTTGAACGCCAAGAGCCCTTCATTGAGCTGCCGAATTGGCTCGCCACGCATCGACGTGGAGGTGTCCAGCAAGAGGATACAAGGACAACGCTGCTCAGGATTTTCTGCAAATTCTGCATCCGCAAATGGCTGCTGCTCAAAGTCGTTCACATCATCCTCCATCGCCCTCTAGGGCACCTTGGCATCCGACAAATCAGGCCGATCTTTACCTACTATTCCGAGAACAGGACACACTTTTATACCTAAAGGTTATTGGAAAATCGATTCGGTTGTGCCTAGCCTCAGCCTGGGCGAGACTACTCTGTCAGCCCCGCCGGGAGACGGTGGATTAAGCAAGAAGCTGGCGCTACGTTTCAAATTTCCGCTCTCTCGACACGCTTTGCTGAGGTAAGCCAGGATCAATCGTCTAGCGGTAGCCGCGCTTTCGCTTCTGCGCCCATTTTGAGATCATGGCGATGTCGGCCAGGCCGCGGGACGAATACGCTTCAATCCGAACTGTGCCAGCACGCCCAATGCGCCCCCATTCTCGCACAAGGGAGCACTCGCCAAACAGCGTAGGCTGAATATCTAGCTTGTAATACCGTGCCATGTTGTAGTGATGGTCAACACGGGTGAGCATGATTGCGGTCATGCGATTTCCTCCTCTTCTTTTTGAATTTGCAGGGCGCGCGATATGGTTGAGGCATGACAACCAAGCAGCGCACTAATCTCCCGCAGGCCGCGCCCTTCACCTTGCAGATCCCGCGCGTGCGCGATCTGCTGCTGGCTGAGCTTGAACTTGGGCCCGAAGCTTCGGCCTAAAATCCGCGCGCGCTCCCTGCCCTCTTTCGTCCTGGCCAAGATAAATGCGCGTTCGAGCTGGGCGAAAGCCGAAAGCATCGTCAGCATAGCCGCGGCTTGCGGTGAGTTCGTGTTGGCCCAAGGCTCGGTCAACGACTCGAAGGTCGCGCCCTCGCCTCGATGTCATGCACGATGTTAAGAAGATCACGCGCCGAAGGCGCCAGGCGGTCAATCCGCGTGACTGCTAACACATCGCCCTGGTCGAGCGCGGCAATCGCACGGGCGAGCTGTGGCCGGTCCGCCCTTATCCCGCTTATCTTTTCGCTGAAGGCCTTGACAGCGCTAGCGGCCTTTAGCGCATCGACTTGCCCAGCATGATCCTGCTCGGTGGTAGAGACGCGGGCATAGCCGTATTTCAACACTGCCAATTTGCAACAGACTTATGCAACGGTCAAAGCCGTTGCGAAGACTTATGTCTACCAGTGTTGCATTAATCTTGACTTGTGCAACAGCGGCGTGTTTGCACTAAATGGCTCAACCCGCGAGCGCGGGCATGGCGGGGGATTCTATGGAATGGATCGGCCTAATCGTGGTTGCTGCCGGCGCGTATTTTCTGGGACGTGGTTCGCGTTCCACCAAGACCAAAGGGTCTGCCGCGGTCACCCGGTCCGGGCTGAGTTCTGCATCCGATCGTGACCTGATGCTGGCCACCTTTCGCCGAGAGTTGGCCAACTACCTGGTGCGGTTTGATCCTGATCGATTTTTGCGCCTGTATCACAAGGCGCGATCAGTTGAAGCTGAAATCGAAAAGGCTAGCAACAAGGAACGCGAGGCGCACTT
This sequence comes from Bradyrhizobium algeriense, assembly GCF_036924595.1. Taxonomy (NCBI): domain Bacteria; kingdom Pseudomonadati; phylum Pseudomonadota; class Alphaproteobacteria; order Hyphomicrobiales; family Nitrobacteraceae; genus Bradyrhizobium; species Bradyrhizobium algeriense. The sequence goes on along the minus strand of NZ_JAZHRV010000001.1, from coordinate 7,785,549 downwards.
TCTTCTCATCACGAAGCGATACCCGCTCTATGAGGATTTCGATTTCCTCGGTACGCGCGAGCACGTCCTTTATGCCGACGCCTTCGATCGTCATTCCATTGACGAGATCGAGGAGCATTTCCTAAACCTCGTCAAATTCCATGCGCTGCAACGTGCTGACGACAAGGACTGGGAGTTCAGGGGGCCAGCGACCAGCGATCGAGACCTTGACCACCTGGAAAAATATATCCCGAAGATCAAGGACACCCGTTTCCTACAGAAACTCCAAGCTGCATTGCGCGAGTTTTTGGCTCAGAGAACCGCTACCAACTTCGAGCTACCCCGCGGCCAGGTAGTGTATGAAACAAGCACATTAGTGGTGTTTCGAGTGCCCCACATAGTGGAAAGCCGGTACGGATTTCATTTCAAAGAGACGAACGAGTTTGGATTATACAGCGTTTACTATTTCGATGACGGCGGACGGTCCTCTGAGAGGTTCTATCGCTCCGACGCAACTTTTGAAGCTGAACAACACCTCGATCACTTGCGCATTGACGAATCAATCTAAATCCTCGCCCTCTCCGCCAGCGGATTCACGGCCTGGGGCTGGCGGCCGTGATTAATAAACCCATTTTGTGGCTCCGGCGGTCTGTCACCTGCCTACGACCGGGCGTATTACATCGTTAGTATTTTATTCAGCAATTGGGCGTAGTGTTTTTGCCCATGAGCAAACCAGTCATCTCCTTCCGTCTCTCCGAAAGCGAACTGCAGACCCTCGATGAGGCCTGCCGTCGCTTTAACGAAAGCCGTTCACAGGTGGTCAGCCGGGCGATCAAGTCCCTTCTGACGGAATATGTCGACCGCGACGGCAAACTCATTCGACAGCCGTACTGGATGCCCAACATGGACGGGAAGTACAATGCGAGTTGATCCCAACCGGCTGATTCTCGTACTCGCTGTTATCATCCTTGCCGGCATGGCCGGTGCATGGAACTACCGGCTTGAAATCGGTAAGGAGGGTCTGAAGTTTGAGACCAACGCCGCAAAGGTTGTTTCTCGCCAGATTGACTAGGAACTATCGTCTTGCTGGAAACTGCCGCTCGATGATCTTGGGCCAGTCCGGCATCCTGGGACAGCGCGTCTTTCCGCACACAAACGGAACGGCCAGTTCTTCAGCTATCAGCGTCTCGCCGACGTTCTTCCCGTTGAGCGCCAGCAGACCGCACTTCCTTCCGCCGTTGCACTCCTTCGTCCCGATGGTGCTTGCGGGGCAGGAGCAGACAACTTCGGTCAAGTCCAGCGGGCCGCTGTGTAGCAGTTCGCCAAGGCGCTGCATGACTATGGTCGCCAAAGCCCTTTCATCCGCTGACACCTTGCGGCGTCGCGTCCAGATTTCGGGAGTATCGAAGCCAACCAGCCGGTACCGCTGTGGCCCGACGTCGATGGTGTCGCCGTCTACCACGGCAATGGCGTCAACGCTGATGGGCTCTGGATGAACGCTTTGCCCAGACAAGGCCAAGAGAACGGCCGCTCCAGCCAGCGCAAGGCGCTTCATTCTTCTGTTCTTCCGTTCGGCAACGATTCGCGGCCTGGTTATCAACACCCGCCAAAGACAGTAGCGGGTGGCTGTTCCACTCTCAACCGGTAGCGCGATTTGCCAGCACGCATGTCCGGCGCTGAGATGCGCCATGCCCTGGCGCCGCAAACCCAATTCTCGCTTGCGCTACTGGTCGAACGGACGACCAGCGGAGGCCAAGGCGCGCGGCTTTAAGACCATCCTGGTCTACTGCGTTGGGCCGCCCGATCGAAACCCTCGCCCCCGGTGCTGGCATTCGTCGGCCGTGCCTGACGCAGGATCCAAAGGGACGCCTGAATGAATTGCAGACGACATGCCTATCCTCGATGAAACGGATCGGAAGCCTCTCAGCGAACCTGCGTGAATCCTTCAAGGGCGACCTGTTGAAACAAGTTCGCCATCTGATGCGCATACTCATCGACGAGGTCTATCCTGAGATGATCGCGCAGGAGCGCAATGAGGCACGGTGGAACGAAATCAAAGAGCGGACACGTGTGCAGGCGGGGCAGCTAAGCGACCTGCTTAACCTCGAACGCAGTACCGCATCGCCTCAGATGTCGGACTTGCGTTGAATGTTCCTCGATATCCGCAGACAATCAGACGCGTGGAGGCATACGGGCCTGATCGAGACGTCGGTGGATTAGGGAGACGATCGAGAGAAGATCTTCGGCATCCTCCTTGGACATCGGCCAATGAATGCGCGCTTCGTGGGCCGCTGTGTTTCGGAACATTCCGAAGGGTCCGCGAACAAGATTAGCAAACCCACTTTGTTCGCTGCGCTCGCTCATGGAGGGGCGCGCGTTGATCGCCAACAGGGGAGGGTCGCCGCCTAATACACGGTCGACCAGCGCTGCTCCGTCATCGGATATCCCGACCGAGACCGCATCTTGACCGCGACGCTCTTGACCGCCTCCTGAACCGCGTGAAAGTAGTCGTCCGACAGCAACTCTGCACGGCAGCTTCGTGCCGGGTCCTGTATGCCGAGCAGACCGTCACGGGTCGTATGCAGCAAGTCGCGATGTTCGGGCCGATCGGGAAGAAATTCTCCGGCGTCGACCGCCACGTAAGCGAGCGATGGCTCGGCCGCCGCCTGGAGTAAGGCTACGAGTGAATGCAGGTGGCCGACCCAGAAATCCTCCGACAGGGCTGAACTGTTAGATGGGGTGCCCCCGTCGGGAGTACGGTAAGCGGCGGCTTCTGTTATGATGAATGCGCTCCCGCTCGGCGCGCGCCTCACGATTTCGACCAGGGATGCGGCCTCAAGACTGCCGCTGACAATACAGCTGACGACCCGGAAGGCCCTCTCGATCTGGTCCGAGGCAAGTTCGGAGCTGACGTAGCGCCGCCAAGCTTGCGGAAAGCACCGCTTCACTTGGGCCAGTGTCGCCTCTGCGTCGTTGCCGGGCGGCAGAACGACGACGATACTCGCAAGGCAGGCCGATCGCCTTTGCGAAACATCCGCAGCAGTGCGGCGATGGAAGCATTCCACCTAGGGCTATTGTCTCCCAATAGGAACAGATCCGCGCACCCGAGCGCGGGTCCGTTCTTCCGGAAAGAACTCCAACAGCCCGTCGTCATTCGCTTCGGCGGCGTCCGACATCCGGTCCTCCGCTTTCGGGCGCCCCGGTCGCTCCAGGCAACTTCAGTTGGAGACGAGAACTGCCCCTGTTGAGTGCGCAGCAAAGATCAAAATCTTTCGCCGGCTCCAAGGATTCGATTGCCACTAAATCAGGCGCCAAGATGCCGTGCGAGCGAATGCGACGTCGGCGTCGACAAGACACCAACTGGACACCACCCGCAGGCCAACAGCCAAATGATTGAAATCTGGCGCTCCTAGGGGAATCGAACCCCTGTTTCAGCCTTGAGAGGGGCTAAGCTTATCCCACCGGTTTTCGGGGACGAGCTTGATTTGCCTTGGCCTGAGAATTGTACAGCCGTTGTACGGATTTTCGTTTGGAAGCGAGCCGCTGTTCTCTAATTTCCTAAGAAGAGCCCATTATATCAGCATTTCTGAGCTTGGAGCGGGCGAAGGGAATCGAACCCTCGTATGCAGCTTGGGAAGCTGCCGTTCTACCATTGAACTACGCCCGCGGGTCGCGCCCCATGATTAGCCGACCTCGCGCGATCCGCCAAGCAGTTCCGTTGCCCGTTTCGCGTCACTGTTAACTTCCCCAAAATTCCGGATGCGCTTCGTCAGGCCGATGTTATGATCCCTTCGGGGCTTGGTGAGTGTATGACGGGGCGTGGCTACACTATTTTTGACACGGGGATCGGCCGCTGCGGCATCGCGTGGGGACCGTCGGGCATCATTGGTGTGCAGCTTCCTGAGGTGCGCGAGATCGATACGCGGCGGCGGCTGTTTCAGCTCTATCCGGATGCGCGCGAACATCGCCCTCCCCCGAATGTCCAGGCTGCAATCGACGGCATCACAGCCCTGCTGCGCGGGGCGGCGTGCGATTTCGCCGAGGTTGCGCTGGATATGGCCGGCATTCCGGCCTTCAGCCAGCGCGTCTACGCCTATGCGCGCGAGATCCCGCGCGGGGAGACCCGGACCTATGCGGAAATTGCCTCGGCCTTGCGCGCATCTGGCGCGGTCTATTCGGTGGCGCAGGCGATCGGCCGCAACCCTTTCATGATCATCGTGCCCTGCCACCGCGTGCTCGAAGCCGGCAACTATGCCGACAAGATCTCGCCGCACGGCGGGGCGATCTCCAAGCGGCGGCTGCTCTCGATCGAGGGCGCGAGCCCGACCGCCAGCAAGACGCTGTTCGACGTGCTGCTGCCGGTTGCACCGCCGCGCGCGCATCCCTAAATCTGCGGGATGACGGCGACCACGCTTCTCGAACGCAAATCCATTTCGGTTTCCGACTTTCGCTGCACCGCGGTGCCCGGCGACAAGCCGTTTGCGGAGCAGCATAGCCGTTATTCGATTTCCTATGTGCGCAAGGGCAGTTTCGGCCTGCATTGCCGCGGCAAGTTCAGCGAACTGGTGGCGGGATCGGTTTTGATCGGCCATCCCGGCGATGAATATACCTGCACCCACGAGCACGTCTGCGGCGATGAGTGCCTGTCGTTCTTCCTCGCGCCCGAACTAGTGGAAGCGATCGGCGACAGCCAGATCCCCTGGCAGATCGGCTCCGCACCGCCGCTGCCGGAACTGGTGGTGCTTGGGGAACTGGCGCAATCGGCAGCAGATGGCAGCAGCGATATCGGGCTCGACGAGATCGGTCAGGTGCTGGCGAGCCGCTTTGTCGAGGTGGTTTCCGGCAAGCCGCGCAAACAGGGCCCCGATGCGGCGCGCGACCGCCGCCGCGCGGTAGAAACCGCGCTGTGGATCGATGCCCATTCGCACCGGCCAATCACTCTGGAAGACGCCGCCGATCAGGCCGGAATCAGCCCCTTCCATTTCCTGCGGCTGTTCTCGGATGTGCTCGGCGTGACGCCCCACCAATATCTGCTGCGCTCGCGGCTGCGCCATGCGGCGCGGCGGCTCGCCGATGACGACAGCCCGGTCACCGATATCGCCTATGATGTCGGCTTTGCGGACCTGTCCAATTTCGTGCGCACGTTTGGCCGCGCCGCCGGCGCCTCGCCGCTAAAATTCCGCCAGGCCTCGCGGGGTGACCGCAAGATTTTCCAAGAACGGCTGGCCCTCCACTGACTAGGCTTTCTCCAGGCCGCGCGACTTCGCAGCGCTTCCAACTGGAGAAACTCATGTACGACCACATCGGATTACGCGTCGGCAACCTCGACGCCAGCGTGCGCTTCTATACGGCGGCGCTCGCGCCGCTCGGCTTCGTGCTGTGCTCGCGCGACGATGCCGGCGCAGGCTTCGGCCCGAAGGGCGCGCCCGCGCTCTGGCTGCATTTGCACAAGGGATCGGCGGGGTCAGCGGCGCATGTCGCGTTCCGCGCCAAGGATCATGCGGCGATCAAGCAATTCCATGCCGAGGGCCTGAAGGCCGGCGGCCGCGACAATGGCAGCGCCGGACCGCGCGCCGATTACAGCCCGACCTATTACGCGGCGTTTTTGATCGATCCCGACGGCAACAATGTCGAGGCGGTTTGCACGTGATCTCTCCGCGTCATTGCGAGCGAAGCGAAGCAATCCATGTCTCGGCAAGTGGCGAGATGGATCGCTTCGTCGCTGAGCCTGTCATCTGGGCGCGCATTCGCGCGACCCGTTGGCTCCTCGCAATGACGAATTCAACAATCATCACCTAACAACAACGGACTAGAACCATGGCCTCCATCCAGAAAGAAATCATCATCGACGCCTCCCCCGACGACGTCTGGGACGCGCTGCGCGATTTCGGCGCACTGCATACGCGGCTGGTGCCCGGCTTCGTGACCGACACCCAGCTCGACGGCGACGCGCGCATCGTCACGTTTTCGAACGGCACGGTCGCGCGCGAAATCCTCGTTGACTGCGACGACACGAAGCGGCGACTGGTCTATGCCATCGTCAGCGAGCGCATCAGGCAGCATAGCGCCTCGGCACAGGTTTTTGCCGAAAGCGACGGCCGCACCCGCTTCGTGTGGATTGCGGATGTGTTGCCGAACGAGATCGCCCCCTATATGGACGCGCAGATGAATCTCGGCACACAGGCCATGCAGAAGGCATTGGGACGCAGCGCGGCATGACGTCAGCGTTTCTCGACGCCCTCGGCGCGGACGGCCCCTCGGCCGACCGCGCCGGCAAGATGGATCTCTACGGCCGCTTCGTCGGTTCCTGGGATCTCGATGTCAGGCATTTTTCCGAAGATGGCCGCGAACGCCGCCGCGCCGGCGAATGGCATTTTGGCTGGGCGCTGGAGGGGCGCGCGATCCAGGATGTCTGGATCGTGCCGCCACGCGGCGAACTGCGCAACCGCGATGCCGCGGCCAATTTCAATTCGTACGGCACCACGCTGCGGGTCTACGATCCTGATATCGACGCCTGGCGGATTCAATGGACTGACCCAGTCACGCGGACTTTCCTGCAGATGATCGGCCGGGCGGAAGGCCGCGACATCGAGCAGATGGGCACGCGGCCGGACGGCCAGTTGGCCCGCTGGAGTTTTAGAGACATCACCGCCAACTCGTTCCTCTGGCGCGGCGAAGTCTCGGCGGATGCGGGTGCAACATGGCGCGTCGTCACCGAGTTCACCGCCCGCCGCAGGAAAGCGTGATCTTTCGCACAGATCGGTTCCCTGCCCGCTCCTAGCCTCGGCGCGTGCGTCCGAATGGCGCCGCGCCCGCGGCCGCCCGCGCATGAGGAGTCGAACCATGACTGGAGCTGACAAGGTAGTCTGTCAGGCGGCCACGCTGCTTTTGCTGTTCACCCTGACTGCGACGCCGGCCAAGGCGCAATTCGCCGGCGGCGGCGGAGACATGATGACGCAGATGGCGCCGATGCTTGAAATGATGAAGGCGAAAATGGGCAAGCGCCGCTTCGCCATGATGATGCAGACCATGGGCCCGATGATGAGCCGCATGATGGAAGGCGGTGGCGGTGGCTTTGGTGGCATGACGGGCGGAATTTCAGCCGGCGGCGGCTACGTCCCCGAGGGTTATGGCGTGGGCACCGGCGGCATGAATTTCGGCAGCACGGGCGGCGGAGATGTCATGGGCATGCTCGGCGGCGGTGGCGGTGGCGAGCTGATGAGCATGGTCCCGCAACTGATGCGCATGGCCAATGTTGGCGGCGGCCGCCACGGCCGGCGTCACCGGCGGCGGTAAGGATCCCGTCATTCCGGGGCGATGCGAAGCATCGAACCCCGAATCTCGAGATTCCCCGGTGTGCAATTTAACACCTGAGGTCTGGTGCTAACGCACCATCCCGGAATGAGGTCTTTGTTAGTAGCGGATATCACGGCAGCGCCGGCCGCACGGTGGGGACGGCGCGCTGCTTCGGCCCCCAGCGGGTCAGCATCACGCTGACGCACGACAGCACGCCGAGCAGCACCATCGAGGCCGCCGCCAGCTTGAAGAAGTCCTGCGCGGTCGCATCGTGCGCGGACAGCCACCAGCCGCCGGTGCCGATAAACAACAGCCGCGCGGTCTGCGCCAGCACCGGGCCGATCATCTTGGCCGCGCCTTGCGATGAAAAATAGCACGTCGTGGCAAGGCCGAGGAAAGCATACATCGGCGCCGCCGTGGACAAATACTGCCGGCTGGCGGCGCGTACGCTCGCATCGTCGGTGAAGAGATTGACCCAGATGTCGGGGAATACAGCAATGACGCTCGCAACCGCGCCGAGCGAGACGAATGCGACGACCCCCGCGATCCAGCAGATCCTGCGGGCCCGCGCGATACGTTCCGCGCCGATCGCCATGCCGACCATCGGCACCGAGGCGATGCCAACCGCAAATGAAATCGACGTCAGCATGAATTCGAGCCGCGCGCCGATGCCGTAGCCGGCGAGGATTTCGGTGCCGAAACTCGCCAGCATGTGGGTGAAGATGCTGATGGTCAAAACCGATTGCAGCGGCGAGAAGCAGGAGATGGCGCCGACTTTCAGAATGTCGATGAACATCGGCATGCGAATGCGAAGGCCGCGAATTTTGGGAATGACGCGCGCGCGGCCCGAGAACAGATACCAGGACATCACGGAGATGCTGATCATGTAGGCGATCAGCGAACCGGCGGCGACGCCGCGCATGCCGAATTGCGGGATCGGGCCGAGGCCCAAGCCCAGCGTGCCGCCGAGAATGATCTGGCAAATGGCCGACGAGAGCATCATGAGCGACGGCAGCTTCATGTTGCCGGTGCCACGCAAAATGCCCGACATCGTATTCATCAGCCACGGCACCACCGCGCCGCCGAAGAAGATCTGCGTATAGGCCACCGCCTGCGCCAGCACATTGCCGCGCCCGCCGAGCAATTCCAGCAGCGCAGGGCCGAAGATCAGCATGCCCAGCATGAAGGTCAAGCCGAAGCAGAGCCCGATCAGGAGCGCATGCGCAGCCAGCGTCGAGGCGCGGTCGATATCGCCGGCGCCGAGCGCGCGCGCGATCGCCGAGGCCACGCCGCCGCCCATGGCCCCGCCCGACATGGTCATGGTCAGGATCACGATCGGAAAAACCAGCGCCATCGCCGCCAGCGATTCCACGCCGAGACGCCCGATATAGGAGGTCTCCGCGATCACGACGCAGGTGCCGGCGGTCAGCGCGATCACGTTCGGCCAGGCCAGCCACAGCAGCGTGCGCAGGATCGGGCCGTCAAGCAACGCATTCTTCACCGGCGCTTCAGGCGGCGGAAGCAGGCGTTCCTTCTCGTCGACAGGAATTTCGGCAACGCCGATATCGGACATTTCTGCTCCCCGCGCGCGGACTTGGGTAGCCGCGGCGCGCGCTTTCCTAGCATGACGGGGAATGATTCCACGTGCGAAAGGCGCAATGGGGGCCTGCGCGATTGCAGGCGAGGCGTCGCCGGCAGCCCATTTCACGCGAAATTCATGCCGGACCACGCGAACGTTCCGGCGGGGACCGCATTGTACGATCAACCTGCCGAGGAACCCGCCATGCGTAACAACCTCCTTCTCCAGGCAGTATGCATCGGCGCGCTGGCGCTGCCGCTGGCCGCCTGTAACGACCCCAAGGACACCGCGACCGTGGCGCAGAGCTATGGTCCTTCGCCCAACCTGCCACCGCCGGAACATTCGTGGATCCCGACGGTCGATATCGCGTCCGTCAACCGCTGGCCCGACGGCGCCAAGCCGATCGCCGCCAACGGGATGACGGTCAATGCCTTCGCCAGCGGGCTCGAGCATCCGCGGACGGTCTATGTGCTGCCGAACGGCGACGTGCTGGTCGCCGAGAGCAACGCGCCGCCGAAGCAGAGCGGCATGAGCATCAAGGGCTTCATCTACGGGTTGGCACAGAGCCGGGCGGGCGCAGGGGTTCCGAGCGCCAACCGCATCACACTGCTGCGCGATGCCGATGGCGATGGCGTTGCCGAAACGAGAAGCACATTCCTCAGCGGGCTGAATTCGCCGTTCGGCATGGTGCTGGTCGGCGAAGATTTCTATGTCGCCAATGCCGATGCGATCGTGAAATTCCCCTATCACGAAGGCGACACCAAAATCAGCGCGCCCGGCGTCAAGCTTGCGGACCTGCCTGCCGGCACCCGCAATCACCACTGGACCAAGGACCTCACCGCCAGTCCTGACGGCACGAAACTCTACGCAACCGTCGGCTCCAACAGCAATGTCGGCGAAAACGGCATGGAAGCCGAGAAGGATCGCGCGGCGGTTCTGGAGGTCGACCGGGCCAGCGGCCAATGGCGCGTATTCGCCTCGGGCCTGCGCAACCCCAACGGCCCGGCATGGAATCCGAAAACCGGCGAGCTCTGGGTCGTCGTCAACGAGCGCGACGAACTCGGCAACGATCTCGTTCCCGACTACATGACCTCGGTGAAATCAGGCGCGTTCTATGGCTGGCCGTACAGCTATTATGGCGATCACGTCGACACGCGCGTCGAGCCGCAACGGCCCGACCTGGTGCAGAAGGCGATGACCCCGGACTATGCGCTCGGCGCGCATACGGCCTCGCTTGGGCTCGCCTTCAACACCGGCAATCTGTTTCCTCCCGAGATGAAAGACGGCGCCTTCATCGGCCAGCACGGCTCGTGGAATCGCAAGCCCCGCGCCGGCTACAAGGTGATCTTCGTTCCGTTCAAGGACGGCAAGCCTTCGGGTGCGCCGCAGGACGTGCTGACCGGTTTCCTCAACGACAAGGGCGAGGCGCAGGGCCGCCCCGTCGGCGTGCGCCTCGACAAGCAGGGCGCGCTGTTGGTCGCCGACGACGTCGGCAACACGATCTGGCGCGTAACGCCGGCGGCTACGTCAGCATCGCGGTAGATGCACCGTCATTGCGAGCGAAGCGAAGCAATCCATTCCTCAGCTTGCGGCGCGATGGATTGCTTCGCTTCGCTCGCCGCAATGACGAGTCACACCCGGAAATGCTTGGAGAGCTTCAACCCCTGCGCCTGGTAGTTTGAGCCGATGCGCTGGCCGTACAAGGAGTGGGGCCGCGACAGCATTTTCTCATAGACCAGGCGGCCGACGATCTGGCCGTGCTCGAGGATGAACGGCACCTCGCGCGAGCGCACTTCGAGCACGGCGCGCGCGCCCTGCCCGCCGGCGCCGGCATAGCCGAAGCCGGGATCGAAAAATCCCGCGTAGTGCACGCGGAATTCGCCGACCAAGGGATCGAACGGCACCATCTCGGCGGCGTAATCCGGCGGCACCTGCACGGCTTCCTTCGAGGCCAGGATGTAGAATTCGCCGGGATCGAGGATGAGGCTGCCGTCCGGGCGGGCCGGGATCGGCTCCCAGAACTCATCGACCGCATAGCCGCCGCGTCGATCGATATCGACCACCCCCGTGTGGCGCTTGGCGCGGTAGCCGACGAAGCCTGATGTGTTTTCGCCGGAGAGATCGACTGACAGCGCCACGCCATTGGCCAAATCTGCGTCGTCGATATCGACCAGCCGCTCGGCGCCGTGCAATGCGTCGAGTTCGTCGGCGTTGAGGATGGCATCGCCGGTGCGGAAGCGCACCTGGCTGAGCCGCGAGCCCTCGCGCAGCAGTACCGGAAACGTCTTCGGGCTGATCTCGGCATAGAGCGGGCCGTGATAGCCCGCGCCGATCATGTCGAACCGTCGCGTGCCGTCGGCTATCACGCGGGTGAAGACGTCGAGCCGCCCGGTGGAGCTCTTCGGATTGGCGGCGGCAACGATCTGCGGCGGCAACGCGAGACTTTCCAGCAGCGGCACGATGTAGACGCAGTTGGTCTCCAGCACCGCGCCGTCGGAGAGGTCGATTTCGTGCAGCTTCAACTCGTCGATGCGCTCGGCAACCGTGGCGCCGGGACCGGGCAGGAAGCTCGCGCGCACCCGGTAGGCGATGTTACCCAGCCGCAGATCGAGGCTTGCCGGCTGGATCTGGCTTTCGACAAAGGGATATTCCGGCAGGATCAGGCCCGCATCCGCCATCGCCGCGATCATGCGGTCGGGCAGAATTCCGTTGGCGTCGGGCGGAAGCGTGAACGGCACGGCGCGATCCTCAATACGGCCCAAATGTTATCCAAACCTCGTAAATATGGGCTTTTAGGGGTTATCCGATGGCCGCCTTGACGGGAAGGGCGCGAGGTAATATCAGCATGACTTATCCCGTGGTGATTTGAGCCGGCCGGCTTGCAGCCACGTTAAATAAATCGCTAAACAGGCCGGGGACACGTGTGATCCCGGCCTGTGGAAATTTTTCCAGGCCGGTTTTTTGTGACCATTTTCAAGGATGGTCACGACGGAGGTCACATGCCTGAGACTGGTTCTACCAAGCGCTATCGTCCCGAAACCCGCCTTGTCCATGGCGGCACGCTGCGCTCGCAATTCGGCGAGACGTCGGAGGCGTTGTTCCTCACCCAAGGCTACGTCTACGACAGCGCGGAGCAATGCGAGGCCCGATTCAAGGGCCAGGAGCCAGGCTTTATCTATTCGCGCTATTCCAATCCGACGATTGATATGTTCGAGCGCCGCATGATCGAACTCGAGGGTGCGGAAGCCGCGCGCTCGACCGCGACCGGCATGGCCGCGGTAACGACCGCGATCCTCGCACCGCTCCGGGCCGGCGACCACGTGGTTGCTTCGAGAGCTCTGTTCGGCTCGTGCCTTTACGTGGTGCAGGACCTCTTGCCGCGCTACGGCATCGAGACGACGCTGGTCGACGGTCTTGATCTCGACCAGTGGCAGCGCGCATTGCGGCCGAACACCAAGTCCTTCTTCCTGGAGAGCCCGACCAATCCGACGCTCGACGTGCTCGACATCCCGGCGATTGCCGAGATTGCGCACAGTGGCGGCGCACGGCTGATCGTCGATAACGTCTTCGCCACGCCGATCTGGCAGAGCCCGCTTTCGCTTGGCGCCGACGTCGTGGTCTACTCCGCGACCAAGCATATCGACGGCCAGGGCCGCTGCCTGGGCGGCATCATCCTGTCGTCGGAAGCTTTCATCGCCGAGCACATCCACAACTTCATGCGCCAGACCGGGCCATCGCTCTCGCCGTTCAACGCCTGGGCCCTGCTCAAGGGCCTGGAGACGCTTGGCGTGCGCGTGCGCGCGCAGACCGAGACGGCAGGCAAGGTCGCCGACGCGCTGGCGTCGCACCCGAAGATTTCGCGGCTGATCTATCCCGGCCGCGCCGATCACCCGCAAGCCGAACTGGTGAAGAAGCAGATGCGCGCCGGCTCGACGCTGGTCGGCTTCGAGGTCAAGGGCGGCAAGCAGGCCGCATTCCGCTGCCTCAACGCGCTGCGGATCGCGCGCATCTCCAACAATCTCGGCGACGCCAAGAGCCTCGTCACCCATCCCGCGACGACGACGCATCAACGGCTGACGCCGGAGGCGCGCACGGAGCTCGGCATCAGCGAAGGTTTCATTCGTTTCTCGGCCGGGCTTGAGCATGCCGATGATCTGATCGAGGATTTTGCGGCTGCGCTGGAGAAGGCGTGAGGTTCGCGCTTACCCTCCCCTGGAGGGGGAGGGTCGGCTCGCGTTGAGCGCAGCGAAATGCGGGACGGGGTGGGGTGACGGTCTCTCAACTCGGGCACTGTTCGCGAGGAGAGACCGTCACCCCACCCCGCCGCGCGTTTCACGCGCGTCGACCCTCCCCCTCCAGGGGAGGGAAGCGCATCACATCGGCCTATACGCGCGCACGTCCGACGGCACGTTGACGCCGAGCTTGATCTGGCCGACCGACTTGATGATGTCGTCGCCGAGCAGTTGGGCGAAGCAGGCGTAGCCCCAGTCGCTCATGTGCAGGCCGTCGGCGATCACGAAGTTCTCGATCGGGATCGCTTGCTTTTCGTGCCAGTCTTTCATGACAGCGAAGCGCGGAAACAAGCCGACCTTGCGAAGCTCGGCGGTCTTGTTCAGCAGCGTCATCATCTTGCCGGCGCTTTCGGCGTGTTCGTTGACCCGCGGCGAATATTGCGGATCGATCAGCACGACGTCGGCGCCAACCGCCTGAATGCGCGTAATGCCCTCTTCGACGAGTTTCGCGGTCTCCGCCGGATCGAGGTTGCGCAGCACCGCATTGGTGCCGACCTGCCAGATCACCAGGTCCGGATGCAGGTCGATGACGGCGGTCTGCAGCCGCTTCATCATTTCCGGCGCATCCTCGCCGCCCTTGCCGGCATTGATGACGGAGATGTCGGCCGTCGGATATTGCCGGCGCAATTGCGCGGCGAGCCGGTTGGGATAGTTGAAATCCGGCGAGGTCGCACCAAAACCGGCGGTCGACGACGATCCGAACGCGACGATCACCACCGGCTGCCCCGCGACGAGCTTGCTCGCGACGCGCGGCAGCGACCCCATCGATTTGGAGGCGCCCTTCGGCGGCAGGCACGGAACACGGCTGAAGATGTCGCCGGCCGATTTCGCAACCTCCTTCACCTTGTCGATCGCCTTGCCGGTGATGCCCTTCTGCGCCGTCGGATTGACGGCGGCCGAGGGAACGGCCTGCGGCGGGGCGCTTTCAGCCGAAGGCTTTTTTTCAGCCTTGTTGTCAGTTTTGGCGTTATCGGACAGCGCCGCCTGCTGGGCGGTCTGTTGCGGGGCCGTCTGGGCAAGCAGCGGAAGCACCGAGGCGGGCATCAATAGCGCCAGGCTCGCGGCAAAGACGATCGGCAATGTCGACAAACAAAAAGGGTAGTAACGACTCATTAACGCTAGTTCCCTAATTCTGCTGCGCCTGATCGAGGCGAGCCGCATCGAGCACAAATTTCGACAACGCGCGGCCGAGGCAGCCATGAACCCGTTTGGCCATGTCGGTGCCGTGAAAAGTACTGAACAGGTCGAAATCTCCGGCATCATTCCAGTGACGCATGATGGCAAACCGGTCAAACAGCGGAACATTAAGCTGCTGCGCCACCACGCGCATATTATCTAGGTATGGCGGCGCAGAAATCATCGTCTCCGTGCGCGGGCTGTATTGCGGATTAATCAGAACCACATCGGCTCCCGCATTTTGCAGCGCAGCAACCCCGTCCCCGACGGCGCCGCGAAAATCGTCGGGATCGACGGATCGCATAGCATCGACGGTTCCGGTCTGCCAGATGACCAAAGTAGGCCTTTTTGCTTCCACCAGCTTAACGAGGGTGGTGTCAGTCTCCTCCGCAGTTTTCCCGGGCTGTAGTTCTACGGATAGGTTGATCTGGATCGAGGGCAGCTTCTCCTTCAAGGCGGCCTGCAATTGGGCGGGATAGGCGCTGTCGGCCGAAGCGGCGATGGTCGAGGAACGACTACCCACCACGAGGATGGTCAGCGGCCGGCCGTTCTTGACGGCCTCGGTGACCTTCGGCAGCAGGCTTTCGGTGCTCAGCAGATAGGCCGGCACCTCGCAGGTGGCATCCTCGGCCCGCGCCAAACCGGTAACCGCAAGGCCGGCGAGCAGCGACAGGGCTAGTACGGCACCAGAACCGGGCCTCATACGCTCCCTCCAGCCATATCGGCATTGCCGCCCGTGCGCTTGGTCCTGGACGCATCTTTGTCGGCCGAATGCTTGTACCACGAAATCACCCACGCGACGCCCCACATGATGAGGATTCCGGCAAGGCTGACCAGGGCGTGCGTGACAGCACCCCCGCCAACTTCGGCCAGCACGAAGTGCCCTGCGAAGGCCAGGAAGACGCCGAGGCAGAATATCTCAAGCGAATGCTGACCACACAGGATCAATGGTCGCAGCCAGCGCGATTTCAGACCCGACCAATCCTTGGGCAGGATGCGCACGGTGAGCGCAGCCAGCGCCAGGAAATGGGCAAACCGCAGCACGTCCAGATCCGTCTTGGTGATCGGATACATCCACTGTTCGAGCCGCTTCGGCATCAGGAAGTTGAGCTGCGGGATGTGCCAGGTCAAGGTGACGAAGAATGCGAACGTGACATAGACAATGCAAATCCACATCGTCACCGGCGACGACAGGACTCGCGACATCCGTGCGGCGCCGCCCAGCGCGCACCACGCGCCGAACACGAACAGCAACTGCCAGCAGAACGGATTGAAAATCCAGAAGCCGCTCGGATAGGCCGCCAGATACCAGTCGAACTGCCAGGTCAACGCATACAGCAGCACCGACAGGCCAAGCGCGACGTCGGCCCGCCACTTCATCAGCCACAGGATGACAGGCAGAAACAGCATCAGCACGATGTAGAGCGGCAGCACGTCCATATTGACGGGACGGAAGCGCAACAGCAGCGCCTGGATGATAGTGACATCCGGCTGCTTGAGAAAATCCATGATGCCCATTTCCTCGCTGTAGAGCGGGTTCTCGAAACGGGTGGCGACGTAGGAAATTTCGGCGAGGAAGATCACGAACAGGAACACATGGGCGACGTAGATCTGCCAGACCCGGCGCATGATGCGCGCGGTGGCCACCACGAAGCCGGCCTGCAGCATCGCGCGGCCGTAGACGAAGGCGGCGGTGTAGCCGGAGATGAAGATGAAGATCTCGGCGGCGTCGGAAAATCCGTAATTGCGGATGGTGAACCAGGTCAGAATGTTGGTCGGCAGATGGTCGATGAAGATTAGCCACAGCGCCAACCCGCGAAACAGGTCGAGCCGCAATTCGCGCTCGCCGGCAACGGGCAGCGTGATCGCCGGCGCGGAAGCCACCGCGGCCTTGGTATCGCTGATAGGCCTTCCGGCAACTGGATCGGCAATGGACGACATCTGGCACCGCTAGCTTAGCTTTTACGCGTGCACTGTCCGGGGAGATAATATCGGCCCGCAACTTGCAAACAAGATACGCAAACAGATACGGAGCCGGACCGCGCGCGGGTGCGCTCTAGAACGGAACTATGTTGAAACCGCGATCAAACAAGCGGCAAACCCGGCTGACCGGAGATTGTTCCCCCGGCATTCTTGGCTATGATACGGAACAGGATTTCCGAAAGCTTGCCCGCATGTACCGCGCCGTCACCCGCCAGATCGAAGTTACCGTCGAGCCGAACTTCCTCCCCGAGCGCTCGTCGGTCGATCGCGGCCAATATTTCTGGTCCTACACCATCGTCATCACCAATACCGGCGCCGAGACCGTGCAGCTCCGCACCCGGCACTGGATCATCACCGACGCCACCGGCCACAAGCAGGACGTCCGCGGCGAAGGCGTGGTCGGTGAGCAGCCTGTGCTGGCGCCGGGCGAGCGCTTCGAATACACGAGCGGCGTGCCGCTGCCGACCGCGTCGGGCTTCATGACCGGGCGCTACCAGATGGTCAGCGCAAGCGGCGAGCGGTTCGAGGTCGATGTGCCGACGTTCTCGCTGGATAGCCCGGATAACAAGCGGGTGTTGAATTAGGGGCAACGTGCCTTCCTTCGTAGCCCGGATGGAGCGCAGCGCAATCCGGGACAGGTTTGGCCGGCGGTGAGAATCCCGGATTGCGCGGAGCCTGTCATCGGGCGCGCATTCGCGCGACCCGTTGGCTCCATCCGGGCCACGGATTCCGACGGATTTCAGGGGCATCGTTCCGGCCCCTTCATTGCGAGCGAAGCGAAGCAATCCATAGCGCGGCTTGCGGAGACGTGGATTGCTTCGCTTCGCTCGCAATGACGGCGAAACGGTCGCCTACTCCTCCACGCCCGCTTCATGCGGGGTGAACTGGTAGACCGAGGAGCAGAACTCGCAGGTCACCACTACCTTGTCGTCTTTCACCATCTCGGCGCGGTCTTTCGGCGCAAAGCTTTTCAGCATCGCAGAGACCGCCTCGCGCGAGCAGGAGCATTGCGCGCGCAACGGCAGCGGCGTGAACACGCGCACGCCGCGTTCGTGAAACAGCCGATACAGCAGGCGCTCGCCCGACAGATCGGGATCGATCAGCTCGACATCCTCGACGGTGCCGATCAGCGACTGGCCCTCGACCCAGGCATCATCCTCGGCAACGGAATGCGTCACCGCGCCATCAGGTGCATCGCCGGGATGCAAATCGGCCTGCCGCGCGCGCTCCGGCGCCTTGGGCAGAAACTGCAGCAGCATGCCGCCGGCGCGCCAGCGGTGCTTCGGGCCGCTACCGTCGCCGCCGCGCCATTCCTCGCCGACCGCGAGCCGCACGCGGGTCGGGATCTGCTCGGAGCGCAGGAAATATTCATGCGCGGCGTCCTCGAGACTGCCACCGTCGAGCGCCACCAGGCCCTGGTAGCGGCTCATGTCCTGTCCTTGGTCGATGGTCATCGCCAGATGGCCCTTGCCGAGCAGTTGGCCAGAATCCTGGCCTTCCTTCAGCCGCCTCGCGTCATAGCGCGCATAGGCGCGCAGGCGATCCGGCGACTGGAAATCCACGATCAGGAACGAGACCGGGCCGTCCGTCTGCGTCTGCAGGATGAAGCGGCCGTCGAATTTCAGCGCCGTGCCGAGCAGCGTCGCCAGCACGATCGCTTCCCCAAGCAGCTTGCCGACAGCAGGCGGATAATCGTGCTTGGTCAGAATGTCGTCGAGCGCGGGGCCGAGCCGGGTCAGCCGCCCGCGCAGATCGAGTTCTGCGACCTCGAACGGCAGCACCGCGTCATCGACGGGAACGGACGAGGGCGCGCGAACGGGCGCCTCGGTCGTGATTTTGATATCTGATTGTGAATCCATGGCGCCTTATCTGGTGTCGGAACATGCAAAACGAAAGGGGTTGAAGAGCGGCGAAACTATCTCCACACGTCGTCCCTGCGAACGCAGACCATGACCACCGGCGTCGTTGGGCCGCAGGTCCGTAGCCCGGATGGAGCGGAGCGCAATCCGGGACCGCTCACGCCGCTTGCACTTTCCCGGATTTCGCTTCGCTCCATCCGGGCTACGAACTAGGTCGCTGCGCCTAGTGCGCAATTGCGCACTAGGCAGGGACGACGGAGAGAGCTACGCCACTTCGTTAAAACACCAGGCCAATATGCCCTTTTGCGCGTGCAGGCGATTTTCCGCTTCGTCGAACACCACCGATTGCGGACCGTCGATCACTTCGTCGGTGACTTCCTCGCCGCGATGCGCGGGCAGGCAATGCATGAAGATCGCATCACTCTTCGCCAGCGACATCAGCTTCTCATTGACCTGATAGGGCTTGAGCACGTTGTGGCGATGTTCGCCGTCCTTGTCGCCCATCGACACCCACGTATCCGTGACGACACAGTCGGCGCCGCGGACGGCGGCCTCGGGATCGTTGCCGAGCACGATGGGCGCTTGCGTCGCCTTGATCCAGTCCTTCATCGCCTTGTTCGGCGCGAGCTGCGGCGGGGTCGCGACATTGAGCTGGAACTTGAAACGCTCCGCCGCATGCGCCCACGACGCCAGCACGTTGTTGTCGTCGCCGGTCCAGGCCACGGTCTTGCCCTCGATCGGCCCGCGATGCTCCTCGAAGGTCATCAGATCGGCCATCACCTGGCAGGGATGCGAGCGCCGCGTCAGCCCGTTGATGACGGGCACGGTGGCGTGCGCGGCCAGTTCCAAAAGCGCGTCGTGATTGAGGATGCGGATCATGATCGCATCGACATAGCGCGACAGCACGCGCGCGGTGTCGGCGATGGTCTCGCCGCGGCCGAGCTGCATTTCGGCCCCGGTCAGCATGATCGACTCGCCGCCGAGCTGGCGCATGCCGACATCGAACGACACCCGCGTGCGCGTCGAGGGACGTTCGAAGATCATCGCCAGCGTTTTGCCTTCGAGCGGCTTCTTGCCCTTGTCATGTGCCTTGAGCTTCGCCTTCATGTCGGCGCTCAGCGCCAGCATGTTGCGCAACTCCTTCGGCGGCAATTCGTTGATGTCGAGGAAGTGACGGACGGATTTGCTCATCATCCCGCCGCCTTCTTCAACTGATTACCCGACAGCGCGACGCAGGCGCGCTCGAGCATCTGAACGGACTCGTCGATCTCGGCCTCGGTCACGATCAGCGGCGCCAGGAACCGCACCACATTGTCGCCGGCGCCGACGGTGAGCAATTTCTCGCCGCGCAACGCATTGACGAGATCGCCTGAGGGCACCACGGCCTTGACGCCGACCAGGAGCCCCTCGCCGCGCACTTCCGAGAGCACGGCGGGATAGCGATCGACCACGGAGGCGAGTTTCTGTTTCAGCAGCAGCGACATCTTCTGCACATGGTCGAAGAAGCCGGGCTTCAGCATCACGTCGAGCACGGCATTGGCGGCAGCGATCGCCAGCGGATTGCCGCCGAAGGTCGAGCCGTGCGAGCCCGGCGTCATGCCGGAGGCGGCCTCGGCGGTGGCCAGCACCGCGCCGATCGGAAAGCCGCCGCCGAGCGCTTTCGCCAGCGACATCACGTCCGGCGTCACGCCGACGCGCTTGTAGGCAAAGAGATCGCCGGTGCGGCCCATGCCGGTCTGCACCTCGTCGAACGCCAGCAGCAGGCCGTACTCGTCACAGAGCTGGCGCAGCGCCTTGAAGAAAGCCTGCGGCGCGGAGCGCACACCGCCCTCGCCCTGCACCGGCTCGATCAGGATACCCGCGGTGTGCGGCCCGATCGCCTTCTTCACCGCTTCGAGATCGCCATGCGGCACCTGGTCGAAGCCGTCCATTGGCGGGCCAAAGCCTTCGAGATATTTGGCGGAGCCGGTGGCGGCGAGCGTGCCGAGCGTGCGGCCGTGGAACGCGCCCTCGAACGTGACGAGCCGATAGCGCTCGGGATGCCCCTTGGAGAATTGATAGCGGCGCACGACCTTGATCACGCCTTCCATCGCCTCGGCGCCGGAATTGCAGAAGAACACCAGGTCGGCAAAGCTCTGCTCGCAGAGCCGCGCGGCAAGTTTATCGCCATCCGGGCTCTTGAACAGGTTCGACATGTGCCAGAGTTTTGTCGACTGTTCCTGCAGCGCCTTGATCAGGTGCGGATGGCAATGACCCAGCGCGTTCACCGCAACGCCCGAGGTGAAGTCGAGATAGCGCTCGCCATTGGTTGCGGTCAGCCAGCAGCCCTCGCCGCGTTCGAAGCCGAGATCGACCCTGGCGAAGACGGGGAGCAGATGCGACGTGGCGCTATTGGTCATGGCGATCACAAATGGTTTGCACTGAAGGTTTGAGACCCGCTTTCAAGACCTGCCGCGGAGCACACGCGTGCAGTGGCGCGAAGGCGGCAACGGCCGGTCTTGCGAAAACGAAACGTGCCGCCTCTTAAGGGCGGCACGTAGGAGGCATTCTATGTGGGCGGGGGGCGCTGTCAACACGCCACGAAGCCGCCTCTCCTGCACTGCAAGATGGGAGAATCCGTAGGATTGCGGTGTGGTGGAAAACACGCAGTGCAATGCCTAGATGTCGGAACATGTGGACGCGCGGGCCCGGACTCTTGCGCCGGAGTCACGCCATATTGTAGCTTTTGGGCTGTCGGGTACGACATCTCGTGCGGCAGTTCTGATCCCAAGAGTCCATTTTGTACAGCGTAGACGTTCGGGCCGGTTTCCGCGCCCGGCGAGGGCTAAGGGATTCTGACCGCAGGGATTTTAGAGACGAATGACGTCGCCAGCGCTGCCCCTGATTGGCCGGCGCGATGCGAAGGGAAGAATACGATGACGGTATTGACCTGGTCCGACGATCGCGTCGAGCAGCTGAAAAAGCTCTGGGAAGCCGGATTATCGGCCAGCCAGATCGCCGCGGAACTCGGAAATGTGACGCGAAACGCAGTGATCGGCAAAGTGCACCGGCTGGGCTTGTCCGGCCGCGCCAAGAGCCCCTCCTCGGCCGCCCCGCGGCAGCGCAAGGCGCGTCCGGCCCAGCAGATGATGCGGGTGTCGCGCCCGGTCTCGCGCGGCAACACCGCGCTGGCGCATGCCTTCGAGGTCGAGATGGAGCCCGATCCGATCGCCGTCGACAATGTGGTGCCTATGAGCCAGCGGCTGTCGCTGCTCGAACTGAACGAAGCCACCTGCCACTGGCCGGTCGGCGATCCCTCAAGCCCGGAATTTTTCTTCTGCGGCGGCAAGGCACTCGCGGGCCTGCCCTATTGCGCGCATCACTCGCGCGTTGCGTATCAGCCGGCTGCCGACCGGCGCAGGCAGCAGCCGAAGCCGACGAGGTAGTTGCTATCGTCCCGGCCTTGAGCCGGGACCCATAACCACAGACGTTCGTGGTCAGGTTTGGCTGGTGCGCCAGCCCGTTTCAACAATCAACGCCGCACGCGGACAAGCGATTTCGTGACTTCCCGCGTGCAATCGATAAACGACGCGACCGCAGGGCCAAGCGTTCGATTCTTCAAAAATACGATTTCGGCCGAAATCCGTGGGCCCGCCGATTTTAACGGCAAAACCCTCAAAGCGGCTTGATGCGCGCTTAATGCCGCGACGGACATGGGAAGAATTCCTACAAATTCTCCGCTCGCAATAAGCGACACGGTGAGCTGAATAGCTATCGTTTTGACCAACGGCTTCGGTGGCGAAAAGCCATTCGCTCGAAATACCTCGCCAACGAGCGCGCCTGGCGCGCTGTCATAGGGTGGCAGGACCCAATTGCCCTTAATGATGTCCGTGAGGTCAATTCGGCGCTTTCGCGCCAATTCACTTTGCGCCCCCACAACGAAGACAAAGGGTTCATCGAACAGGACTTCGGAATGGAAGTCCTCGTGCTGTCCCGTGGCTCTCGTAATCAGCAGATCAATTTTGCGCTCGCGCAGTTCCTGAATTTGATGTCCACCCGGATTGGTCAGCTTCACGTCAAGCTGAACGCCGGGATGTGCCTTGGAAAATTCCCGCACGATAGCCGGCACCAGGCTGTGCAGAATGATGTCGGTGCATCCCACCCTCACCTCGCCCGAGTTTGGATCGGACAAATGTTGGAGCGAGCGAAGGCCTTGTTGCATCTCGTCGAAGACATTGATGCCGCATCGAAGCAACACCTCGCCATAGGCCGTGAGTTCGGCGCCCTGCGAGCCTCGATCGAACAATCGCACGCCGAGCGTGCCTTCAATTTCGGATATCGCCTTGGAGACGGCAGGATGTGAAATTCTGAGCCTGGCAGCCGCCTTCGCCATGCTGCCGGTGTCGGCAACCGCCATCACAATATGAAGGTCCCGCAACTTGATGCGGCGGCCAATTCGATCCGACCAGTCCATTCGGGCTTAACCCAGCGGTTACAGGGATGCCGCAATTTTCGGTCTACCAGATAATGCCCCGGTCGACCAGAGTTGGCGGCGGTTCGATGATGACCGACCGGACAAATTCGCTGGAGAAGGACGATCACATGATCACGAAGCGAAGATTCGTATCGATGGCGTGCGCGGGCGGCCTCGCCGCCATTGTCCCCGACGCGATCCGCATGGCGAGCGCCCAGACAGCTTCGCGGATGCTGGTGGGGTTCGGTGCGGGGGGCGCGATCGACGTGATTGCGAGGAGGCTCGTTGAGGGAATGAAGGATCAATCACTTTCATTCATCGTCGACAATCGTCCCGGCGCCGGCGGGCGTCTGGCGCTCGGCGCGCTGAAAAGCGGCCCGGCCGATGGCACGGCGATGATCCTGACGCCCGCCTCCAGCTTCGCCGTATTTCCCCACGTCTACAAGTCGCTGGGCTATGATGCGTTCAAGGATTTCGCTCCCGTCACCACAGTCTGCTCCTTTCCATTTCTGATCACCATCGGTCCGATGGTGCCTGCCGACGTCAGGACGCTGGCCGATTTCGTGAAATGGTGCGCGGCTAATCCCAAGCAAGCCACCTACGGTACGGCGGCGGCCGGGTCGATGCTGCACTTCACCGGCGTGAGCCTGGCCAAAGCGGGCAGGTTCGAATTCGTGCATCTGCCCTATGGCGGCCCCGGCGGCATTCAGGATCTGATCGGCGGTCAAATCGCCGCTACGATCTATCCAATCGGCACTGCACTGCCGCATGTGCAATCCGGCGCCATAAGGGCACTGGCGACAACTGGATCGCAACGATCCCCGCTGCTTCTCGATGTGCCGACGGTTCGGGAGGCCGGATATTCCGCGCTCGAAGCCAACGAGTGGTTTGGCGTCTTCGTTCCGGCAAATACGCCTGCCGGAACGGTGAACCGCCTCAATGAGGCGATCCGCGCGGTGGTGAACACCGACGCCTTCAAAACGGCCTTGGCCAAGCTTTCCGTAGATCCCGCCGGCCAAACGCCGAAGGAATTTGCGCAACTGATCAAATCCGATTTCGACCGTTGGGCCCCAATTGTCCAGGCCTCCGGCTTTACGCCAGAAGATTGAGGGGGTCATGGACAACTCAACGGGCACGCGGCTGCACCGGACACCGGACCAGATTCTCGGTCCCTACTTCCCGACCGGGCAGACGCCGGCCTCACAGGCCGACCTGACCTCGGTCAAGGGTTTCGAGGGGTGTGCGCAGGGAGAAATCATCGAGGTCACAGGGAGGGTGCTCAATCTCGACGGCGAACCCGTTCGCGGGGTACCCGTCACGATCTGGCAGGCCAACAGCTTTGGCCGCTACGTGCATGCCAACGACCTAAATCCTGCGCCGCTCGATCCCCACTTTGTCGGTTGCGTCGGCATTCTATCTGATAGCGACGGCGTCTATCGGATCAAAACCGTCAAGCCTGGAGCTTATCCCGCAGGTCCAGATTGGATGCGCCCGCCTCATATCCACTTCGAAGTTCACGGCCGATTCGAGCGGCTGATCACCCAGATGTATTTTCCCGGCGAGCCGCTCAATGCCTGCGACAGGCTGCTCAACGCTGCGCTGCGTCCCGATCTGCTGATTGCAGAGCCACTTCCATCGGAAGATGGAGCAGACCATCGCGTTCTGAATTTCGATATCGTTCTTGCGCGGGGCTGACTTCGGTCGCGCCCTACTCCACCTTCGCAAACCTGTCATCCAGCGCATAACCCGCGCCGCGCACGGTGCGGATCGGGTCCTGTTCGCGGCCCGGGTTGAGCAGTTTGCGCAGGCGGCCGATATGGACGTCAACGGTGCGCTCGTCGATATAGATGTCGCGGCCCCAGACGCTGTCGAGCAACTGCTCGCGGCTGAAGACGCGGCCGGGATGCTCGAGAAAAAATTCCAGCAGGCGATACTCGGTCGGGCCGAGATCGATGGAGCGGCCCGAACGCGCGACGCGGCGTTTTTCGCGGTCGAGTTCGATGTCGCCATAGGTGAGCACGGTGGCGAGCCGCTCGGGACTTGCCCGCCGCAGCAGGCCCTTCACCCGCGCCAGCAGCTCCGGCACCGAGAACGGCTTGACGATGTAATCGTCGGCGCCGGTCGCCAGGCCCCGCACCCGCTCGCTCTCCTCGCCGCGTGCCGTGAGCATGATGATCGGCAATTGCTTGGTCTCCGGCCGGGCGCGCAGGCGGCGGCAGAGTTCGATGCCTGACAGCCCCGGCAGCATCCAGTCGAGCACGACGAGATCCGGCACGCGCTCCTTCAGCCGCGTATCGGCGTCGTCGCCGCGGGCGACGGTTTCGACGTCATAGCCTTCAGCATCGAGGTTGTAGCGCAACAGCGTGGTCAGCGCTTCCTCGTCCTCGACCACCATTATGCGCGCGCTCATTCTTGTATCCCTCAGCTATTCGGTATCGTGGTCGCAAACGTCGTCATGTCGCCCTTGGGGCGCTGGTCGAGCATCTGCTGTCCCTCGATCATGTAGAATACGGTTTCGGCGATGTTGGTGGCGTGGTCGCCGATCCGTTCGATGTTCTTGGCGCAGAACATCAAATGAATGCAGAACGAGATGTTGCGCGGATCCTCCATCATGTAGGTGAGGAGTTCGCGGAACAGCGAGGTGCAGATGGCGTCGACTTCCTCGTCGCCCTTCCAGACCGCCATAGCCGCCGGCAGGTCGTGCGCCGCATAGGCATCCAGCACCGACTTGACCTGCGACTGCACCAGATCGGTCATGTGCTCGAGGCCGCGGATCAGCTTCAGCGGCTGGAAATCGTTCTCCAGCGCGGCGACCCGCTTGCCCATGTTCTTGGCGAGGTCGCCGATCCGCTCCAGATCGGTAGCAACCCGCATGGCGCCGACGATTTCGCGCAGGTCGATCGCCATCGGCTGGCGCCGCGCGATGGTCAGCACCGCGCGTTCCTCGATTGCATGCTGCAGGCGGTCGATTTCAACGTCGGCAGCGACAACGCGCTTGCCGAGCGCGACGTCGCGGCGGATCAGCGCATCGACGGATTCGGTGATCATGCGCTCGACCAGGCCGCCCATCTCGGCGACCAGGCGGGTCAATTCCTGAAGATCGCTGTCAAATGCCTTGGCGGTGTGTTCAGAAGCCATGTGTTATCTCCTCAACCGAACCGGCCGGTGATGTAGTCCTGGGTGCGTCGATCGCTCGGCGAGGTAAAAATCCTGTTGGTGTCGTCGAACTCGATCAGCTCGCCGAGATACATGAAGGCGGTTTTGTCCGAGACGCGGGCCGCCTGCTGCATGTTATGGGTGACGATGGCGATGGTGTAATCCTCCGCCAGTTCCTGGATCAGTTCCTCGATCTTGGCGGTCGAGATCGGGTCTAGCGCCGAGCACGGCTCGTCGAACAAAATCACCTCGGGCCGCACCGCGACCGTGCGCGCGATGCAGAGCCGCTGCTGCTGGCCGCCGGACAGCGAGAGGCCCGAGGCGTTCAGCTTGTCCTTGACCTCGTTCCACAGCGCGCCGCCGCGCAGCGCCTTCTCGACCCGGCCATCCATCTCGGACTTGGAGATCTTCTCATAGAGGCGGATGCCGAAGGCGATGTTTTCGTAGATCGTCATCGGGAACGGCGTCGGCTTCTGGAACACCATGCCGACGCGGGCCCGCAGCAGATTGAGGTCGAGCTTGGGGTCGAGGATGTTGGTCTGGTCGAGCATCAATTGCCCGGTCGCCTTCTGGCCGGGATAGAGATCGTACATCCGGTTGAAGATCCGCAGCAGCGTGGACTTGCCGCAGCCGGACGGGCCGATGAAGGCGGTGACGCGGTGGGTGCCGAGCGTCAGGTTGATGTTCTTCAGCGCGTGATGGTCGCCATAGTAAAAGTTCAGGCCGCGGGCGGTCACCTTGGGCGCGGCCTCGGGCAGCGCCACCTGCGGAACGGGCCCGCTCGCGGAACTCACGGATACGGAGAGATCGGTCATTTGGATGTCCTCTCGGCGCCGAGAATGCGCGCGCCAATATTCAGGGCAAGTACGGTGAGCGTGATCAAGAGCGCCCCGCTCCAGGCGAGCTGTTTCCAGTAGACATAGGGGCTCTGCACGAAGTTGTTGATGGTGACCGGCAGGTTGGCCATCGTCTTGGTCATGTCCAGGCTGAAGAACTGGTTCGAAAGCGCGGTGAACAGCAGCGGCGCGGTTTCACCGGCGACGCGGGCGGTGGCGAGCAGCACGCCGGTGATCAGGCCTGAGCGGGCCGCACGATAGGCGATCCGCCGGATCACCAGCGAGCGCGGCAGGCCGAGCGCGGAGGCCGCCTCGCGCAGCGGATTGGGCACCAGCCCCAGCATGTCCTCGGTGGTGCGCACCACGACGGGGATCACGATCACGGCGAGCGCCAGACAGCCGGCAAAGGCCGAGAAGCCGCCCATCGGCACCACGATGGCGCCGTAGATGAACAGGCCGATAATGATCGACGGCGCGCTCAGCAGGATGTCGTTGATGAAGCGGATCACCGAGGTGAGCCTGTCGTGCTTGCCGTATTCGGCGAGGTACGTGCCGGCGAACAGGCCGAGCGGCGCGCCGATGCCGACCCCGATCACGGTCATCATGATCGAGCCGATGATGGCGTTGCGCAGGCCGCCATCGGTCGAACCCGGCGGCGGCGTATCCTGGGTGAAGACGGCAAGATTCAAGCCGGCAAGGCCGTTGTAGAACAGCGTGAACAGGATCAGCGCCAGCCAGGTCACGCCGAACAGCGCAGCTCCCAGGCACAGGAACTTGATGATGATATTGTTGCGGCGGCGGGATGCGTAAATCGGGTTCATGGTGCTAGTTCCCCGCCTTCTTTTCCAGCCGCATCAGCATCAGCCGCGCGGCTGCGAGCACGAAGAACGTCAGAACGAACAGCAAGAGACCAAGCAGGATCAGGCCGGATTGATGCAGCCCGTCGCTCTCGGCGAATTCGGACGCGATGGCGGCTGAGATCGTGGTGCCCGGCGCGAAGATCGAGGACTGGATCTTGAACGAATTGCCGATGATGAAGGTGACCGCCATCGTCTCGCCGAGCGCGCGGCCAAGCGCCAGCATGATGCCGCCGATCACGCCGACCCTTGTGTAGGGGATGACGACGTTGCGAACGACTTCCCAGGTGGTGCAGCCGACGCCATAGGCGGCTTCCTTCAGCACCGGCGGCACCGTCTTGAAGACGTCGACCGAGATCGCGGTGATGAAGGGCAGCACCATGATCGCAAGGATCAGCGCGGCGTTGAACAGGCTGAGATAGGACGGGGGACCGGCGAAGATCGTGCCCAGCACGGGGACGCCGTCGAACACGCTGATCATGAAGGGCTGGAAGGTGTTGGCCAGGAACGGGCCCAATATGAAGAAGCCCCACATGCCGTAGATGATCGAGGGAATGCCGGCGAGCAGCTCGACCGCAAGTCCAATGGGGCGGCGCAGCCAGATCGGGCAGATCTCGGTGAGGAAAATCGCGATGCCGAGGCCGACGGGAATGGCGATCATCATCGCGATCACGGAGGTGATCAGCGTGCCGTAGATCGGGCCGAGCGCGCCGAGAACAGGCGGATCGGCCGACGGCGCCCAGCGCTGCGTCCACAGGAAGGCTACGCCATATTCGCGGATGGCGGGCCAAGCGCCGACGATCAGCGAAATGATGATGCCGCCCAGGATGAGGAGAACCGAGATCGCGCAGGCGCGCGTGATCCAATAGAAGGTGACGTCGCCGAGCTTGAACGCGCTGAGAGCCCTTGCGCGATCATAAGGTCCGGCAGCCTCCATTGCGTCGCTATCAACCGCCATTTCTGCCACGCCCAATCCCCTTTACTATAGCCCAATGACCCGGACTTCGGTGCACGGCTTTTTCGGCTCGCGCATTGTTCTTGCCTCTCCTGTCCCGAGAGGGGTGCTCAACCCCGGACACCCCGGGTTGAGCGATCGTGTTGCGAGGCGCAGGCCCGATCAGCTCTTGATCTCGGCCGACCAGGTCTTTTCGATCAGCTTGACGACCGATTCCGGCATCGGGATGTAGTCGAGTTCTTCGGCCATCTTGGCGCCCCTCTCGAACGACCATTTGAAGAACTTGATGGCTTCCTGGGACGCTGCCTTGTCGGTTGCAGCCTTGTGCATCAGGATGAAGGTCGCTGCGGTGATCGGCCAGGAGGCTTCGCCGGGCTGGTCGGTAAGGATCACGTAGTAGCCGGGCGCCTTGGCCCAGTCGGCGTTGGAGGCGGCCGCCTGGAACGCTGCGATGGTCGGCTGCACGGTCTTGCCGGCCTTGTTGATCATCGCCGCATAGGTCAGCTTGTTCTGCTTGGCGTAGGCATATTCGACATAACCGATCGCGTTCTTGGTCTGGCCGACATTGCCGGCAACGCCTTCATTGCCCTTGGCGCCGACGCCGGTCGGCCATTCGACCGCGGTGCCCATGCCGACCTTGGCTTTCCAGTCGGCGCTCGACTTCGAGAGGTAGTCGGTGAAGTTGAAGGTGGTGCCCGAACCGTCGGAGCGGCGCACCACGGTGATGGCGTCAGCCGGCAGCTTCAGCTTCGGATTGAGTTTTGCGATCGCGGCATCGTCCCACTTCTTGATCTTGCCGAGATAGATGTCGCCGAGCACTTCGCCCGAGAGCACGAGTTCGCCCGGCTTGATGCCTTCGAGGTTCACGACCGGCACGATCGCGCCCATCACCATCGGCCACTGCACCAGGCCGTCCTTCTCGAGCTGCTCATGCTTGAGCGGCGCGTCGGTAGCGCCGAAGGTCACGGTCTTGGCCTGGATCTGCTTGATGCCGGCGCCGGAGCCGATCGACTGGTAGTTCAGACCGTTGCCGGTCTCCTTCTTGTAGGCGTCCGCCCACTTCGAATAGATCGGGAAGGGGAAGGTGGCGCCCGCGCCGGTGATATCGGCAGCGAAGGCCGACGTCGAAGCGGCGACCAGGCCGGCAGCGACGATTGTCCTGAGGAAATTCATGGTGGTCTCCATCTGGTGAGCGAAGCGCCTGTTGCGCCCGATCGCGCTCACGTGCCGCTCATCTAGGAGCGGTCGATAGAGCTTTTACGAAGGTTCGGTGACAGTTGGATGACACAACCAAGCAATTGAAATCGCTTGTATTTATAGCGCTGATGGGGTCTTCGCCTGGGGAAAACAGGCGGTAAAGACCGCGCCGTTTTTGGGCACGCTTTCGATCAAAAGCCGGCCGCGATGGCGGTTAAGAATATGTTTCACCAAGGATAAACCGAGCCCGGTTCCGCCCTGCGCGCGGCTGTCGCCGACATCGACCCGGTAGAAGCGCTCGGTCAGCCGCGGCAGGTGTTCCGGGGCGATGCCGGGGCCGAAATCCCGGACCATGATACGTACTTCCGGCGCGCCCTCGCTGGACGTGGCCTGGGTCAGGGAGACGATCACCCGCCCACCGGACGCGCCATATTTGAGCGCGTTCTCGATCAGGTTTTCGAACAGCCGCAGCAGTTCCTCGCGGTCGCCCGCGATGGTCACCGGCGCTTCCGGCAGGTCGATCTCGATCGCGACCTGACGCTCCCGGGCGAGCGGCTCCAGCCCGTCGGCGACCTGGCGAATAATCGGCACGATATCGACTGACGCGTCGGGCCGGACATGGGCCGACAATTCGACCCGCGACAGCGAAAGCAGATCGTCGATCAGCCGCGCCATTCGCGTCGCCTGCGTATGCATGATCGACAGGAAGCGTTCGCGCGCCTTGGCGTCCTCCTTGGCAGGACCCTGCAGCGTATCGATGAAGCCGGACAGCGCCGCGAGCGGCGTCCGCAGTTCGTGGCTGGCATTGGCGACGAAATCGGCACGCATTTCCTCGACCCGCCGCAGCGGCGTCTGGTCGTGGAAGGTCATCAGCATGCATTTCTCGGTGCCGCCGAACAGCGTCGGCACCGGCACCGGCGTGATGATCAGTTCCATCCAGCGGTCGACCGGCACCTGGTCGTGGTAGCTCGCCCGGCGCGGTTCGGTGGTCGCAATCGCCTCGCGCAGCGCGGTGATGATTTCGGGCGAGCGCAGCGCGAACTGGGCGAGCTCGTTCTTGCGCAGCGCAGGCGCGAGCTGGGCGGCCGCTGCGTTGAGATGGATGACGCGGCCGGCGCGGTCGAGCAGCACGGCCGGATCCGGCATGCCGGCAACGACGGCGCTGACGGCGGCAGACTCCACCGGGCTGACGGCGCGGACGTCGTCACGGGAGGCCGCCACATGATGCAGCCGCCACGGCACCAGCGCTGCGGCGGCGATACAGATGAAAACGGCCACGGCGCGCGCCAGAGAAAGATCGGCCAGCACCACCAGCGCGCAAAGCGCGAGCCCGGCGGCGAGCAGGATGATCGCCGAATGCCGCAACCGGTCCGGCCACGGTGCAAAGAAGGAGGCAGAGCTGGAATCGTCGATCGCCATGGCGCAGGCTTTTCCTCTATTCGCGAAGCCCCCGCCGCATCATCAGGTGCCCGTGTCGCCACGCTCGCGCACATAGACGGCGGCCTCATGCCTCGTCGGCTCGGCGTCGGCGCCCGCCGCCAACTGGCGCAGGCGCTTCGATCGCGCGCCGAGGATAATCTCCCGAAGCGTCAGCAAGATTACAGATATGACAAACGGCCCGATATAATAGAGGACGCGGAACAGCAGCATGCCGGCGAGCAGTTCCTCCCGGTCCATCTGCCAGAGCCCGACCAGCATGGCGGCATCGAAAACGCCGAGCCCGCCCGGGGAATGGCTGGCAAACCCCAGCAGCGTGGCCGAGACGAAGATGACAGCGACGACGACAAAGCCCAGATTGGGTTCGTCCGGCACCAGCACATACATCGCCAGCGCACAGAAGCCGAGATCGATAATGCCAATGGCGATCTGCAGCAGCGTCAGCGGCCCGCCCGGCAGCGTGACCGTCCACGGCCCGCGGCCGACGCCGCGCGGCGCGGCCCAGACCCAGGCTACATAGCCAACCAGTCCGAGCAGGATGCCGAACGCCGCCACGCGGTTGAGCCAGACCGGCAACTGATCGATCGAGGCGGCGGCTTCCGGGTGATAGGCGATGCCCAGTCCCAGCACCGCGGCATTGCCGAGCCAGAAGGTCAGCCCGGCGAGGAAACAGATCTTGGCGACATCGATC
This sequence comes from Bradyrhizobium algeriense, assembly GCF_036924595.1. Taxonomy (NCBI): domain Bacteria; kingdom Pseudomonadati; phylum Pseudomonadota; class Alphaproteobacteria; order Hyphomicrobiales; family Nitrobacteraceae; genus Bradyrhizobium; species Bradyrhizobium algeriense. Next base: position 7,753,803 of record NZ_JAZHRV010000001.1, on the reverse strand, counting down.
GCGTTCAGCCCCCAGGCCGAATAGATCCGGTAGCGCACCGCGCCGCCGGTGAAGACGCTGGCGCCGACATTGTGTCCGATCGAATAGGAGGTGAAGGCGGCCAGCGCGTTGACGCGGTAGGGAATGTGGCCTTGGCCGATCGCGCGGACCGCGAACCAGTCATAGAAGGTCAGCGTGAAATAGCCCGCCGCCACGAACAGGGCCGCCAGCGCGATCTGGCGCGGCTCGGTGCCCTTGATGGCGTCGATCACCTCATCGGTGTCGATGCCGCGAAGCATGTGATAGAGCACGTAGCACGCAACGGCGATCACCGTGATGCTGATCAAGACCCCGAGCTTGTGCAGGACCTGCTTCTGGCGCAGAAACGACATCGCCCTGCGTATTGCTTCCAGCATCTACACCTCGAATTGCGCTTATGCGACGACGGCAATGGCCTGAACCCCGCCTACGCTACGCTGCTCCCCTGCCCCTCTGGTAGCGCGTTTTGAGCCGGAGTGGAATTCGCCTGACGAGAATAAAACACGCTTCTTCAACATATTAGGCGCCAGTTGACGACGGTAGAAGTACGGTTTTGCAGCAATCCCGCCGCCCGACGGCGATTCGGGACCATAGCCGGCGCCGGTCAACAACCTGTGACAATGCTGTCGGAGAAGCTGGCCGGCTCATGCTGCGGTCAGGCCGACGGCGCACTGCGCGATACTACCCAGTCGCGCAACCATGATCCGACCGCACAGCCGCAGAGATAAAACCCGAACATGATCAGCCCGAGGTCGAGCCAGTAGCCGAAGCGGCCGGGCACGACGCGCGCGAGCGCAGCTCCCATCAGCGCCGCGACCAGGGCGGAAAGCGCCCATCGCAGCTTCCGCGGGACGCCTTTGCCGTGCTGAACCACGGATATCCAACCCATGGCGAAGCCGAGCAGCACCGATGCCAGCAACCAGCCCCAGTAGAATGTGGTCAGATAGGCCATGCTCACTTCACCACGAAATCGATGCGGCGGTTCTGCGCCTTGCCCTGGTCGGTATCGTTAGCCGCAATCGGCTGCGTCGAACCATAGCCGACCGCGCTGAACCGGTTGGCCGGCAATCCCGCCTTGACCAAATAGTCGGCAACCGCCTGGGCACGCTTCTCGGACAGGGCCTGGTTGGCCGCCTCCTCGCCGTTGGTATCGCTATGTCCTGATATCTCGATATTGGCGGTCGGACAGCGCAACGCGGTTTCGATCAGGCGGTCGAGCAAGCCGGCGGAATCCGCGACAATGTCGGCCTTGCCGGATTCGAAGCGGATCCGGGCCTTGCCGAGCAGTTCGGAGAATAATTGCTGGCAGACGGTCGCATCCACCGGCGCGGCGGGCGGCTTGACCGAGATTTCCGGCTTGAACTGCCAGCCCTGCGGAAAGTCCTTGCCGAGGCCGGCGCGGATCTGAACGGCGGCGGCTTCATAAAGCGCATCGCCCGACAGCTTGACCTCCCGGTCGGAGATGACGAGCGTGCCGGTCGACAGCCGCGACAGCGCACCGAGCGCGGGCACCACCGCGGCGGCAAAGCCCACGGGGGCGCCGATGCTCGCCTTGAGGTTGTCGACGACCTTTTCGCTGAAGAACTTGCGTCCCGCCGCCGCCACCAGCGCGGTGTGGGCGTTGCTGTCAGGCACATTGCCGGTCAGCGTCAGCGTCACCGCGACCGGATCCTTGTAGGCCTGCAAGATGTAAGGCGGCGCCTTGACCTCGTTGGCCGCGACCGAAAATCCCTCGGGCAGATTTTTCAGCGCGGCGGCGATGGCTTCCCGGCCGCCGAGTTCGCGCGCCATGCCGGACAGGCTGACCTTGGTGTCCGACAGCGTGATCTTGCCATCCTTCAGCTTGCCGACCTGCTCGAGCAGCAACAGCGCGGCATTGTCGAAACGCGGCGGCGCCCCGCGCGACAGATTCATCCGGTCGACCACTTCGACGCCACCGAGGCTGGCGCGGGCCGCCTCCATCAAGCGGCCCTTGCTCGCCGGCAGCGGCGAACTGCCCGACAGCGTCACCCGCAGGACGTCGCGTTCGGCCGACCAGACAAACGGCTTGGCTTCAGGAACGAGCCGGGTTTCATCGTTAACCAGGCGCACACCCGGCACGGTTTCCACCGACGCCACCGCACTCTGCCGGCCATCTTCCGAGAAAGCATCCGCCGCAAGGCTCACGTCGCGGCCTGCGACCGAGATTCGCCTTTTGTCGAGGATGGTGTCCTTGAGGGCGGCGGTCGAACGCTGCGCCAGGTCGGCTTCAAGCGGTTCGGTGCTCGTCCAACCCGCGATAGCCCAAAACATGACCAAAGGAATGACGCCCGGCCACCATTTGCCACTCCACCTGAAAAGTCCGTGCATTCGAGTTCCCGCCGGGGTCCGGAACGGAGAGAAAACAAACCCTTGCGGGGCTGTCAAACCCGAAATGTCGTGAGGGCCGAAACGCTCTGAAATTGGTCAGGCTAACTGTTTCTTCAGCGGTCTTTCGCTAATTTCACTCCGTAAATAACCGGGCAGCCCTGCATCTCGATGAAACTGCTTCGCAACACCGTCATCCGCGCCGGACTGGAAGCGCTGTACTTCTCCGGAGCGCATTACCTGCTGCGACCAATCTTCGCAGGTGTCGGCGTCATTTTCATGCTGCACCACGTCCGCCCCCGCCGCGACGACGGGTTTCAGCCCAATTATCATCTCGAGGTCGAGCCAGAGTTCTTGCGGGCGATGCTGGCGCATCTTCGTAACCTCGACGTCGACATCGTCACCTTGGACGAGGTGCATCAGCGGCTCCAGCAGCGCAAATTCGCGCGGCGCTTCGCCTGCTTCACCCTCGACGATGGCTATCGCGACAACCGCGACTTCGCCTTACCGGTGATGCGCGAATTTGACGCGCCCCTCACCGTCTACGTGACAAGCGATTTTGCCGAAGGCACCGGGAGGTTGTGGTGGGTCGCGCTCGAGCGGGCGATCGCCAAGGCATCCTCGATCGAAATCCCCTTCGGCGGCACAGCTACCCGCCTCGATACCTCGACGCCGGCCGCCAAGCAGGCGGCCTTCGACCGCATGCACGAATGGCTGCGCGCGCTGCCGACCGAACACGACATGCAGCGTGAAATCTCCGCGCTATGCACGCGGTATGACGTGGACGAGACTCCGATCGCCCGCGAGTTCTGCATGTCCTGGGAGGAATTGAAGGGATTCGCTGATGATCCCCTGGTGACGATCGGCGCGCATACGATCACGCATTGCAATCTGGCGCGGCAGAGCGAGGAGACCGCCTCGTTCGAACTGGCCACCAGCCGCGCGCGAATCGAAGCTGTGTTGCAGCGGCCGGTGCTTCATCTCGCCTATCCCTATGGCGACCGGATCGCGGCGGGCCAGCGCGAATTTGCCCTGGCGAAGGCCGCCGGATTCAAGACCGCGGTCACGACGCGGCCGGGCATGATTTTTCCGGAAAGCGCCGAGCATATGACCGCGCTGCAACGGGTTTCGCTCAACGGCAATTACCAGGATGCGCGCATCCTCCCGGTCCTGACCTCCGGCGCCGCCACCGCCATGTGGAGCGGCTTTCGCCGCATCGACGCGGCGTAGGGTTTCTGGCCGTAGCCCGGGTGGAGCGCAGCGCAACCCGGGGCCATCTCACAAGCTGACAGACTGATCCGGATTGCGCGGAGCCTGTCATCGGGCGCGCGTTCGCGCGACCCGTTGGCTCCATCCGGGCTACGGGTTCATTTCCCTTCCTTGACTCCCCTTGCTGCCCCGCCCAAAACCACGGGCAAAGCCAATGGAGGAACGCATGTTCAAGGATCTGTTTTCGCTTAACGGCCGCGTTGCGCTGGTGACAGGCGGCTCGCGCGGCATCGGCAAGATGATCGCGGCCGGCTTTCTCGCGCAGGGCGCGGCGAAGGTCTACATCACCGCACGCAAGGCAGGGCCCTGCGAGGCGACCGCGAAAGAACTCTCCGCCGCCTATGACGGCGAATGCATCGCGCTGCCGATCGATATCTCCACGGTCGAAGGCTGCGACAGGCTGGCAGGCGAAATCATCAAGCTGGAGCCGAAGCTCGACATCCTCGTCAACAATGCAGGCGCGGCCTGGGGCGCGGAGTTCGACGAATTCCCCGAGAGCGGCTGGGACAAGGTCATGGACCTCAACGTCAAGTCGCTGTTCTTCCTGACCAAGGCGCTGGCGAAACCGCTGCGCGCGGCGGCCTCGCACGAACGGCCGGCCAAGGTGATCAACATCGCGTCCGTCGACGGCATTTTCGTCAATCCGAGCGAGACCTATTCCTACGCCGCGAGCAAGGCCGCCGTGATTCATCTGACGCGGCGCATGGCAACGAAACTGGTCAAGGACAATATCAATGTCACTGCGATCGCGCCGGGGGCATTCAAGTCGGACATGAACCGGGCCGCGCGCGACCACTCGGACGAAGTCGCAAAGCGCATTCCGGCGAAGCGTATCGGTACCGACGAGGATATGGCAGGGGTGGCGATCTACCTCGCCTCGCGCGCGGGCGATTACGTGGTCGGCAACACCATCGCCGTCGATGGCGGCGTGGTCTACGCGAACGCCGGGCTTGAGATCGCGGGGTAGTGCGGCGGCGGTGGTGCGCTCCCTCGCCCCGCTCTTCGCGGGGAGAGGGGGCTCTCTCCACCAGCGTGATCTAACGATAGACCTGTACCCCCTCACCCGCCGCGCGAAGCGCGTCGACCTCTCCCCGCAAGCGGGGCGAGGTTAAGACCTCTTACTTGTCAATCTTTCCCGTATTCGAAATCCGCCCTCGGCGCGTCAGGCAACTCGCGCTCCAGCGCTTCCCGATATCGCAGACACCCGCGCAAAAACTTCGGCCAGGGCGGTACCGCCACTTCGGGCGTGACCCGCTCGGGCAGCAGGCCCCAGAGATCGGGATGGTGCCAGCACAGGTCGTGACCGGTGCTGTCGCGATGCGCGCGGATGCCCGCCCTTAGACGCTTCACCTCCGCGACCAACTGGTCGCGGTTCAGTGCTTCGAGGTCACGGTCGGGATCCATGTTACTGCTCCCCGATTGCGGGGCGTTTCAGGTCTCGATTTTCACGTACTCGAAATCGCCGGGCTTGTTGTCGATGCCGACCTTCGGCGGCGAGATCCAGTTGGCGTAGACGCCGACGTCGGTCACCGGCTTCATCAGCGAGGCGATGAAGTCGCCGTCCTGCGTCGAAGGCAACCATTCGCCCTTGCGTTGGTTCCAGGTGGCGTCGTCGATCAGGATGCCTTCCGGCGTGGCGTTGATATCCTTGAACTCGCCGATGTGGCGGTGGAACGCGACGTTCGGCAGCGTCAGCTTGTACTGATAGCCGGCGAGCGAAATGATCTTGTTCCAGCGCAGCATGCCCTTGACGCAATCCTGCGTGTAGTCGTCGCGCAGGCGCATGTTGAGCGCGGTCAGCGCCGGCTCGTCGACGCGCTTGATCACGCCGTCGACCAGCTTGAGCACCGGATAGGTGGCGTTCTTGAGCTGGTGGTCGTCGTCGATCTGGGTTTCCTTGTAGCGGCCCTTGATGCCGGCGTTGAAGGCATTCGCCGCGTTGGTCGAGACTTCCGAACCGAACAGATCAAGCGACAGCGAATAATGCAGATGCAGCTTCTTCTGGATGGTCGGCAGGTCGATCACGCCCAAGGCACGCACCTTGGCGATATCGGTGGGATCGGTGATGCCGGCCTCCCTCATCGCCTCGCAGGTGCGCTGCACGACGCGGCTGATGCCGGTTTCGCCGACGAACATGTGATGCGCCTCTTCGGTCAGCATGAAGCGGCAGGTGCGCGACAGCGGATCGAAGCCGGACTGCGCCAGCGAGTGCAACTGCATCTTGCCGTCGCGGTCGGTGAAGTAGGTGAACATGAAGAACGACAGCCAGTCCGGCGTCGCCTCGTTGAAGGCGCCGAGCATGCGCGGCGAGTCCGCGTCGCCCGAGCGGCGGCGCAACAAATCGTCCGCCTCCTCGCGGCCGTCGCGGCCGAAATATTTCTGCAAGAGATAGACCATCGCCCAGAGATGGCGGCCTTCCTCGACATTGACCTGGAACAAATTGCGCAAATCATAGAGCGAGGGCGCGGTCTTGCCGAGATGGCGCTGCTGCTCCACGGAAGCGGGCTCGGTGTCACCCTGGATCACGATCAGGCGGCGCAGCGTGGCGCGGTGTTCGCCGGGGACTTCCTGCCAGGCCGGCTTGCCGTAATTCTCGCCGAAGGGAATGACGCGGTTCTCTTCCTGCGGCGCCAGAAGAATGCCCCAGCGATATTCCGGCATCTTGACGTAATCGAACTTGGCCCAGCCGCGCGGATCAACCGAATAGGCGGTGCGCAAATATACCAGCGACTGCTGAAAGCCTTCCGGGCCCATGTCGCCCCACCAGTCCATGTAACCGGGATGCCAGCCCTCCAGCGCTTTCAGCACCTGGCGATCCTCGCTGAGATTCACGTTGTTGGGAATCTTGGTCGAATAGTCGACGTTCATGAAGTTCATGGCCGTGCTCCTTTGTGCACATTTGCCGTCATGCCCGGCCTTGTGCCGGGCATCCACGTCTTTTCTTGCTGATGAAAAGAAGACGTGGATGGCCGGGACCAGCCCGGCCATGACGCAGCAATACCTGTCTAAACCCGCGTCATATCGAATTGCGCCTTCTGGCCGGTGCCGTAGCGGCGCAGCGCGCCGTCTTCGCCGACCGCGTTGGGGCGCTGGAAGATCCAGTTCTGCCACGCCGTGAGGCGCGAGAAGATTTTCGATTCCATGGTCTCAGGGCCGACGAAGCGCAAATTCGCTTCCATGCCGGTGAGGCCGTCAGGCGAGAAGGACGTGCGTTCTTCCAGGAACACCCGCACCTCGTCGTCCCAGTCGATGTCGTCGAGCGCGAAGGTGACGAGGCCGAGCTCTTCGGCGCCCTCCGCATCGAGCGACGTGCCGATGGTAGCTTCCGCGCGCTCCAGATCGGACGGATCGGCCTGGAAGCGCGATTGCAGCCGGGTCAGGCCGTGGCACATCGGATAGGGGCCGAAATTCATCGCGGTGAGCTGGATCGCCGGAGGCGCGCGGTTGTCGCCCTGCCGCGAGCCGATCAGCATGTAGGAGCGGTCGGCGGCGAACACGAGTTCGGCGAGCGTGCCCGCGAAGCAGGAGCCGGGCTCGACCAGCGTCACCAGCGTGCGCGAGGTGACGTCGATGCGCTTCAACACCCGCTTCCAGTAGTGCCTGATTTCGTTGACCAGCCAGTGCGCCTTGTTGGCTTCGAGGAAGGTGTCGCAGGCCACCACATTGGCGGCGTCGCCATGCGACTTGAACACCAGCATCGCGATTTCGAGTTCGTTGATGCGCAGATGAAGGATCGCGTCATCAAGCTCGCGCGCCACCTGCAGCGGCCAGAACGACGCGCCTTGCGCGATCAGGCCGTCGATATCGGCGGGCGGAGCGGACTCCGGAGCCTGGATCGAAATAGTGGCAATCCGCGCCGCGCGATCGATATCGACATTGACAAAACCGTAGCGGATGCCGCTGTCGTCGATGGTGCGGGTGAGCGGCGAAAGGGTGATGCCCTTGCCGTTGCCGTTGCGCTTCGAGGCGGCGGCAAATTCTTTGGCGCGATCGGCGACTTTGCCTTCGAGCTTGCTGTTGGGCACGATCTCGTCGACCAGCCGCCATGCGACCGCGCGCTTGCCCTTGATGCCTTCCTCGATGGTGCAGAAGAAGTCGGCATGGTCGCGCCGCACCTTGCGCTTGTCGACCACGCGCGTTAGCCCGCCGGTGCCCGGCAGCACCGCGAGCAGCGGCACTTCCGGCAGCGACACGGCGGCGGCGCCGTCATCAGCCAACATGATGTGATCGGTCGCCAGCGCCAGTTCGTAGCCGCCGCCGGCCGCGGTGCCGTTGACGACGGTGATGAAGCGCTGTCCGGAATTTTCCGATGAATCTTCCAGGCCGTTACGGGTCTCGTTGGTGAATTTGCAGAAATTGACCTTGTGGGCGTGGGTGGCGCCCGCCAGCATGCGGATATTGGCGCCGGCGCAGAACACGCGGTTCTTAGCCGATCGCATCACCACCGCCTTCACTTCGGGATGCTCGAAGCGCAGCCGCTGCACGGCATCGGCGAGTTCGATGTCGACGCCGAGATCGTAGGAGTTCAGCTTGAGCTGATAGCCTTCGAACAGGCCGCCATTCTCGTCGACGTCCATGGTCAGCGTTGCGACGTCGCCCTCCACGCCGAGCTTCCAGTGCCGGTAGCGCTGCGGATCGGTTTGAAAATCGATGTATTTCGCGCCGCCTGCGAGGACGCGATCTTCACCGGCCATGAGCCACCCTCTGTCGTTTTCTCAGGATTTGCTTGGTTCGTTAGATGCACAATAGTGCATGTTTTTGAGCAAGTCTAGCCTAAAACGCCAGAACATGCATTTTGTTTCATGTTCGGCCGGCGGCCGCAAAAGCCACCAAATCGGCCTTGCCAAGCGGTTGGCGGGCCAGCTTGGCCTTAATGAGCGCCACCAGCGCCCCGACCGGAAAGCTGTCGGCAAAACCGTCGCCGCCGGCACTGCGCATGCCCAACGCCTCGAGCTCGCTGAGCGCCTCGCCGAGCAACCGTGCCGCGACGTGCGCCTTCTGCATGCGCAGCCGCAGATTCGCGGTCGCAATCCGGATACAGGCGCGCAACAGAATCCGCTCGCGGCCGCCCTGCGGCGCCGCCGCCCACACCGCCTCCAGGATCTCCTGCGCCTCCCAGAAGTAGCCGTGGTCATTGAGCATGAGGCCGTAGCGCAGCGCCGGATGGCGCGCCGGCACGTAGCCGCCAAAGCGCGGCGGCACCAGAGCTGTGATCTGCGCCAGCGTTTCGTAATCGGCGCTGGATTTCTCGGGCTCGCCGGGCACATAGGCCCATCGCGGCAGCGGCAGATTGCCCGTGGCTGGCGGCGGCGTGGTCATCGGAGCGCGGCCCCGGAAAAAAGAAAAGCGTTACGCGGCCCGTCCGTGCGAGCCGTCATCGACGTGCAACACCGCGTTTGCGAATTCCGAAATCGCATCGAGCGTCGCCCCCGGGGCTTCGCGATGCGGCTGATGTCCCGCTCCCGGAATCACAGTCACATCGACCGGACAGTAGCACTCTTCCTGCGCGATCTCGACCTGGCGCATGGTTCCATACTGGTCGTCCACACCCTGCAGGATCGCCACCGGGACGCGGATATAGGCGAGGTATTCCGAAATGTCCCAGTTGCAGAAATCCGGATCGAGCCAGGCGCCGTTCCAGCCATAGAAGGCATTGTCGACATCCCTGTGCCAGCGCGACAGCTTCCCCTTCAGGTTCGTGGTCTCGTAGGCGTTCTGGATCTGCGCAATCGAGGCGACGGAAATATCCTCGACGATGAAATGCGGAGCGATCAGCGCGAGGCCTTCAACGCGGTGATCCTGACGCGAGCCCGCATAGATCGTCGCGATCGAGGCGCCGTCGGAATGTCCGAGCAGGAGGCCGCGGCGGAAGCCGATCTTGTCGAGCAGCTTTGGCAGCACGTCGAGCGCTTCGACATGCATGTAGTCGAGCGGCCGCGGCAGTTTCACCGGTGTCGATGCGCCGTAGCCCGCGCGTGAATACACGAACACGCCCGCGCCGGTCGCGTCCTGAAGTTTTTCGGGAAAATCGCCCCACAGCCCGGTCGATCCAAGGCCTTCATGCAGCATCACGATAACAGGCGCGGCCTCGGGCGACGGGCCGATCATGCGGTATTCGAGATGGGAGGCGCCGACGGTGAGGAAGCCGGAGGGGGTAAGGGTTGTCATGTTCTAGGTTTTCCGAAAGTGATCCAGACATCGCATCCTCAAGCTGGTCGTCCCGGCCTTGCGCCGGGACCCATACTCCGCGGCTTCTCGTATGGGCAGGATGGCCGACACCTTCTTTAATCAATAGAGGCCGCGGCGTATGGGTCCCTGCGTTCGCACTAGGGTTTCTACACGTCTGGCGCGACAGATTGACTCGGTGGGTCATGATGTTATCCCGCGTTTGCGGTTTGTATGATTCTGTTTCTGACGCTTTGATTCGAAGGAGCGTCGGAGATGGAGCACGAGCCGGATTTGTCACTGGGTGAGTTTGGCGACGTTCGCCTCGATAAAAGGGGGCGGCGTTTGTGCAGGCTATGCTTTGCACGCGCAGTGTCTGCTTGCGCCGGATGGCGCAGGGTGACTGGGCCGCGTACATGGCGTACTGGCGGTTCGTGAACAATCCGCAAGTCACGACCGATCGACTGATTGAAGGCTGGAGCAGGCAGACGGCGACCGTGGTCGGCGGGCGTCATGTGCTGGCGATCCAGGACACCAGCGAGGTCAAGTTTCAGACGCGGCAGGGATGTCGGCGTGGACTGGGCAAAGTCGGCAAAGGCAATGCCCGCGGCGTGTTGCTGCATGCCATGATAGCGGTCGATGCCGACAGCGGGGCCTGTCTCGGTCTCACCGGCGGCAAGGTGTGGACGCGCAGGGGCAAAGTTAAGACCCCTCACGACGAGCGGGAGTTGGCCAACAAGGAGTCGGCGCGCTGGGTTACGACGGCTGAGCAGGGCTGCGAGGTTCTGGCTGCGGCGCGCATGATCACCGTCATCAATGACCGTGAAGGGGAGTTCTTTGCGCACTGGGCGCTGACGCCCGGCGACAACGTCCACCTGCTGACGCGGGCTATGCATGATCATGCGCTGGCCGACGGCGGAACCCTTTATCAAGCGGTGGAGCGAGTTCGCTTCTGCGACAAGGCGGTGATCGATCTGCCGCAGCGGATGGATCGCCACGGTCGCCAAGCCCATCTCTCGCTGCGCTTTGGAACCGTCGTGCTTAAGCGGCCGGCGCGACCCGGCGTGAAGGAACTGCCTGAAGGCGTCAAAGTCAGCTTCGTGGAAGTCGTCGAGTTGCACCCCCCGAAGGGGGCTGAGCCCGTTCATTGGCTGCTCTTGACCACTCATTCGATCGCCAATGCGGCCGATGCTTGGCGGATCGTCTCCTGGTACAAGCAGCGCTGGATCATCGAACAGCTCTTTCGCTCGTTGAAGAACCAGGGCTTGCGAATCGAGGACAGTCAGCTCGAAAGCGCCGAGGCCCTGATCAAGCTCGTGACGATCGCTACTAAAGCGGCATGTATCGTCATTCAACTCGTTCAGGCCCGCAATGGTGGCGAACAATTGTCGGTCAAATGCGCCTTCACCCCCGAAGAAATCGAAGCACTTGCCGCCATCAACAAAACCATGAAAGGCAGGACCGAGCTTCAGAAGAACCCGCATCGCCCCCACACGCTTCAGTGGGCGGCATGGATCATCGCCAAGCTCGGCGGATGGACCGGCTACGCCTCGCATCGGCCACCCGGACCAATCACATTTCACAACGGAATGGCTCGCTTCCAAATCATCGTCGCTGCCAGAGCCATCGAAAATGTGTAGAAACGCTAGTGCGAACGCAGGGACGACGCCCGGAGGTTATGATGCCCCATCCCGCAACTTGAATCTCTGAATCTTCCCCGTCGCCGTCTTCGGCAGACTGTCGACCACGTCGATCCAGCGCGGATATTTCCACGGGCCGATCTTCTGCTTGACGTGCTCCTTTAGCACCTCATGCAGATCGTCGGTCCTGGCGTCGGCGCGCAGCACGACAAAGGCTTTCGGCTTCAACAGCCCTTCCGGGTCGGCTTCGGGTACGACGGCGGCTTCCAGCACCGCAGGATGGGTGATCAGCGCGCTCTCGACCTCGAACGGCGAGACCCAGATGCCGGAGACCTTGAACATGTCGTCGCTTCTGCCGCAGAAAGTGTAACGGCCGTCGGCGTCGCGGATATATTTGTCGCCGGTGCGGGTCCAGTGGCCTTCGAAGGTCGAACGGCTCTTGGCGCGCTGGTTCCAGTAGCCCTCACCGGCCGAGGGCGCATCGACCAGCAACTCGCCGACCTCGCCGTCGGGCACCTCAACGCCGGCTTCATTGACCAGCCGCACCTTGTAGCCCGGCACCGGGCGGCCGGAGCAGCCGTATTTGATGTCGCCGGGCGCGTTGGAAAGGAAGATGTGCAATAGCTCGGTCGAGCCGACGCCATCGAGAATGTCGACGCCGAAGCGCGCCTTCCAGGCATTGCCGACCGATTCCGGCAGCGCTTCGCCGGCGGAGGTGCAGATGCGAAGCCGGTTGCCGGCGCGGGCGTCCTTCATCGTCTCGTCGTTGAGCATCGCGGCAAACAACGTCGGCACGCCGTAGAAGATGGTCGGGTTATATTTGTTCATCAGCCCGAACATCGCCGCCGGCGTCGGCCGGTCGCTGTGCAGGACGGTGGTGGCGCCGACCGACATCGGAAACGTCAGCGCATTGCCGAGGCCATAGGCGAAGAACAGCTTTGCCGCCGAGAGACAGACATCGTTCTCGCGAATGCCGAGCACCTGTCTGGCGTAGGTATCCGCCGTCGCAGCGAGATTGGAATGCAGGTGGCGCACGCCCTTCGGCATGCCGGTCGAACCGGATGAATAGAGCCAGAACGCAGGCTCATCGGGATGCGTCGCGGCGGTCGCGAATGTGTCGCTCTCGCGCGCCAGCTCGTCTGCGAGCTTCTTGTGGCCGTGCGCGTCCCTCCCCGACACGACGACGTGCTCGAGATCGGGCAGCCGCCCGATCACGTCCTTCACCACAGGCAGCAGCGCTTCTGAAATGAACAGCACGCGCGCGCGGCAATCGGCCAGCACATAGGCATATTGCTCCGAGGTCAGCAGCGTGTTGAGCGGCACCGGCACGATGCCGGCGCGGATCGCGCCGAGGAACACGGAAGGAAAATCCACCGTGTCAAGCATGATCATCGCCACGCGCTCTTCGCGGCGGACACCGAGCCGGCGCAGCATGTTGGCTGCGCGGCGGGTCTGCCGCTGCAGGTCGCCATAGGTGAGTTCGGAGACGGTATCGGTGAAGGCGAGCTTGGCCCCGCGGCCCTCGTCGACATTGCGATCGAGCAGCCAGGTCACCGCATTGTACGAACCGGACATGCCGCCCACGACGCTTCTCCCCATGTTTTAAGAATTATAATTCATACAAAGACACCGGCTGTGCTTGCTGTCAATCCTCATCGGCACTATGTTTCCGAAATCCGTTCACCAGCAGGTAAAGCCGAACGAGGGAAATGACCGAGGCCAGCGACCCCGAAACCGGCTTTCTCGAGCAGCTCGGCCAGCGTGTGCGCACCATGCGGGCGCTACGCGGCATGTCGCGAAAAGTGCTCGCCAAGGTGTCGGGAATTTCCGAGCGCTATATCGCGCAGCTCGAAAGCGGCCAGGGCAATGTCTCGATCGTGCTGCTGCGGCGCGTGTCGAACGCGATGGGCGCGCATCTCGAAGATCTCATCCCCACAACCGAGCCGGCGCCCGACTGGGCCATCATCCGCGACCTCTTGCGCAAGGCGACGCCCGCCCAGATCGCGCAGGTCAAGGACGCGCTTGCCGGCGGCGGCATATCGGCACAGCGGCGGATCTCCTTCGCCGGCATCGCCCTGATCGGCTTGCGCGGCGCCGGCAAATCCACCCTCGGCCGGATGCTGGCGAAGAAGATCGGCTGGAAGTTCGTCGAACTCAACAAGGAGGTCGAGGCGCAGAACGGACTATCCGTCGCCGAGATCATCGCGCTCTACGGCCAGGAAGGCTTTCGTCGCATGGAGCAGGCGGCGCTGACGCAGCTACTGGCGCGGAAAGAGTTGATGGTGCTGGCGACCGGCGGCGGCATCGTCTCCGAGCCGTTGACGTTCGACCTGATCCTGTCGTCGTTCTACACCATCTGGCTCAAGGCCGAGCCGGAAGAGCACATGGCCCGCGTCCGCGGCCAGGGCGATCTGCGCCCGATGGCGGATGATCGCTCCGCAATGGCGGAGCTGCGCAACATCCTGGTCAGCCGCGAGCCGCTCTACGCCCGCGCCTCCGCCGTGGTCGATACCGCAGGACTTTCAGTCGATGCGGCAGCGGCGCGGCTGAGCGATGCGGTGGCGCCGGTGCTGCGGGACAAGCACGCGTTCGGCCTGCACAGCGCGGCATCCTGATCTCCCTGCAATAACACTACCGCCTGTAGGGGCGGGCTCGGCTCGTAACCGCGTGACCGCGGTTAACCACGGCAGGGGTTTCGTGCAGCAACACACCTTTGAATTGTGTTACCAATCCGTTAATCGAATGGAGAGGAACCATGCTCGAGCGCCGTCAACTACCCAGAAACCGCGTCTATTATGGCGGCCTCGTTACCTTCAACGGCCGCAATTCGACGATCGCCTGCGCCGTGCGCAACTTCAGCATGTTTGGCGCGAAGATCGAATTTGAGGGCGCGGCCCTCGTCCCCGACGAGGTGGACTTCGAAATCGAGCGCAAGGCAATCTCGTGTGCGGCGCGCATGGTCTGGCGCAGCCACGATGCGGCTGGCCTGGTGTTCGCCAATGTGCATGAGGACAGCGGCGTCGTTCCGCTGGCCTGGGCGCGCAAGCTGCGCGCCAGCGAGCGGGCCAACAGGCGGCTCCAATCCCGCCTCGATCAGCTCCTTTCCGAATACTGAGTGCGGCCATGTCCGGTCGGACCGCATGAGTACGGTTGAAGGCGAAGACGCCCTCCTCCTTGCCGTCGCCAGCGCGCCGAAAGACCGGCGGCGCCGGCTGCGTTCGATATTGCTGGCGTTGATGGCGCAGTACACGATCGTCACGATGATCGTCGGCCTGTCGGTCGCCGGCATCCTTCGCTATGCCGTGACCCCGCAGATCGTCGCCAAATTCGAGGCAATCGAAGCCGCGCTCAAGCGCTTGCCCTCTCCATAGCGTGCCTGGACCGCCTGAAAATTGTTTCACGGCGCCGTAACTACCGATTCCCGCGGTCCAGACTTTTCGCGATACTGATGGCGCATGAAACTGCTTTTTCTCCATGGGGCGCCCGCGGTCGGCAAGCTGACGGTTGCAAAGGCGCTGCTCCGGATCGTGCCGGGGCGGCTGATGGACAATCACGCCGCCATCGATCTGGCGCTCACGATCTTCGACTTCGGCGCGCCCGGCTTCTGGGAGCTTGTCCATGACGTCAGATGTTCGGCCATTGATGCTGCCGCCGAACAGGACGTGCCGCTGCTGGTCACAACCTTCTGCTATGCCGAACCTGACGACCGTGTGCAATTCGGGCAGTTCGAGGAGATCGTGCAACGGCGCGGCGCAAAATTGCTTCCGGTCTTCCTGCACTGTTCGCGCGAAGAGGCCTTGCGCAGGGTCGGCAATCCCGACCGGGTGGCGCGGCGCAAGATAATTTCAGGGGATCACCTGACCCGGGATTTCGACCGCTACGACCTCACCGCCGTGCCGCGGCCCGATTGCATCAAGCTGGATACCGGGGTGAATCCGGCGGAAGTGACCGCGAAAAACATCGTCGGTCATTTCAGGCTGGACGTTTTGCCCTGACACACCCTGCATGGCGATGAGAATATGAAAATCGAACCCGCGTCCAAATCTGACATCCCGGCCATGATGCGCATCGAGCGCGGTGAGGGCTATGCGCGCCTCGTCGGCCGGTGGGAGGCCGCGCAACATGCGGCTGCGATCGAAAACCCGTCCTGCAGATATTATCTGGCGCGAGAGGAAGACGATATTGCAGGATTTGCGATCCTGCAGAATGTCGGAAGCGAGAATCGATGCGTGCGGCTCCGCCGCATTGCCGTCCAGCATGCCGGGCGCGGCACCGGATCGCGCTTGCTGCGCTCTGTCCTCAAAATCTGCTTCGACGATCTGGACGCCCATCGCGTCGAGTTGTTCGTATTCGAAGACAACGACCGGGCCCATCGCGCCTATCTGAAGAACGGATTCGTCGAGGAAGGCGTAGTACGGGACATCCACCGGGACGCGGAGGGCACCTTCCG
Source organism: Bradyrhizobium algeriense (assembly GCF_036924595.1). Lineage (NCBI taxonomy): Bacteria > Pseudomonadati > Pseudomonadota > Alphaproteobacteria > Hyphomicrobiales > Nitrobacteraceae > Bradyrhizobium > Bradyrhizobium algeriense. The sequence goes on along the minus strand of NZ_JAZHRV010000001.1, from coordinate 7,737,915 downwards.
GTCCATGTGCCTGATGTCCTTGCTCAAACCGGAATGGAAGCGCCCGGCGTAGCGGAGGGTTCAAGGCTTGACGGCAGCTGGTTCTGGCGTCTACGGCGGATTGGAGGAATACGGATGGCCGCAAAATCGCCTTGTGCTTCAGACCGGATAATCATCCCGTCACACCAGCATCGATTTCACCGAGGCCGCCGCCTCGCGCAATCGCGGCAGGAAGCGTTCGGTCATCTCGGCGGATGACACGCGGTCGACATGCGCGCCCATGTTGATGGCGGCGACGATCGTACCGTCATAGCGGCGGACCGGGACAGAGATCGAGCGGAATCCGGGCTCGGCTTCGCGATCGACCAGCGAATAGCCCTGGGCACGATCGGCGATGATCGTTTTCAGCAGCAGCTTCTTGTCGGTCACCGTGAAAGGCGTCAGCGGCGCAAGGTCCATCTTGTCGAGCGCCACGGCCAGTTCGTCGTCTGGCAATCGCGACAGCAGCACACGGCCGACCGAGGTGCAGAACGCCGGCAGCCGATAGCCGATATCGATGCCCGCGGAAAATATCCGCGTCGGGCTGGCGCGCGCGATGAAGACGACGTCGTCGCCGTCGAGGATAGCCATCGACGAAATTTCCTGCGCCTCGCCTGACAGGCGGTCGAGCGCCGGCTGCAGCACCGAGACGACATGGTTGGAAGCGAGATAGCTGGAGGCCAGCACCAGCACGCGCGGCATCAGGCGGAACAGCTTGCCGTCGGTGGCGACAAAGCCGGCGCGTTCGAGCGTGAAGAGAATCCGCCGTGCGGTCGCGCGCGGCAGGTCGGCGGCCTTGGCAAGGTCGCTCAGCGTCATCGGCTGCCGGCTGCCGCCGAACACCTCCAGCACGCGCAGGCCGCGGTCGAGGCTTTCGATGAAATCGGTCGCGCCGCGGTTGTCTGCGTCCCCCACGCGCTTAAGCTTCGGCATCGCTGCCTCCATAATCCGCTTGCCTAACGCTCAGCCTACGCTAAAATCGCACAGAAGTTCAATAGGCGAACAAATCTCCCGGAGACCTCTCGCCATGATGAGCCAGGAAGCGAACGACCTGATTACCCGCACCGGGCGCAAGGACCCCTGCGGCAAGCTGATGCGGATGTACTGGCAGCCGGCGGCGCTGGTGGATGAGCTGCAGGGTCCGCGGCCGGTTCGGCCGGTCAAACTGCTCGGCGAAAACCTCGTGCTGTTTCGCGACGAGGGAGGCCACTACGGCCTGATCGATCGCCACTGCGCGCATCGCGGCGCCGACCTCGCCTTCGGCCGGCTGGAGAATGGCGGGCTGCGTTGTGCCTTTCATGGCTGGCTGTTCGACGTCTCAGGCCAATGCCTGGAAACGCCTGCGGAGCCGAAGGACTCAAAACTGTGCCAGGGCATCAAGCAGCGCTCTTATCCGGTGGTCGAGAAGAGCGGCATCCTCTGGGCTTATCTGGGCGAAGGCGAACCACCGGCATTTCCGGAGATCGACTGCTTCGTCGCGCCCGACAGCCATACCTTTGCGTTCAAGGGCCACATCAATTGCAACTGGCTGCAGGCGCTGGAAGTCGGCATCGATCCGGCGCACGCCTCGTTCCTGCATCGCTTCTTCGAGGACGAGGACACTTCCACTGCCTACGGCAAGCAGTTCCGCGGCGCTTCCGCCGGAAGCGATATGCCAATGACGAAGATTTTGCGCGAATACGACAACCCGATCATCAATGTCGAGCACACCGAATACGGGCTGCGCCTGATCGCGCTGCGCGAGATCGACGAGGAGCGGACGCATGTGCGCGTCACCAATCAACTATTTCCGCACGGCTTCGTTATCCCGATGAGCCAGGAGATGACGATCACGCAGTGGCATGTGCCTGTCGATGACGAGAACTGCTACTGGTACGCGATCTTCACCAGCTACACGGCGCCGGTCGAGAAGAAGAAGATGCGCGACCAGCGGCTCGAATTGTACGAGCTGCCGGATTACAAATCGCGCAAGAACAAGAGCAACGATTACGGTTTCGATCCGCACGAACAGGCGACCGAGACCTATACCGGCATGGGAGCCGACATCAACGTCCACGACCAGTGGGCGGTGGAATCGATGGGCGCGATCCAGGACCGCACCAACGAGCATTTGGGCACCTCGGACAAGGCGATCGTGCAGTATCGCCGCTTACTGCGGCAGGAGATCGAAAAGGTGATCGGCGGCGAGAAGCCGTTCATGTTCCTGGACAGCGCGCATGCGCGCAGCATCCAGGGTCCGGCCACCATGGACGGCATCGGGCCGACGCGCGGCTGGGAAATCTACTGGATGGAAGTCGACGTCAAACGCCGCCGCGGCGCGCCGTGGGCGGCGCCGGTGCCGACCGAGATCGCCGGCAAGATCCGCCATCTGTCGGCGGCGGAGTGAGAATGTTTTCCCGAGCACCGATGTTCGCGTTACCTCTCCCCGCTTGCGGGGAGAGGTCGGATCGCGCTTGCGATCCGGGTGAGGGGGTACAGGTCTATCAACTGACATCAACTGGGTGGAGAGAGCCCCTCACCCCGACCCTCTCCCCGCAAGTGCGGGGCGAGGGAGAAGTAAGCCGCTGCGCTTCGGCCTCGAACCGGGGAGTGACGCGTTGAGTTTCGTGGAACGTCACGGGCTGTGGTCTGGAGAACAGCAGGAAGCGGCCGGCCGCCTGCGCAAGATCGTTGAAGAGCAGAAGCTCGAAGTCATCAGGCTTTCATTCCCCGACCAGCACGGCATTTTGCGCGGCAAGACGCTGGTAGCATCCGAAGCGATTGCGTCGCTCGAAAGCGGCTGCTCCATCACCACCACGATGCTCGCCAAGGACACCTCGCACAAGACGGTGTTCCCGGTATTCACGGCCGGCGGCGGCTTCGGCATGAAGGAGATGGAAGGCGCCGCCGACGTCCTGATGGTCGCGGATCCGACGACGTTCCGCGCGCTGCCCTGGGCGCCGACCACGGGATGGCTGCTGTGCGACCTCTACTTCAGCGACGGCCGTCCGGTGCCGTTCGCCACGCGGCACCTCTATCGCAAGGTGCTCGATCAACTGGAAAGCCGTGGTTACGATTTCGTCGCGGGGCTCGAGGTCGAATTCCACCTCTTCAAGCTCGAAGACGCGCATATGGCCCCGGAGGATGCCGGCCAGCCCGGGCGGCCGCCTTCGGTCAGCCTGCTGTCGCACGGCTATCAATACCTGACCGAGCAGCGCTACGACCTGATGGAGCCGGCGCTGGAAATCATCCGGCGTGATGTGCTGGGGCTCGGCCTGCCCCTGCGGTCGGTCGAGGTGGAGTTCGGCCCAAGCCAGTGCGAATTCACCTTCCAGCCGACCAAGGGGCTGACGCCCGCCGACAACATGGTGCTGTTTCGGTCCGCCGTGAAGCAGATCGCCCGCCGCCACGGTTATCACGCCACTTTCATGTGCCGGCCGAAACTGCCGAACGTATTTGCCTCCGGCTGGCACCTGCATCAATCGCTGGTGTCGCGCGCGAACGGCGAGAACGCGTTCATGACCAGGGATGACGGCGAAGCGCTGAGCCCGTTCGGCCGTTTCTATCTCGCAGGACTACTGGAGCATGCGCGTGCGTCAACCGTGTTCACGACGCCCACCATCAACGGCTACAAGCGCTACCGCTCCTATTCGCTGGCGCCCGATCGCGCGATCTGGGGCCGCGACAACCGCGGCGTCATGATCCGCGTGCTCGGCGGCCCGGGCGACTCTGCCACGCGGCTGGAGAACCGGATCGGCGAGCCGGCAGCCAATCCCTATCTCTACATGGCCTCGCAGATTCTCTCCGGCCTCGACGGCGTCGACCGCAAGCTCGATCCGGGGCCGTCGGCGGATACGCCGTATGAGACGAAGGCCGCGCTGTTGCCGAAGAGCCTGCGCGAGGCGGTGTTCGCGCTGAACGACGATCCGTTCTTCCGGCAGGCGCTGGGCGCGGAGTTCGTGGACTATTACGTCCACATCAAGAATGCCGAGATCGAGCGGTTTCAGGCCGAAGTGTCGGACTGGGAGCACCGCGAATATTTCGAGATGTTTTGAGGGAGCTGACGCTCTCTCGTCGTCCCTGCGAACGTAGGGACCCATAACCACAAATTTTTATGGTTACGACAGGTCGTCGAACAGCATCCTTAAATCGATAGATCACGCGGTATGGGTCCCTGCGTTCGCAGGGACGACGATAGAGATGCCTCAAATCCCCAGGTACCTGTGCTGCAGATCCGGCTCGGCGATCAACTGCTCGCTCGTCCCCGTCCACACCGTCCGCCCGCGCTCGATGATGTAGTGGCGGTCGGCGATGCGGGAGAGGTTGGCGACGTTCTTGTCGATGACCAACACCGATTGCCCGCGGCCCTTCAGCATCGACAGGCAATTCCAGATTTCCTCGCGGATCAAAGGCGCGAGGCCTTCGGTGGCTTCATCGAGGATCAACAGCTTCGGATTGGTCATCAGCGCGCGGCCGATCGCCAGCATCTGCTGCTCGCCGCCCGACAGCGTCACGCCCATGTTGCCGCTTCGCTCGGCGAGCCGCGGAAACAGCGCGTGGATTTTGTCGATGGTCCAGGGATCGGGATTGCCCTGACGGTTGCCGGAAGCCGCGACCAGATTTTCATACACCGTGAGGTTCGGAAAGATCTGGCGGCCTTCCGGCACCAGGCCGATGCCGAGTTTTGCAATTTTATACGACGGCAGGCTGCGCACTTCCTCGCCGGCGAAGCGGACCTTGCCTGATCGGGCCGGCGTCATGCCCATGATAGAGCGGATAGTCGTGGTCTTGCCCATGCCGTTGCGGCCCATCAGGGCGACCATCTCGCCGGAGTGGACCTTCAACGAAAGCCCGAACAGCACCTGACTGAGGCCGTAGCAGGTCTCGATGCCGTCGATTTCCAACAAGGTTTCAGCCATGACCGACCACCACATGCTGGTCGCCGAGATAGGCGCGCTTCACCTCCTCATTGCTCCGGATCGCATCTGGATCGCCTGAGGCGATGACACGGCCATAGACCAGCACGGTGATGCGGTCGGCCAGCGCGAACACCGCTTCCATGTCGTGTTCGACCAGCACGATCGTGACTTCCTTTCGCAATTCCTTCAGCAGCGCCACCATGCGCGCGGATTCGGTGACGCCGAGGCCGGCCATCGGCTCGTCGAGCAGCAGCAATTGCGGCTTTGTGGCGAGCGCCACCGCGAGCTCCAGCTCGCGCTGTTCGCCGTGGCTTAATTCGGACACTGGCACGTCGGCCCGTTTCGCAAGCCCTACCCGCGTTAGCGCCGCCTGCGCGGCGTCGCGCAGATGCCTCTCCTTGCGCGCGCTGCCCCAGAATCGGAACGAGTGCCCGTCGTGCGCCTGGGCTGCGAGCGCAACATTGTCGGCGGCCGTGAAGTCCGGCAGCAGCGAGGTGATCTGGAACGAGCGCGCCAGGCCGAGCCGGCTACGTTGATAGGACGGCAGCCGGGTGACGTCGCGGCCGGCAAAATGAACCGTGCCGGAATTCGGCATCAATTGCCCGGTCAACTGGCTGATCAGCGTGGTCTTGCCGGCGCCGTTCGGACCGATGATGGCGTGCAGTTCGCCCGGCACGACGTCGAGCGACAGGTTGTCGGTGGCAAGAATGCCGCCGAAGCGCCGGACCAGGTTTTCGACGCGGAGCAAGGGATCAGCCAAAGAATCAGCCACGGCTCAACCTCCCGAGCACGCCCATGATGCCGCCGCGCGCGAACAGCACGATCAGCAGCAACAGCGGGCCCATGATCAACGCCCAGTATTCGGTGAATTGCGACAGGACTTCTTCCAGCAGGAGGAACACGATGGTGCCGAGCACCGGCCCGAACAGCGAGCCCATGCCGCCGAACACCACCATCACCATGAGTTCGCCGGAGCGGGTCCAGTACATCCCGGCCGGGCTGATGAAGTCGGTATTGTTCGCCAATAGCGCGCCGGCAAGGCCGCAGATGGTGCCCGAGATGACGAAACAAACGAGACGATATCTGTTGGCATGAAAGCCAATCGCCTGCATGCGCTGCTCGTTGGAACGAACGCCCTGCACCACCATGCCGAACCGCGAATTGATGATGCGCCAGATCAGGTAGACGCCGCCGAACAGGCAGCCGAGGCAGAGGTAATAGAACTGCACGCGGTTCGACAGGTCGATCAGGCCGCCGAAAGTGCTGCGCTTGTAGATGGTGAGGCCGTCGTCGCCACCATAGCGCGAGAGACCCGAGGCGATGTAATAGGCCATCTGCGCGAAGGCGAGCGTGATCATGATGAAATAGACGCCGCGGGTGCGCAGACTGAGCGCGCCGATCACGAGCGCATACAGCGCCGATGCCGCCAGCGCCACCGGCCACTGGATGAAGCCGGAGCCGATGCCCTCATAGGCGAGGATGCCCACCGCATAGCCGCCGATGCCGAGATAGGCGGCATGGCCAAAACTCATCATGCCGCCATAGCCCATGATGAGGTTGAGGCTGGCGGCGGCGAGCGCAAAGATGACGATGCGGGTGAACAGCGTCAGGATGAAGATGTTGCCGGTCAGCGCGGAATAAAGCGGCAGCAGCAGCAAGCCAAGCGCGACGAGCGCCACGACGACGTTACGGACGTTGAGTTGAGATTTCATCGCTTGGCGGCCGGAAACAGCCCCTCCGGCCGCACGACGAGCACAATCGCCATCAGCAGATAGATCAGCATCGAGGACAATGCGGGTGCCGCGGTGGAGGCTGCGGCGGAACTCAACACCATGCGCAGCAAATCAGGCAGGAAGGCGCGGCCGAGCGTATCGATCATGCCGACGAAGATCGCAGCAAGGAACGCGCCGCGGATCGAGCCGATGCCGCCGATGACGATGATGACGAAGGCAAGGATGAGGATGTTCTCGCCCATGCCGATCTGCACGGTGAGGATCGGCGCTTGCATCAACCCGGCAAGGCCGGCGAGCGCGGCGCCTAACCCGAACACCAGCGTAAACAGCAGCTTGATATTGATGCCGAGCGCGCCGATCATTTCGCGGTTGGAGGCGCCGGCGCGGATCAGCATGCCGATGCGGGTCCGCATGACGACGATATAAAGCAGCGCCGCGACCGCCAGCGCGACCACGATGATCGACAGCCGATAGGCCGGATAGAACACGCCGGGGACGATCTGCACCGGCACGGTCAGCCAGGCCGGCAGCGGCAGCGACAGGCCGGCCGGGCCCCAGATCAGCCGTACCGCGTCGTTGAAGAAAAGAATCAGCCCGAAGGTCGCCAGCACCTGGTCGAGATGGTCGCGGCCGTAGAGATGCCGGAGCGCGATGAATTCGAGCGCGATGCCCAGCAGCAACGTGGCGCCGAGCGCCAGCAGGATGCCGAGCACAAAACTGTTCGTCCAGGCCACGAAGGTGGCGGCGAAATAGGCGCCCATCATGTAGAGCGAGCCGTGCGCCAGATTGACGAAATCCATGATGCCGAACACCAGCGTCAGGCCGGCCGCCAGCAAAAACAGCAGCAGGCCGAACTGCAGGCCGTTCAGCGATTGTTCTACGAGGACGAGCATGGATCCCTAAACTCTAGGCCTAACAAAACAGCGGCAGCACATCTGCGCCGCCGCCATTTTCTTGTTGGGCGGATGATCTGTCGCAAACCACCCCCGGGTCAAGCCCGAGGGCGTATCCGCGAGATCATGCACCGGCCATGCCAACCATCACTTCTTCATCGGACATTTGTCGGCGAAACGGTCCTGGTCGTCCTTGACGATGGTCGCCACCGTCTTGAGCGCGAGCTGGCCGTCGGCGTCCTTGACCACGTCCTGCAGGTAGAAATTCTGGATCGGGATGTGGTTGTTGCCGTACTTGAACGGACCGCGCACCGACTTGAAGTTCGCCTTCTCCATCTCGGCCTTCATCTCGTCCTTCTTCGAGGTATCGCCCTTTACGGCGATAACCGCGCTGTTGATCAGGTTCGCGGCGTCATAGGACTGCGCGCCGTAGAAGGTCGGGCGCAGGCCGGTATACTTCTTGCGATAGTCTTCGACGAACTTCTTGTTCTCGGCGTTCGGCAAATCGTTGACCCATTGCTGCGCGCCGGGAACGCCGAGCGCGTTTTCCTTTTGCAGCGGCAATGACAGTTCGTCGATGGTGAAGGCCGTATAGAGCGGGATCTGCGCCTTGATGCCGGCCTGTGCATACTGATTGAGGAACTGCACGCCGGCAGCGCCCGGATAGAACACGAAGATCGACTCGGCCTTGGAGTTCTTGGCCTTGGTGAGTTCGGCGGAGAAGTCGAGCTGGCTCGGCCACACCGTATATTCCTCGCCCACGACCTGGCCCTTGAACGTGCTCTTCACGCCGGCCAGCATGTCCTTGCCCGCCGCGTAGTTCGGGCCGATCAGGAACACCGACTTGACGCCCTTCTGGTTCATGTAAGTGCCGACCGCCTGCGGGGTCTGGTCGTTCTGCCAGGAGGTCGAGAACACGTAGGGCGAGCAGAGTTCGCCGGCGAGCTGCGAGGGCCCGGCATTGGCCGAGATCAGGAAGGTTTTTGAATCGACCGCGGTCTTGAGCGAGGCCAGCAGCACGTTCGACCAGATATAGCCGGCGATGAAATCGACCTTGTCGGACTGGATCAGCTTTTCGGTCTTCTGCTTGCCCACATCAGGCTTCTGGCCGTCGTCCTCATAGATCACCTCGACGGGCTTGCCGCCCATCTTGCGGCCGAGATGGTCCAGCGCCAGCTCGAACGAGTTGCGCATGTCGTTGCCGATTACAGCGGTCGGGCCACTGAAGGTCGAAACAAAGCCGATCTTGATGGTATCGCCTGCGAACGCCGTCTGCGTCAGCGCCAAAACGGTTGCGCCCGCCAGCCAGAATGCCTTTTTCATAATCACTCCCCTCCTCGTTATCGAACCAGACCCGGTCGACCGGGCGAACCGGGCTTGTCTCGCACGCCTCATTATCAGGTGAGGTATTTTGTGCGCGAAATCGCTGGTCTGCGGCAAGCATGAACCGCCGGCCCGGCTTTGGACCTTCGGCTCATGCCGCCGATGGCCTGCACCATAATTCGCGGATGGTAGGGATGGCAAGAACTATAGTTCCGGTTGCCGGGGCAACAATTGTCGCACGTGGCGAGCGGTTCAGACCGAATATTCCGCGCCGTCGATCGCGTACGCCGCATGGCGGAAATCACGGATGGTCGCGACCTTGCCGGCCGCCCATCCCAGCAGCATGAAGTATTTCGGGGCCCCATCAAGCTCGTTCGGGTCGAACACTAGAATAGCGGGATGTCCCTCCACCAGACCCGGCACGAGACGCCAGTCGCTCACCTTGGCGTAATTGCCGAAATAGCGGGACACTTCGGCCTTGCCGTTCAGGCGGGACTTGCTGACGAGATCGAGCCTGACGTCGTCTGCGATCATGGCGCGGATCGCGTCGAAATCGCGCGCGTTGAAGCGGGCGACGTAGGCGCCAAGCCGCGCGCGGTCGGCATCCGATAATCGCTGTTGCGGCGCGTCGTCCGGCTCATCGGCGATTTCCCGCAACTGCGCGCGGCCGCGATGCAGCGCGGCCTTGGCTGCGGGCAGGCTGCAATCCATCACCTCGCAGATCTCGTTGAGCGAGCAGCCGAGCACGTCCATCAGGATCACGCTCGAGCGTTGCGCCACCGGCAGGCGCATGAAGGTGCGCAAGGAGGTGGCGGCGATCTGGCGGCTCTCCACGGCATCGAGCTGGTCAACGATCATTTCCACCTCCTCACCCGAGCGCAGCGCCTCCTGGCGGTTGCGCCGGCGCAGGAAATCCAGCGCCGTGTTGTGCGCGATCCGGAACAGCCAGCCCTCGGGATTGCCGATGTTGCCGGCGGCGGCATGCGCCTCCACCGCCTTGATCAGCGCGTCCTGCAGCACGTCCTCGCCGTCGATCACAGAGCCGACCATGCGCGCGCAATAGCGATGCAGCCTTGGCCGCATCGCTACCAGCAGGCGTTCGAGGTCGAAGGCGGCGGACGTCTCGGGCACAACTGTCATTCTGCCTCCGGCAATCGGGTTCAGTTCTCGCCCAACATGCGATAATTGCCGACGATGGCGGCGCCCTTAGGCAGCGGCGGTTCGACGCAACGGTCCCGAATGCCGCTCTGGAACGCGGCGAATGCCGCCAGCTTCGGCAACGGGCTGGAGCCGTCATCGGCCGCGCTCTCGACCAAATGGATGAAGGTGTCATCCTCCAGCCGCAGCGACATATAACGGAAGCCTTCCGGCTGCGCCGCCTTCAGTTCCGCAAACACCGCCGCGACCAGTTCGGCATTCCTGTCGGCCATTTCCGGCTTTGTCCTGTATCTTACCACGGTCCGTCGCATGGGCTTCTCCTCGTTGGCGGCTGCAAAGGCAGCGCTTCGATCCCGAGGACGTTTGGAACCAGCCAAAGGATGCGGTCCCGAAAAAATCTTTTCGCCCCTTCGCGCGATACGCATTCGCTATCGACCGATTAGCAAAGGCGCCTTGGACCGGTGAGAGAAATGGCTACATAATCCATGTGTTGAGACATCCGAAACCGGGGTTGCATGCCATGACGACAGCGCCGAAACAGCCCCATCACGTGGTGATCGTCGGCGCCGGTTTCGGCGGCCTGGAGACCGCCTTCGGCCTCGCCGGTGCGCCGGTCAGGATCACGCTGATCGACCGCCGCAACCATCATCTGTTCCAGCCGCTGCTCTACCAGGTCGCAACCGCTTCGCTGGCGACGTCGGAAATCGCCTGGCCGATCCGCTATTTGCTGCGCGGACGCAAGGAGGTGACGACGCTGTTCGCAAATGTCAGCGGCGTCGATGCCGCGGGAAAGCGCGTGCTACTCGATGACGGCGATGCGCTGCCCTATGACACGCTGGTGCTCGCCACCGGCGCCCGCCACGCCTATTTCGGCCACGACGAGTGGGAGCCGTTCGCGCCGGGCCTCAAAACGCTGGAGGACGCCACCACGCTGCGGCGGCGCATCCTGGTCGCCTTCGAGCGCGCCGAGCGCGAGACCGACCCAGTGCGGCGCGCGGCGCTGCTCACCTTCGTCATCATCGGCGCCGGCCCGACCGGCGTCGAAATGGCCGGAACCATCGCCGACCTCGCCAGGGACACGCTGCCGCCGGATTTTCGCAACATCGACACCCACAAGACCCGCGTCGTCCTGGTCGAGGCCGGCCCACGCGTGCTCGCCGGTTTTCCCGAGGACCTCTCGGCCTATGCGCAGCGTTCGCTGGAGGAGCTCGGCGTCGAGGTGGTGCTGGGACAGCCCGTCACCGAATGCGCGATCGACGGTGTCGTCTATGGCGGCAACAGACTGGAGGCCAGAACCATCGTCTGGGCCGCCGGCGTGCGCGCCTCGCGCGCGGCGGAATGGCTGAACGCGCCCGCCGACCGCGCCTACCGCTTGAAGGTCGAGCCAGATTTGACCGTGCCCGGCCATCCCGACATCTTTGCCGTCGGCGACACCGTGACCATCGCCGGCCCCGACGGCAATCCGGTGCCGGGTATCGCGCCGGCGGCGAAACAGCAGGGACGCTACGTGGCGGCGCTGATCAAGGCGCGCTTGAGCGGCGGCACGCTGCCGCCGTTCCGCTACAAGCATGCCGGCAGCCTCGCGCAGATCGGCAAGAAAAAAGCGGTGATCGATTTCGGCCGTATCAAGCTGCGTGGCAATCTCGCCTGGTGGATCTGGGGCATCGCCCACATCTACTTCCTGATCGGCCTGCGCAACCGGCTCAGCGTCGCGCTGAGCTGGCTGTGGATCCACGCCCGCGATCAACGCGCCGCCCGGCTGATCACGCAAGGCTCGAGCAAGGTCACGGGATAAAGTTCACGGCGCGCAGGAAAAACTTGCCGCGCGATTGACCTCTCCCGATTTGTAATGCGGCCATGCCGGCCACTGGCACAAGGGAAGCGCGCGCGTCGTTTCGAACCCCGGCGCTTCGACCTTCTGCTCGGTCACCTCGAGATCGCCGGGCGCCTTGCCATTCTCGACCCAGTCGACCAGCACAGCCAGCATGTCGACATTGGCGGGCGCACCGGAGCCGACGTGATCGACGCCGGGCGCCGTGTAGAGCCGGGCGAACTCCGCCGTCTTCTCCTTGCCCAGCTTGCGCTGCACGTTTTCGAAATAGCGGATTCCCGCGTAGGGGCTCTGGGCGTAGTCGGCCATGTTCTCAAGAATCACGAGCCTGCCGCCGCGCGCGGCAAAGCGGCTGAGGTCCGGATTGGTCGAGTCCATCAGCTTGGATACCTGAAGCAACCGCTCCTTGTGATCGTCAGGCTTGTAGGTCGTGACGTCGAGTTTCGGGTCGCGCGCGAAGACATATTGGATGCCGCCCGCACCGTAGATCCAGGCGATGCCGTTGCCCGGTACTGGCGGCTGCGCCGGCGCCGCCTTGCCGAGCCACCAGGCGCCCCAGCCGCCGGTCGGACCGAAGGCTGGGGTGTTTTCGCCTGAGACGCCCCAGCCCGGATAATCATCAAGGCCGTTCTCTAACGGGAAGGAGAACTTGTAGGTCGAATGCAGCGTCTTGATCGCCGCGATCTGCGGCTCGCTCAAACACTGGTCGCCGTTTTTGCCCTCCGTGCAGTGCAGTGAGTCCGGCTGGAATTTCGCCTTGCAGCCGACCGGATCCAGAACAAGCAGATCCTCGGCGCCATCAGCCTTGTCGCAAGCCTGCAGTACCGCCTTGGCCACGAGTTCGACTTGCGCAGGCCGAATCCAGCCTTCGCCCATCGTGGCTAACCCCGCCCGCGTCCCGGCATGCTGCAAGCCAACCCAGTTGATGACGGGCACGCGGGCAAAGATGCCGTCAAAGTCCTCGGGATAGCGCTGCGCCATCGTCAGCGCCTCGCGGCCGCCTTCCGACGATCCCATGAAGTATAGTCTTGTCGGTGGATTGCCATACGCCCGCACCATCAGCGCGACGGCGGCATCCCGCACGCGCTTATAGGATCGATGCGCGAAATTCTCAAAGGCCTCATCGTTGAGCGCGAACACCTGTGGCGGCTCGCCCGGCTTGGTCTCGTGGCCGGAATCCGTGCCATAGGTGACGAAGCCGCGTGCCAGCGGCGAAGGTGTCCCGAACGGATAGGCCGGCGGCAAGGTAAGGCCTGTAATCAGCACACCGTTAAAACCGCCACCGCCATATTGCAGCGAGCGGCCGTTCCACTCGACCGGGAGGTTTACCTGGAATTTGATAGGCGGCGCCTTGGGATCGGACGGTGCGATCTGGCCGAGCACCTTGCAGAATTCCGGATTGGCCGGCGTGACGCGCGCGGCCGGCGTCGGCCCCCTTTCGGCGACCGCGAGCGGAGTAGGCGCGATCATGGAGGCGGAGTCGATCCGGACAGCATTATCGGCCGGTCGGATGAGGCCGCTGCAGGTCGCGGCCGGATCGCCGGTCATCTTCGCGGCCATCGCATCCGTACTAATGAGCGATGTCGCCGCGAGCAACGAGGCCAACTGAGTCCACGCGCGCAGATCGAACTTGAAGTGTTGCATCGTTTCCCCCGCTATCGTCTTGCAGCCGCGTTTTGGCCGGCCGTCAGGCCTACAATGGTTTGCGCCACGCAGACGTCAATCGAAATAAGCCTCACTTCACCAGCGAGCAGCCGCCGTCCGCAAGCGGGCGGAACGCCTGGTCGGCCGGAATGGTCGAGACCAGCTTGTAGTAATCGTAAGGATATTTCGACTCTCCCGGCTTCTTCACCTCGAACAGATACATCGGGTGAATGACGCGGCCGTCCTGGCGGATGGTGACGTCGCCGAACAATTTGTCCTTGCCCTTGAACTTCTTCATCTGCGGCACCGCATCTTTTGCATGGTCGCTGCCGGTCGCCGCCACCGCGTTGAGATAGGCCAGCGTGGAAGCATAGACGCCGGCCTGATTGCCGCTCGGCATCTTGCCGTTCACGCCCGGCCGCGCCGCGAAGCGTTTTGCAAACGCGCGGGTGTCGTCATCCATGTCCCAGTAGAACGCCTCGAACAATTGCAGGCCCTGGCCTACCTTCAAGCCCATGCCGTGGACATCGTTGATGAACAGCAGGAACGCCACCATGGTCTGGCCGCTTTGCTGGAGGCCGAACTCCGCCGCCTGCTTCACCGCGTTGACGGTGTCGCCGCCGGCATTGGCGAGCCCGATCACCTTGGCCTTGGAATTCTGCGCCTGCAGCAACAGCGAAGCAAAATCCGCCGTGTTGAGCGGATGCTTGGCCGAGCCCAGCACCTTGCCGCCGTGCTTTTCGATGTAATTGGTGGCCTCGGCCTCGATGCCCTGGCCGAGCGCGAAATTCACCGTGATGAAGTACCATTCCTTGCCGCCGCGCGCCATCATCGCCGCCGCGGTGGAGTTGCCGGTCGCCCAGGCGTCGTTGACCCACTGGATGGTGTTGGGCGAGCAGGCCTTGCCGGTCAGGTCGGAACTGGCGGTGGATGACGCGAGGAACGTCATGCGGCTGTCGCGCAGCAGCGAGTTGATGGTGAGGCCGACGGCCGAGTTCGGCACGTCGACCACCGCATCGACGCCGTCGACATCGAGCCATTTGCGCACGATCGCCGAACCCACGTCGGCCTTGTTCTGGTGATCGGCGTAGACAATCTCGACCTTGATGCCCTTGCCGCCGCCGTTGAAATCTTCCGCCGCCATCCGCGCGGCCTCCACCGAACCCATGCCGTTGGTGTCCTGGAAGATGCCCGAGATATCGTTGAGCACGCCGACGCGCACGACATTGTCCGATATCTCCGCGCGCGCCGCGCCCGATACCGCACATGACAAGGCAAGCGCCAAGCCGAACCTGCAAACCTTCATTGTTCTCTCCCTTTGGAATCTGATTTTAAGTTTCCCGGACTGCGCCGGGTTAATTTCATTGCGCGAAGCGCGCTGCGATTACGCCGTCACAATTGCCGGTCCGGCAGGCTGAGGACCAAACCATCGAGATCAGCGGCGAGCTTGATCTGGCAGGACAGGCGGCTGTTGATCCGCCGTTCGGCGGCGGCGCCGTCCAGCAGCGCGTCCTCGTCGCCGCCCATGGCCGGCAGCCGGGCGAGCCAGTCCTCCTCGACATAGACATGGCAGGTGGCGCACATGGCGTTGCCGCCGCACTCCGCCAGGATTCCGTTGATGTCCTTCCGCGTCGCGGCCTGCATCGCGCTTTCGCCCACGCTCGCCTCGATCTGCTGCGCGCGGCCATCGGGATGGATGAAGGTGATGCTTGGCATAAGCGGTCCGTCAGGCCGGAGAAATCGTAATGGGGAGACTTTCGAGGCCGCGCAGCGTGTTGTTGTAGCGGCGCTTCACCGGACCGGTGATCGCGATGGTCGCGACCTTGCGCGCGATCGCGGCCAGCATCACCTCGCCTTCGACACGCGCGAGAAGCTGGCCGACGCACATATGGATGCCCGAGCCAAACCCGACATGGCCCGAGGTACGGCGGGTGACGTCGTAGCTGTCAGGATTTTCCCAGCGACGCGGATCGCGGTTGGCGGCGCCGAGGAACATCAGCACCTTCTCGCCTTCGCCGATGCGATGGCCGGCGAGTTCGACCTCCCGCGTCGTGGTGCGGAAGAAGGTTTGTACCGGGCTTTCGTAGCGGATCGCCTCCTCGAACGCATTACGCGCCAGCGTCGGATCGCTGCGCAGCCGCGCGAGTTGATCGGGAAAGCGCGCCAGGCAATAGATCGCGGCGCCGATGCCGTTGACGGTCGTGTCGAGGCCCGCCGAAAGCAGCGAGCGCACCAACAGCGGCGCCTCTTCCGCGGTGATGTCGCCCGCATCGGCGCGGGCATGGACACAGGCGCCGAATCCGCCGGGCGCGAGATTTTCGCGCTGGCACTGCGCGGCGACATAGGCCTGGTGCGGCGCCGAGCGTTCGATCGCCTCCTGGCGCAACTGGTTCGGCGGCCCGAAGGAGTTGAACACCAGGCTCGCGTAAGGCAGCAGGTTCTCGCGCCCCTCCTGCTTCAGGCCCATCGCATCGGGAAACACCGAGAGCGGATAGGCCTCCGCAAGATCGGCAACCGCGTCGAAACTTCCACGCGCCAGCAATTCGTCGACCTTGGCGGCGGCCATCGCCGTGAAATGGTCGCGCACCCCTTTCATCGCCGTCGGCGACAGCACTTGGGCGAGCACCGTGCGCGTCCTGGTATGCGCCGGAGGGTCGGCCTCAAGAATGATGCTCTGCGGGCGCCACGGCTTTTCCTTGGCGAAATCGCTCAGGCCCACGCCGCGGCTCGAACAGAACGTCAGGGGGTCGTTGAGGACGGCATGCACCTCCGCATAGCGCGCCACGCCGTAGACGCCCCATTTGTCGAGCCAGACCAGCGGCCCGGCCTCGCGGAGGGTGTCGTGGATCGCGTGCGGATCCTCGAAAAACTCGTTCGAGAACGGGTCTACGTCCAGGCTTGGCACACCGGCCGGCGCCGCCCGCGCCGGGGTTGCAGAATCTGTGCGGGAGGTCGCGCTCATGTGGGTCTCCTGCATATTGTTCTTGCGGAACGGTGTGCCCTGTCTCTATGTCTGGAATGCTGGAGCGGCTTCGGAAGAGCATGAGCAGGAACAAACAGGCGCGCGCGCCCCGCGCGGGCACGGCAGGCAGGAGCGGACGCGCCGAGCAGGTGCTCGACCTCGACCGCTACGTCCCGGCGCTCATCACCTTCATCGCCAACAAATTGTCGCGCAGCGCGACCGTGGTCTATCAGAAGCGCTTTGGCGTCAACGTCACGGAATGGCGGATCCTGTCGCTGCTGGCGATCGAGCCGGAAATTTCGGCGGCCCGCATCTGCCACGTCATCGGCTTCGACAAGGGACCGGTCAGCAGAACCTTGGCAGGAATGGAGGAGCGCGGGCTGGTCAGCATCAGGGCCGACCGGCAGGACGGACGCACCCATTCGATCTCGCTGACCGCGAAGGGATTTACCACCCACGACCAGGTCATCGCGGTCGCGCTCGAGCGCGAACGCCGCCTGCTCTCCTGCCTGAGCAAGCCGGAGCGGGAAACCCTGATCGGGCTGCTGCTGCGGGTTCACGGCAATCTCGATGCCGTAAAAGGCGCGGGCGAAATCAACGACCGGGACTGAGCGGAACGCGTCGGCCACGCCGCGCTGAACGACGACGACGCCATCGTGCTGCGCGCGCAGTACCGCACTGTGTCGTGACGATCCGACACGCCCAAACATCCGTTTCTCCCTGCGCGGCCCGGCACTCTCTGCGCTCTGCGATCGGCCGCTTGTCGAAAACAGGCTCGCACAAATTAGTTGCCTTGGCAACATAAACGGCAGGCCTCGACGATCGATTTTCGGCTGCTGCCGGTTCCTGCCGGCAGCAAGCCGATCAGGTCATTTCTTGACCAGCGGGCAGTTGCCCTCGCTTTCGGGGCGAAACGCCTGATCGCCCGGAATTGTCGCAACGACCTTGAGCAGGTCCCACTTCGACGTGGACTCGTCGGGCTTCTTCACCTCCAGCAGATAGAACGGGTGAATCTTGCGGCCGTCGCTGCGGATGCTGCCCTTGCCGAACAGCGGATCGTCGGTCGGCATCGCCTTCATCGCCGCGACCACGGCCTTGCCGTCGGCGGCACCGCCGATCTTGTCGACCGCTTTCAGGTAATGCAGCACAGACGCGTAGACGCCGGCCTGCATGTCGTTCGGATAATTCTTCTGCGGATGGCGTTCGGCGAACCGCTTGGCGAAGGCACGCGTGCCGTCGTTCAAATCCCAGTAGAACGGATTCATGATCTGCGCGCCCTGCGCCGCCTTTAGGCCGAGCGCGGGAATGCCGTTCATGCCGAGAATCAGCCCGACCAGCTTCTGCTTCTTCGTCAGCCCGAACTCTGCCGCCTGCTTGATCGAGGTGATGGTGTCGTCGCCCGCATTGGCCACGCCGACGATATCGGCGCCCGAGGCCTGCGCCTGCAGAAGGAACGACGCATAGTCGGCGGTGCCGAGCGGATGGCGCACGGCGCCGAGCACTTCGCCCCCCGAGGCCTTGACGCCTTCGGCGGCCTGCCTCTCCAGATCGTGGCCGAAGGCGTAATCGGCGGTCAGGAAGAACCATTTCTTGCCGCCCTGCGCGACCACGGCTTTGCCGAGGCCGCGGCCATAAGCGTAGGTGTCGTAGGTCCAGTGCACGATATTCGGCGTGCACTTTTCGCCGGTGAGAAGCGCGGTTCCGGCGCCCGAACCGATGAAGACCTTGTTCTTCTGCTCGCTCATATTGGCGACCGCGAGCGCGATCGCCGAGTTCGGCAGGTCGAAAATGGCGTCGATGCTTTCGGTGTCATACCAGCGCCGCGCGATGCCGACGCCGACATCGGTCTTGTTCTGATGATCGGCGGTGATGACTTCGACGGGCTTGCCGGCGGCCTTGCCGCCATAATCCTCCACGGCCATTTGCGCTGATATGACCGAGCCTACGCCCTGATAGGTCGAAAACACGCCCGACTGGTCGTTGAGCACGCCGATCCGGACGCGCTCCTGGCCGTGGGCCGTACTGGCAAGCATGCCGCCGAGCGCGGCAACGAGCATTCCTGTGCGAAACAACTGTCGCATACATTCCCTCCCTCTATGGAAACGGCGGCCTTCGCGACCACTTCGAAATTACTTATAACTTATAAGTATTTTGAGGATTGTCAATTCACGTGGTGCCGTGCGAGCTATTGCCCATGGGAAGAATCGCCAAAGCTTCGACGCGCAAGGGCAACGGGGCCGCGAGACCGGCCGAGCCGGGTGCGGGCCGAGAGCTCGATCTCACCGCGCTACGGCAGACCCCGGGATTCATGATCCGGATCCTGCAGTTGCAGAACTTCGAGGCGTTTTATCCGTATTTCGACGCGCTAAAACTCTCGCCGCTCGAATACGCCATCCTCGTCGCGGTGCGCGACAACAGGACGGTGACGCAGAGCGAACTTGCCGGCGTGCTGAAAATGCAACTGCCCAATTTGGTAAAAATCCTGTCGCGGATGGAGGAGACCGGCGTCTTGAAACGCAAGCGGTCCACGCGGGACAAGCGGGCGGTCGAGCTCAGCCTCAGCGCGGCGGGCGAGCGGCGCGCCGACGAGGCCAGCCGGCTCGGCGAACGTTTCAATGCACAGACGCTTTCCGCACTCAGCAAGCCCGAGCAGACCGCCTTTCTCCAGATGCTGGTGCGGCTGGTCGAAGCGCACAAGAGCGGGTTTTGAGGCGCAGGTCTCAGCCGGCGCAGCCGATCCATTCGTGCGAGGAATCGTCGTCCAGCGTTGCCACCGCGGCCGCGCGCCGCGTCAGCACCGCGCGCTGGTTGATGTAGCCCTTGTCGGTGATCTCGCCACCGTCGACGGAGGCGATCTCGGCCAGCAGCAGCGCCCGCGTGGCATGGCCAGACGAATTGCCGCTCTGGGCTTTCAGTTTGGCAAGGCCTTGCGCGATTGTAGCCCGCACCTTGTCGTGACCGATCACGCCGTTCACGTCGGCATTATCAGGCAGGCCGGCGTGCGCCCGGCAGGCCGCGATGTTTGGAAATACCAGAAAGCGGATCTCATCGCCGCCATGGCCGGTGACGACAATGTCCTGTGCCAGCGGCGCCAGCGCAGCAATGCCCGCAACGCGCAAGGTGCCGACGCTGACCCAGGTGCCGGAATTGAGCTTGAAGTCCTCGGCGACGCGGCCGTCGAAAAACAGGCCGAGCTCGGGACGCGCCGGATCGGCGAAAGTCACGGCGTCGCCGATCAGGTAAAAGCCTTCCGCGTCGAACGCCTGCGCGGTCAATTCCGGCGCCTTCCAGTAGCCGGGCGTGACGTTCGGGCCGCGCACGCGCACCTCCAGCTTGTCGCCCGACGGCACCAGCTTCAACTCAGTGCCGGGAATCGGCACGCCGATATTGCCGGAGCATTTTGCCTGGAAATGGCAATCGGTCGCGAGCGGCGAGGTTTCGGTCGAGCCCCACGCCGACACCATCGGCATCGCGCGGCCGACGGTCTTGATCGAGAGCTCCTCCAACGCATCCCAGAGATTCTGCGGCAGCGCCGCGCCCGCATAGAAGGCGAATTTCACCTCGTTGAAGAATTTCTTGCGCAACTCATCATCGCTTCGCAGCGCCGCGATCAGCATGTCAAAGCCACGCGGCACGTTGAAATAGACCGTCGGCATCACGCTGCGCAGGTTGGCCAGCGAGGTCGCGAACAGCCCGGGCGCCGGCTTGCCGCCATCGACATAGAGCGTGCCGCCGTTGCGCAGCACCAGATTGAAATTGTGGTTGGCGCCGAAAGTATGGCTCCACGGCAGCCAGTCGAGGATGACGAGATCCTCGCCGCTATTTTCGAGGAACGTCCAGGTCTGCGCCTTGGCCTGCTGGCTCGAGGTCAGCATGCGCTGGGTGTTGATGACGGCCTTTGGCGTGCCGGTCGAACCCGACGTGAACAGGAATTTTGCGATCGTGTCGGGCGCGATCGCGGCAAAGGCTTTTTCGACGTCGGGCGTTTCCGGCGTGGCCGCAATGTTGCGAAACGAGATGGCGTCGGTGTCCCCAGCGCTGCCGCTGACGATCGCGGCCGAATGCAGCGGCCTGATCGCCGCCAGCGCCGCCGCGAACGGTTTCGTGCCGGAAACATAGATCGCGCCGGGCTCGAGCAGCGTGATCATGCTCCGGAGCTTGTCGAAGTCTTTCGACATCAGCGAATAGGCCGGCGAGATCGAGGCCGATGGCACGCCAACATGCTGGGCCGCGAGCGCGAACAGCGCGTGTTCGACGCTGTTATCGGACAGGATCACCAGCGGACGCTCGGCGCTCAGCCCTTGCGCGAGGACCCACGCGGCGCTCGCGCGAACCTGCATCAGCGCGTCCTGGTAGGTGACCGTCGACCACGGCGCATCGGCGCTCGTACGATCGGCGAGAAAAACCCGCTCCGGCGCCTGCCGCGCCCAATGCTCCAGCCAGTCGCCGATGCAACGCGCGCCCGGCTGCAGCCGCACGGTCGACCGCACCAGAATGCTGCCGTCGGCGCGGCGGTCGGCGACAATCGCGGGCATCGCGAACAGGCTGCGGGAATTGTCACCGCTTGCGGCGGCGAGGGTCATGGTTTCCTCCTGTCCCGGCTGGTTACGGGATTGCCGTGCGTCATGCCGGCGTGCAGCTCGAAGGGCTGCTTGGCCCTAATGTTGAGCACAACAATTGTTGTCGTCAACAACAATCTTCCCCTGAAGTGCGCGAAGCGTTAGAAGGAGAGGCGATGGCGGGAAACAGTCACATGCCCAGAACGGCCAAATCGCGCGCAAGCGCGCGACCGCGTTCCGGCCGCAAGCAAGCCGGAAACGGCAGCGCGCAAAGCAGCGTCATGGATGACGAGATCGCCCTCGACGCGCTGGCGGGCCACGCCGGTTATGCGGTACGGCGCTTCCAGATCTGGATTTTTCAGGATTTTATCCGCACGCTCGCCGCCGTCGACATCCGGCCCACGCAGTATTCGGTGATGACGGTGATCGGCGCCAATCCCGGCCTGAGCCAGATGGCGGTCGCCAAGCGGCTCGGGATCGAGCGCGCCAGGTTGGTGCATCTGGTGGACAGTCTCGAACATCGCAACCTCGTCAGCCGCATCCAATCGGCCACCGACCGGCGCTCCAACGCCCTGCACCTGACCGCGCGCGGCAGGACCGCACTGGCGCAGTTCAGGCGGCTCGCCGCTGAACATGAGCGCCATGTGGCCGATAAAATCGGCAAGGAAAACCGCGAGCGGCTGCTGCAAATCCTGTCCGCGTTCACCTGAGCGGGGCCGCAGCCTCGCCTTAGGCCTCACCGCTCATATTTTAGGCATATACTCGGCCGCGCCAAGCACGCAGCATGAGCATGCTCGTGTCCTAAACAACTGATATTACGTACCTATCGTTTAAGGCTGGCGCCATCCAACGATTGTACACAATGGCACATCGCTTGCTTTCATTCGCGGTAACCTTTGCTCGCCGGAGTTTTTTGCTCGCCATGGGGTCTGACACGCCTGAAACCGTTGCCGCCATCGTCGCCGCGCACCGCGCCGCGACCATGACCCCGGCGCAAACCATCGCCCGCTTCTATCAGCGCATCCGCGCCTATAACGATCCGGCCGTGTTCATCAGCCTGCGCGACGAGAAGGAGGCGCTGGCGGATGCCGAAGCGCTGGCCTCGAAGGATGCGGCGGCGCTTCCGCTGTATGGCGTGCCGGTCGCGGTGAAGGACAATATCGACGCGCAGGGTTTGCCGACCACGGCGGCCTGCCCGGCCTTTTCCTATTTGCCCGCGCAGGATTCGACCGCGGTCGCTAAACTGCGGGCGGCCGGCGCCATCATCATCGGCAAGACCAATCTCGACCAGTTCGCAACCGGCCTGGTCGGCGTCCGCTCGCCCTACGGCATTCCCGTCAATCCGATCCGCGCCGATCTGATTCCAGGCGGATCGAGTTCGGGATCGGCGGTCGCGGTTTCCGCAGGCCTCGTGCCGCTCGCACTCGGCACCGACACCGCCGGTTCGGGCCGCGTACCGGCGATGCTCAACAACATCGTCGGACTTAAGCCGAGCCTCGGGCTGATCTCCAACGCCGGGCTCGTTCCGGCGTGCCGGACGCTGGACTGCATTTCGGTGTTCTCGCTCACCGTCGACGACGCGATGACCGCACTGGCTGCGATGGCCGGCCCTGATGGCGCCGACCCGTTTTCGCGCGACCGGCCGCTGGGAGCCGTGTCCGCGTTTCCCGGCCAATTGCGATTGGGCGTGCCGCGCAATGGCCAACTGATCTTCTTCGGCGACCGCGCCGCGGAGAAAGCCTATGGCGAAGCGCTTGCGCGCTGGACATCGCTCGGCGCCACGCTGGTCGAATTCGATCTCGAGCCGTTTTATGAGACCGCGCGGCTGCTCTATGAGGGCCCGTGGGTCGCCGAACGTTATCTTGTCATCCGTGACCTCTTGGCGTCATCGCCGGATTCGATCCATCCGGTAACGCGCGAAATCACGGCCGCCGGTGCGCGGCTCACCGCCGCCGACACCTTTGCCTCGCTCTATCGGCTGCAGGCGCTGCGCCGCGTGGCCGAGCGCGCCTTCGCCAATCTCGACGCGATGGTGCTGCCGACGGCCCCGACCGCCTATTCGACCGCGCAGGTGCTGGCCAATCCGATCGAGCTCAACTCGAGGCTCGGCACCTACACCAATTTTGTGAATTTGCTCGACCTCTGCGGCCTCGCGCTGCCGGCCGCGATGCGCGCGGACGGCATTCCATTCGGCATCACGCTGCTTGCGCCCGCCGGACGCGACGCAGCGCTCGCCAGCATCGGACGGGTGTTTCATGCCGACACCAAACTGAAGATGGGGGCCAAGGGCCTGACGCAGCCCGCGCTCGCGCCATTGCCGGCCGGCACCAGCAACGATGAAATCACCATCGCCGTGGTCGGCGCGCACCTCTCCGGCATGGCGCTCAACGGCGAACTGCAGGTGCTCGGCGGACGCCTGCTCGAAGAGGCCACCACCGCGCCCGATTACAAACTCTATGCGCTCGACACCACGCCGCCAAAACCTGGCATGCTGCGCGTGGACACAGGCGCGGGCAGCTCGATCAAGCTGGAGCTATGGGCGCTGTCGGCCGCAGCCTTCGGCAAGTTCGTCGCCGCGATCCCGCCGCCGCTCGGGATTGGGACGGTACGGCTCGCAGATGGAAGAGGTGTGAAGGGCTTTGTCGTCGAACCTGCCGCGATCAATGGCGCACGCGATATTTCGGCCTACGGTGGCTGGCGCGCGTTCATGGCGGAGAAAGCGGGCGTCTAGCCGTCATTTTGTAGGGTGGGCAAAGCGAAGCGTGCCCACCATCAATGCAGCAGCGGAAAGATGGTGGGCACGGCGCTTAAGCGCCTTTGCCCACCCTACGGTCTTGCGCAAGCGGCGAAAGCCTTACACCGACACCGCGTAGAGCTCATACTCCCCGCGCACCAGTTCGATATGGGCGCGCATCGCGGCCGCTGCACCCGCCTTGTCGCCGCGCATGATGGCGACCACGACGCGGTCGTGCTCGGCGTGCGATTTCGCCAGCCGCCCGAGGTTGCGGAACTGGGCGCGGCGGAACGGCTGCACCCGCACCCGCGTCGCCAGCGTCATCTCGGCGATATAGCCGTTCTGCGAGCCGGCATAGATCGCGTTGTGGAAGCGCTCGTTGACCTCGTGAAAGCGTTCGGGATTGCCGGCGTGGCTCAGCACCCGCAATTCCTCGTGGACCGCTTCCAGCTTCTGGCGATCCCCCGGCGGCATCCGCTCCGCCGCGAGCCCGGCGCACAGCGCTTCCAGTTCCGCCATCGCCTCGAACATTTCAGTCAAACGATCCAGCGAGGGCTGCGCGACCACGGCGCCGCGGTGGGCGCGGGCTTCGACCAGCCCGCTCGCCACCAGTTGCCGCAGCGCCTCGCGAACCGGCGTGCGCGACACGGAAAAGCGCCGCGCGATATCGGTCTCGTCGAGCGCCGATCCCGGCGCCAGCACGCCGCGCACGATCTCGTCGGCCAACTGCAGCCGCAGCTCTTCCGCGCGCGTGACCTTGTTCCGCAGCGACGAAGGCCGATCGACGCGCCGGACCGGCGTCTCGGCCTCCGCGCCGGATGGCGGCGTTGGCGTGCGAAGATCGTCAAGACTCATGACTTCGAATCCACCTTGGGAGCTTCGGGATCATTGATGATGCTGACATGGGCCGCGACAATCCTCCACCCTTCCGGAAAACGTACCCAGGTTTGCATCTGCCGTCCGACTTTGCCCGGCGCGCCCTCGCGATAGAACAGCGTCGAGGCGACCGCCGCGTCACGGCCATAGGTCGTGATCACGGTCTTGTCGGTCCGCCGCATCAGCCCGACCGGCGAGCGGGCGGCGCGGAACGCCATGATCGCGTCGTAGCCGTAGAGATTTTCACCAATGCCGTAGCGCAGCGTGCGGCGATCGTTGCGGAACAGTTCATCGAGCACCGCCACATCGTTCGACACCAGCGCCTTCTCGTAGCGTGCGAATTGCGCGGTCACTTCGGCCAGTACGTCGGGAAGATCGATCTCCATCGTCATAATCCTCTCGGGGCTGGAGCCGCGGCAACGCCCATACGTTCCAGCGCATGTGCAACCCGCAACGCGATATCTTCGCGCCAGGGAGCGGCGATGATCTGCACGCCGATCGGCATCGGCTCCAGCGGCACCGGCACCGCGACGACGGGCAGGCCGATGAACGAAATCGGCTGGGTGTGGATGCCGATATTGGCGCGCACGGGGAGCTCGACGCCGTCGAGCACGAAATTCACCTGACCGAGCTTGGGCGCGATGCAGGGCGTGGCCGGGGCGATGATCACGTCCACCGACTTGAACAGTTCGAGCACCTTTGCGCGATACCAGCGGCGGAATTTCTGCGCGCGATCGACCAAAGGCGCCGGGACCATCGCACCCGCGATCAGGCGATCCCGCACCGCCGGATCGAAATCATTCGGACGTTTTCGCAGCCGGTCGAGATGAAGCGATGCGCCTTCAGTGGTGGAGATCACGTAAGCCGCCGCGCGGGCGCGCGCTGCCTCCGGAATTTCGATTGTTTGCGTGGCATCGAGCGCCTTGGCAACGCGCGCGACAGCCTCGACCGCTTCGGGAAAGACGTTCTTCTGAAAATAGCCGCCGGCCACCGCGACCCGCAGGCCCGAGACACCCTGCGCCAGCAGTGAGGTGACCGGTTCAACCGGCCGTGTCGTGCAGGCCGCGTCATCGGCGTCAGGGCCCTGCATGGCGTCATAGGCCAGCGCGAGATCGCCGACGCTGCGTGCGAACGGGCCGAGATGATCGAAGCTTGCGACAAAGGGAAACGACCGCGCCCGCGACAGCCGGCCGTAGGTCGGCTTCAAGCCAAAGACGCCGCAGAACGACGATGGCACGCGGATCGAACCATTGGTGTCGGATCCCAGGGCGATCGGAACGAGCGCGCCGCCAACCGCACTGCCGGAGCCGCCCGAGGAGCCGCCGGTCATCCGCGTCGGATCATGCGGATTGCGCGACGGACCGTCATGCACGTTCTCGCCCGTAAAATCGTAGGCGTATTCGCCCATGTTGAGCGCGCCGACCAGCACGGCGCCGGCGGCCTCCATGCGCTCGATCAGCGTGGCATCACGCGGCGACGGCGCCAGATCGCGATTGATCTTCGACCCGGCGCGGGTTGAAAGACCTTTGACGTCGAACAGGTTCTTGACCGCGAACGGCACGCCGGCGAGCGGACCGACCTTCTGGCCGGCGGAGATCGCGGCATCGACCGCGCGGGCTTTTGCACGCGCACGGTCGGCGGTGACGTCGGTGAACGAATTCAGAACGGAATCGTGTTTGGCGATCCGCGCCAGCGCGGCCTCGGTCGCGTCAAGCGCGGACAGCTTGCCGTCTGTTACGGCCTGCGCGATTTGTTGGGCTGACAGCCCGTCGGTGTTTACAGTCATGGCGCTATCAGGCTGTGTAGACACTGGCCGGCTCGGTTTCGTCCGGCAGCGGGAATTCATCGACCAGCCGCGCCAGCCTCAGCGACACTTCGAGATTTGCCCGCACGGCAGGCCGCCAGGCTTCCTCGACCGGCAGCGCCAGCGCGTTGGATACGGCGTTGATGTAATCGTCCAGCGGATCGGCGGGCATTTTTCGCTCTCACTCAACTCTCTAGTGAACCGGCAACGGCGGATGCGGGATCGCCGTCAGCAATTCCTTGGTGTAGGCATCCTGCGGATCGCCGAGCACGCGCTCGGACGAGCCCTGCTCGACGATTCGCCCCGCACGCATCACGATGACACGATCGCACAGCAAGCGCACCACGTTCAAATCATGGGACACAAACAAATAACTCATGCCCATCGACGCCTTGAGATCCTGCAGCAGATTGAGCACGACGGCCTGCACGGAGACGTCGAGCGCCGCCGTCGGCTCGTCGAGGATCACGAGCTTTGGATGCAGCGCGATGGCGCGTGCGATGCCGACACGGGCCTTCTGGCCGCCGGATAATTGGTGCGGAAAGCGATCGAGCAGGTTGATGGGCAGGCCGACCAGGCCGGCCAACTCCTCGCAGCGCGCGCGCAGCGCGTCACGTCCCCTGACGTCGCCGAGCTGCATGATCGGATCAGCGATGGCCCGCGCCGCCGTGAAGCGCGGGTTGAGGCTGTCGGTCGGGTCCTGGAACACCATCTGGATGCTCTTGCGCTGCGGCAGTCGCGCAAAGGCCTGCGGCAGGATGGCGCCGATTTCCTCGCCATCGAACAGGATGCGGCCGGAGGTCTGGTCGAGCAGCCGCATCACCATCATCGATGTGGTGGATTTGCCGCAGCCGGACTCGCCGACCAGGCCGACGCTCTCGCCATGCCCGACGGTGAAGCCGATGCCGTCAACCGCGCGGAATATTTCCGTCTCGACCGGCGGCTTGCGGGAGAACAGTTTGCCGAGCACGGCGGTGGCGCCTTGGCGCGGATATTCCTTGACGAGCTTTTCGACGAGGAGGAGGGGTTTCTGCTCCCTCTCCCCGTCCTTCACGGGGAGAGGGTCGGGGTGAGGGGCTCTCTCCACGATCGCAGTCCGCGGAGGCAGCCCCTCACCCGCCGCACTTCGTGCGTCGGCCTCTCCCCGCGCGCGGGGCGAGGCTGAAGAAAGCGCCGCAGGGTCTTCTTCCGGCAGCAAATCCCGCAACGACACGCCGATCCTCGGCGTCGCGCGCATCAGTTTCTTCGTATAGGCGTGCTCGGGCCTGGCAAAGATATCCGCTGACTTCGCCGTCTCCACCACCCGGCCCTTCTCCATCACCACCACGCGGTCGCAATAGGCGGCGGCGAGCCCCAGATCATGTGTGATCAGGATGGTCGACATATTCCGGCGCTTGGTCAGTTCCACGATCAAATCCATCACCGCCTTCTGCGTGGTGACGTCGAGGCCGGTGGTCGGTTCGTCCGCGATCAGGAGCTGCGGATTGCAGGCCAGCGCCAGCGCGATCACGACGCGCTGGCACATGCCGCCGGAAAGTTCGAACGGATAGGCGTGATAGCGCTCGCGGGGACGGGCGATCTTGACTTGCTCCAGCGCCTCGATCGCCTTCTCGCCGCGGTCGCTGCCCGCGCTCTGCACATGCTGGCGCAGCACGTCCTCGATCTGGTCGCCCACTTTCCGGATCGGGTTCAGCGCCGCGCGCGGATTCTGAAAGATCATCGAGATTTCGCGGCCGCGCAAATCGCGCATCTCGTTTTCGCTCGCGGCCCTGACGTCGATGCCGGAGAACATCACCGAGCCGTCGGCGATCCGGCCGGCGCGGTCGAGGATCCGCATTACGGCATAAGATGTCACCGATTTGCCGGAGCCGGACTCGCCGACGATGCCAAGCGTTTCGCCCTTGCCGACCGAGATGTTGACGTGCTGCACCGCCTTGACGATGCCACGGCGCGTGGTGAATTCGACGGTGAGGTCGTTGACGTCGAGCAGGGGCTGGGCGGTCATGACGGCCTCCGCAAAAATATCGAAAACAACCCCATGCAAAGTAGAACGGTCAGCCCCCCTGTCGCATTCCCCCTGCGGGGACCGAGACGAGCAAAGCTTGAATCAGCCATCACGTCCTCCGCTGCGGATCGACGATGTCGCGCAGGCCGTCGCCGAGCAAATTGAAGCAGAACACCGCGATCATCAGCGCAAGCCCCGGGAACAGCGCGATCCACCATTCGCCCGACACCATGAAGCCCGCGCCTTCCGCGACCATGATGCCCCATTCCGCCGTCGGCGGCCGCACGCCGAGCCCGATGAAGGAGAGGCCGGCGGCGTTGAGAATGGCGTAACCCATGGTGAGCGACATCTGCACGATCATGATCGGCATGATGTTGGGCAGGATGTGCACCAGCAGAATCCGCATTTCGCCGTTGCCCGACAGCCGCGCCGCCTGCACGAAGCCGGCGTTGCGGCGCACGTTCGCCTCGGCCCGCGCCACGCGGGCATAGAGCGGAAAGTTCACGATCGCGGTGGCGATGATGATGTTCTGCACGGTATTGCCGAGCGCTGCGACGATGCCCATCGCCAGCACGAACAGCGGAAACGCCATGATGGTGTCGGCGACACGGCCGACGATACGGTCGGTCCAGCCGCCGAAATAACCGGCGGCGATGCCGGCCAGCCCGCCCATCAGGAACACCAATGCCACGGAGGCGACCGCGATGAAGGTATCGAGCCGCGTGGCGACGACGACGCGGCTGAAAATGTCGCGGCCCAATTGATCGGTGCCGAACCAGTGCGCCGCGGATGGCGGTTTCAGGGCTGCAGCGGTATCGCTGGCGAGCGGATCGTAAGGCACGATGTAGGGGCCGAAGATCGCGGCGAACAGGATGATCACCAAGAGGCCGAAGGCGAACGCCGTGACGCGGTTCTCGCCGAGCACGTAGCGGGTGTGCTCAAACATCGCTGATAGTCCCGAGGTACGCGCGGGTCCGACGGGCTCAGCGGCAGGCGCAACGCTACTCATCTTCCAACCTCACCCTTCCAGTCGCACGCGCGGATCGATCACGCCGTAGAGAATGTCGATGATCAGATTGAGCAGCACGTACATGACCGCCATGGTCAGCACGAAACCCTGCACCGGCGCGAAATCCGACGAGATCAGCGCTTCCACCGCGTAGGAGCCGATGCCGGGCCAGGCGAAAACTTTCTCGACCAGCACATTGGCCCCCAGCAGGAACGAGAACACCATGCTGAGCGTGGTGATGACCGGTAGCATCGCGTTGCGAAACGCGTAGGTGACGATCACGGTCGACGGCGACAGCCCGCTGGCGCGCGCGGTGCGGACGAAATCGGACGCCAGCACCGCCAGCATCGAGGCCCGCGTCATGCGCGCGATCGGCGCCAGCGAGAAGATTGCAAGCGTTGCCGCCGGCAGGATCAACTGGCTCAGCGCGGAACGAAATGTCTCGAGATCGCGCGCGATCAGGGCGTCGATCAGATAAAGGCCGGTCACGGCGGGCGGCGCGCTATAGAACACGTCGAGGCGGCCGAGCGGCGCCGGCGACCAGCCGAGGCGGAAATAGAACACATAGACCAGCACCAGACCTGTAAAGAATACCGGCAGCGATACACCGGCCGTCGTGGTGATGCGACAGAGATGGTCGATCCAGGAGCCCGGGCGCGTTGCCGCCAGCACGCCGAGCGGGATGGCTATCATGACCGAAACGACGAGGCCGAGCAGCGTCAGTTCGGCAGATGCCGGCAGGCGGTTGCGAATTTCGGTCGCGACCGGCTGGCCCGTGGTGAGCGAGTTGCCGAAATCGCCATGCGCGAGATCGTTGGTGTAGCGGAAAAACTGCTCGATCAGCGGCTTGTCGAAGCCGAGTTTCTTGCGGATCTGCTCAATGGCTTCCTTGCTCGCCGCGGGTCCGGCGAAATAAGCCGCGGGATCGCCGGGCAATGCGCGCGTCAGGAGGAACGTGACGATCACGACCCCGATCAGCGACGGGATCGCAAACATCAGCCGCTTGCCGATCATGGTCAGCATGACGCTCGCCTCTTATGCTTTCACGAGCGCGCGATAATCCAGGCGACGGTGGAACCAGTACTGATAGCCCGACACATTCTTCTGCATCGCGACGTTGACATAGGGCTGATACAGCGGGATGCGCGGGATGTCCTTGAAGGCGAGATCGACAAAACCCTTTACGTCGGTGTCGTATTTGGCGGTGTTGCCGATCGCCGCGGCGTCGACGGCGCCGTGGATGAACTCGTCCATCGCCTTTGACTGGTAGCTCATGGTGTTGAAGATCGAATTCTTGCCGTCATAGCACCAGATGAAGAAATACTCGGGATAATCGAGCCAGCCGGAAAACACGTTGGTGTAGAGCGGCAGCACCTTCTTGTTCAGTTCGGTGCGCCAGTTGGCGCCGGGGATCTTGTTGATGGTGGTCTTGATGCCGATCTGCGCGAGGCTCTCCTGCACCAGCACGCAGAGCGGTTCGTTGACGCCGGCGAAGCCGAGGTCGAACGACAGCGTGGTCTCGAAACCGTTGGGATGGCCGGCCTCCGCCAGCAATGCCTTGGCCTTGGCGATGTCAGTGACGTATTTGGTCGGCTGCGGCCACGCCACCTCGGTGGCCTTGTCGGCAGCGGCGCCGAACATCGGCTTGGCCAGGCCGAACAGCACCGCATCCATGATCTTCTGGTAGGGGATCGCGCACGCGACGGCCTGCCGAACCTTGGGATTGTCGAACGGCGGGATCTTGACGTTCATGCCGATGTACTGGACGCCATTGGAATACGGCACCGAGACGATGTTGAGCTTGCCGCTGTCCTTCAGCTCGACGAAATCCTTGTTCGGCAGATCGTAGGAGATGTCGGCGTCGCCGCGCTCCAGCAGCGCGCGGCGGTTGCCGGCTTGCGGCACCATGCGCCAGATCACGCGCTTGACCTTCGGCAAGGGACCGCCGACCCACGAATCGTTGCGCTCCATGATGACTTCGGTGCCGGCGGTCCACTTCGTCACTTTGTAGGCGCCGGAGCCCGCGGTCTGCTGCTTGGTGTATTCGAGACCCCAGGGATCCTTCTCGGTGGCGTTCTTCTTCACCAGCTCGGAATTGACGATGCAGGGGACGATGACCGCGAGATCCGGCAGAGTCAGGCGATCCTTCTTGGCAAAATCGACCCGTACCGTGTTGTCGTCGACGACGACGAACTGCTCGGGCTTGGTCAGGGAGCCCGCGCCCATCTGGAAGGTCGGAAAACCGCCGACGCTCACCGCGCGATCGAGCGACCACTTGACGTCCTTGGCCGTGACCGGCGCGCCATCGTGGAACGTGGCTTTCTTCTTCAGCTTGAAGGTGACCGACATGTCGCCGACATTCATGTCCTCGGCAAGTTCAGGCTTGAACTTGTCGCGGTCGTAATACGGCACGCCGCCCGGACCGCTCTTCATCTCGTGGCTGATCAGGCGGTCGTAACAATTCCACGACACTTCATAGCCGGGCACGTTGGTGCCGACGCCGTGAATGTCGAGGTTGTTGGGGCCGCTTTCCGAGACAATCAACAGCGTTTCCGACCGCGCATCAGCCTTGGCCGCGGACCAGATCGCCGGCGCGGGCACCATCGCGCCCGCGGCAACGCCGGTGACGGATTTGAGGAAATCGCGACGCTTCATGGGTGATGCTCCAAACGCCAGAGGGGAAACGGCTTTGGAACGGG
Source organism: Bradyrhizobium algeriense (assembly GCF_036924595.1). NCBI lineage: Bacteria > Pseudomonadati > Pseudomonadota > Alphaproteobacteria > Hyphomicrobiales > Nitrobacteraceae > Bradyrhizobium > Bradyrhizobium algeriense. Next base: position 7,705,769 of record NZ_JAZHRV010000001.1, on the reverse strand, counting down.
ATCGCAAGGTTTGTGCCAACCGTTAAAACAAAGCTAATCCTCGCCTAAGCCGCTGATTTATCGGCAGGATGGACAACAAACAGGGATTCTCGATTGAGCGCGCCGGCCCATTGATTGCATACAAAGAGGCATATTTGCCTACTTTTAACGCAGATATTTTGAGCGCTCCATTGCTGTGCGACACTCAAATGGGCCAGAGCAAATCCTGCAGTTCACGGAGGTCAGCGGCCTTCTGCTGCCAGCCCGCGATACAGATGCTTCTGGCGGGATCACTGTGACGATGCAGCAGCAACAGCACCATCAGCCGCCGTTTCAGGTCGGGCGTGATATCCGCAGCCGAATATCCGAAGCCCCCAAACAGGCTCCGCACCCGCCGCGGCATGCCGGCGGTCATGAAGGCGCTCGGCCCCAGCAGGTCGTATTCGCCCCTGCCCGTCATCACGTCGCCGAAATCGATCAACCCAGCGAGGTGCCAACCGCCGCCATCGCGGCTCAGCAGGAAATTCTCCGGGATGTATTCGCCGGTCAGGATCACCGGCGGCCCGTCCAGCGCAATCAGCATGGGCGCCGTATCGCGCAGCAGTTCGTCCAGTCCATCCAGAAATTTCTGCGGCAATCCGAGACGCTCGTGCCGCGCACGGCATCCCTCGATCTGCCCGGGCATGAAGACGTCCCAGTTCGGCTCGATCTGCGCGAGCACCCCGGCAGGAACGCGCTGCACCTCGGCAATGGTCTCGCCTATTTCGGCAAGAACGCGTTCCTTGTCCGCTTCCGGCATAGACGGCCACGCGTCCCCACCCAACACCCCCGACAGCCGCGTGATGACGAGATATGGCCATCCGTCGCGCTCCCCTTCGGCGACGGTTTCGGGGATCGCGATACGAAGCTGTCCACGGAGCTGCGCGAGCGTGCTTCGTTCTGAAGCAAATTGGCTGCGAAGAAATGGCGGGAAAATCTTCAGGATGAGTTTTTCATCGAGCGCCACGACGACGTTGGTGCCGGTGGTGAAGACGTGCGGCGCCGCGCATGCCAGGCCGTGGCTGCGGGCGATATCGCGCGCGATCGGCAGCCATTGCGCCGGATCGGCGCGCCAGGCGCGGAAGGGTTCGTAGTCGGTGAATGCCGGCAGCGATGCGGTCATGGTGGCGTTGGACCTTATTTTTCGTCATTGCGAGCGAAGCGAAGCAATCCACGCCTCGGCGCGGGGACAGATGGATTGCTTCGCTTCGCTCGCAATGACGGGGTGGATCTATCTGTCCGGATTGGCCCGCTCGAACTGGCGCAGCAGGCGATTGCCGCGCTCGACGGCGAGGTCGAGGGCTGCCTGCGCGGACTGCTTGGCGCTGAAAACCTGCTCGAGTTCTTCGTCGATCACGCTGCGGATCAGCACAAAGGACCCAAGCCGGATTCCCTTCGAATTCTCGGTCGGCGGCTTCAAGGTGAGTTGCTCGATACCGATCGCCGCACCGGGATCGCGATCGTAGAAGCCTTGCGCGCGGGTGAGGTCGAAGGCGGCGCGGGTGATCGGCAGATAGCCGGTGTGCTGGTGCCAGGCGGCCTGGACTTCCGGCTTCGACAGATAGGCGAAGAACCGCGCGACGCCGGCATATTCGGTGCGCGGCCGGTCGCGCAGCACCCAAAGCGTGGCGCCGCCGATAATGGAGTTTTGCGGGGCGCCTGTAGTTTCGGGCCGGTACGGGATCATGCCGTAACCGACCTCGAATTTGGAATTGGCCTTGATGTCGGCGCGCGTCCCGGACGAGCCGATGAAGATGGCGCATTCGCCCTTCTGAAAACGCGGCTCGGCCGATTGCCCGCGGCCGCTATAGTCAAAAACTTTCGTCGCCTGCCATTCCGCGAGCTGCGCGATGTGCCGGACCACGTCCTGGTTATTGAAGGTCAGCTCCGCATCGAGACCGCCAAAGCCATTGGCCCGGGTCGCCAATGGCAGATTGTGGAACGCGGAAAAATTCTCGACATGGACCCAGGAAGGCCAGGACGTGGTGAGCCCGCAAGGCGAGCCGGCCGCGCGCAGGCGCTTCGCCGCAGCGCCGACCTCGGCCCAGGTCTTCGGCGCCACCTCCGGATCGAGGCCCGCGGCGCGAAACAGGTCCTTGTTATAGTAGAGGATCGGCGTCGAGACATTGAACGGAAACGACAGCATGTTGCCGGCGACGTCGGAATAATAGCCGGTCACGGCCGGCAGATACGCCTCCGGCGAGAAAGGCTCCGACTGATCGCGCATCAAGTCGAACACCGGATAGATCGCGCCCTTTGCCGCCATCATGGTCGCAGTCGCGATCTCGTTGACCTGGACGATGGCGGGCTGGCTTCGCGAACGGAACGCGAAGATCGCTGCCGTCACCGTCTCGGTGTAGTTGCCCTTGTATGTCGGCACGATCCGATAGTCGGACTGCGACGCATTGAAATCGGCCGCCAGCTTTTCGAGCTGCTTGCCGAGCTCCCCCGACATCGCGTGCCACCACATGATTTCGGTGGCGGCCTGCGCCGGAGACGCAAGCGCCGTGGCGGCGAGGGCTGCGAATTGCAAGAATCTCAAGGCCAATTTCACTGGTGATTTCCTTGCTCTGCCGCGCCTTCGATAAATGGGTTCCCAAGCCCTCATAAATCGCTGCGGCTGCGGTTTCAATCCGCCCGGCATCGCCGCAGCGCACAACACAATTTAAGATTGTAGCGAGATTATCAGGATTACTGGCGGAAAACCGGCTGCCGGCCCAACCGCCAATAGCCAAGCATCGGTAAATTCTGCTAAAAATGCTTGAACCTTTTCTCCCCCACCGCAGACTCAATCTCTAAGGGGATTTGTCGCCTGTGTATCGCCGCGCCAACCTTTCGCGGACCTTCGTGCTTGTTGGTGCGCTGTTGCTTACGGCGGTCTCAACGGGTGCTGTTGCGCGCGAGTTTGGTATGCCCGATCCCCGGAACGAGAGGCATTTGATCGACGCGTTCCATTCCCGCCGGCTCGGCGCGGAGGAAGCCCTCGAACAAATCAAGACCGGCGCGGCCGGTCTCAACCGTACCATCGTTGCATTGATCGGGGCGACGACGCCGCTATTGATCACGCGTCTTCGTGGAGTGGAATGAATTTGACCGGCGCACCGCAACAACAGCGAGCAGCGGAACGGCCGCCGAGCTTCGCCGCGCGCGGGCGTTTTCGCGTCGTGCAGTGGCTGCGCGCGGTGCCGATCCGCTGGCGCATCCTGTCGATCGCGGGATTGAACTCCGCCGTCGTCGTGGTGCTCGCCGTATTGATCTGGAACGGCGCCAAGGTGCTGGGCTCGGCCTGGGACGACGTCCGGCAGGTGCGCGAGTCCGACAAGATCCTGGCATTGCTGGAAAGCGAAACCAGCCGGCTGCAGAACCTGATCCATCGCTACATCAACCAGCCGAGCCCCGACCTGTTCGCCGAGATCCTGCTGCTCCGGGAAGCGGTGCTCGGCACGCTGACCACGCGCGCCGCGAACGATCCGATGCTGTCAGGATCGGTCGAGCGGCTCGAACACGTCACCGACCGTTTCCTCAACGGCTTCGGCGAATTGCGCGCCGTGCAGGCCACCATCACCAGGACCTATGAGCAGCAGGTGCTGGGCCCGGCCCGGGAAATGGCCGGGCTGTATTCGATCATCGAGGGCGCCACCGGGCATCGCGATGCGCAGATCTGGCCGGCACTCGGGAAATCCCGCGAGGCGTTCACGGCCATGCTGGTCGCTACCAACGCCTATTATCTGTCGCGCGCCTCGACCTCCGCCGAGGACGCCCGCAGGAACACCGAGACGATCGAGAATACCATCCCCGCGATGGCCGACCTCGCCGACAACGACCTGCAGCGCATGGCGCTGACGCGGTTGAAGGCGCGGACGGTGGCGCTGCGCGAGGGGATGGCCAAGCTGACCGAGCAGCTCACGATCCGGACCGAGCTCTTGCGCAACACCATCGATGCCAGCCAGGCCGAGGCGATCGGCGTCATCGACGAGTTGTCGGTCAAGATGCGCCAGCGCGAGCAGAAGGCGCAGGAGACGTTCGACAAGACACTGGCGGGCATCTCGCGCCGGGTGCTGTCGATCGCGGTGATGTTCCTCGGCATCATCCTGTCCGCCGGCGTCCTGATCGCGCTCTCGATCCGCCTGCCGCTGCAGCAGATCCTGCGGGCGATGCATGCGATCACCTCGGGCAATTACGATCGCCGGGTGCAGGGCACCACCGCCCGGGACGAAGTCGGCGCCATGGCGCGCGCAGTGGACGTCTTCCGCGAAAACGCCATCGCCAAGCGCAAGACCGAGGACGAGCTGCGCGCCTCGAAGGAAAGGGCCGAAAGCGCGCTGCTCGAGCTCAACACCGCGCAGCAGAACCTGATCGACGCCGAACGGCTGGCGGCGCTCGGCGGACTGGTCGCCGGCGTCGCCCATGAGGTGAACAACCCGATCGGCATCAGCCTGACGGTGGCGTCGAGCTTTGCGCGCCGGGCTGAAACGTTCGAGCAGGAATTGCGCACCGAGCCGCTGCGCCGCTCCAAGCTCGACGAATTCGTCAAGTCCTCGCGCGACGCCGCAGGGCAACTGGTGGCGAACCTACACCGCGCCGGCGAGCTGATCCAGTCGTTCAAGCAGGTGGCGGTGGACCGCTCGCACGCCGAGCGCCGGCAATTCAACCTCAGCGAGGCCACCGACCAGATCGTCGCCAGCCTGAAACCGGTGCTGAAGAAGGCCGCGATCACGCTGTCGGTCGACGTGCCGGAAGGGCTTTTCATCGACGGCTATCCCGGCTCCTACGGCCAGATATTAACCAATCTTTTCCTCAACGCCGCCAATCATGCCTTTGCCAACGGCCGGTCCGGGGCGATCACGATCTCGGCGCGGGCGCGCGGCAGCGACGATGTCGAGATCATTTTTGCCGACAATGGGGCCGGAATGACGCCGGACGTGCAGCGGCAGGCGTTCGACCCCTTCTTTACGACGCGTCGCAACGAAGGCGGTACCGGGCTGGGCTTGCATATCGTCTATAATCTTGTCACTCAACAGCTCGGCGGCCGGATGATGCTGGAGTCAAGGCTGGGACAAGGCACCACATTCCGCATTATCATGCCTAAAGTCGCCCGGGGCGAACCCACGATTACAGACCAGACAGCAGCCGACGGAACTCCTCAATGGCCGAACAGGACGATGTCCTCCACCTGATCGACGATACCGGGACCGTTCCGGAGGACTCGTCCGCCCGCAAATGGAAGATCGCCGTCATCGACGACGATGCCGCGGTGCACGAGGGCACCCGCTTTGCGCTGAGCGACTACAATCTCCACGGCGCGACGCTGGAAATCCTGTCGGCCTATTCCGCGGCCGAGGGCCGCACCTTGATGCGCGAAAATCCCGACGTGGCGGCGGTGCTGCTCGACGTCATCATGGAAACCGATGTCGCGGGCCTCGACCTCGTCGAGTACATCCGCAACGAGCTCAAGAACGAGACCGTCCGCATCATCCTGCGCACCGGCCAGCCGGGACAAGCGCCCGAGCGCCGCGTCATCGTCCAGTACGACATCAACGACTACAAGGCCAAGACCGAGCTCACGGCCGACAAGCTGTTCACCTCGCTCACGGCGGCGCTGCGCAGCTACCAGCAGCTCGAGCGCATGGTGCAGACCAGGCGCGGGCTTGAAATCATCATCGACGCCGCCTCGACGCTGTACGACTTCAAATCGATGCAGCGGCTCGCGGAAGGCGTGCTAACCCAGCTCGCATCATTGCTCAATGTCGACTGCGCCGGCATCCTGGTGCTGCGCGACGACGGCGCCCCTGGGAGCGAATTCTCGGTCCTCGCAGGCTCGGGCTGCTACAGCCGCTTCATCGGGACCACGAGCTCCAAGGCGCTCGATCCGGATTTGCGGCAGATGGTGGAAGCCGCGTTCCAGCGTCGCAAGAACGAATTCGCCGACCACCGCAGCGTGCTTTACCTGCGCACCGGCTCTGGCCGCGAAGTGGTGGTGCTGCTGCAGGCCGAGCGCCAGCTTTCCGACACCGACCGCGCGCTGGTCGAGATTTTCTCCAGCCGGCTGTCGATCGCGTTCGACAACGTCATCCTCTACCGGCAACTGCACGAGGCCAATACCCAGCTCGAGGACCGCGTCGCCCAGCGCACCCGCGCGCTGATGCAGGCCAACCGAAGGCTCTCGGCGCAGTGGCTGCGGCTGCAGCGCGCCAACGGCTTCAAGAACGAGATACTCGGCACCGTCGCGCATGATTTGAAGAACCCGCTCGGCGTGATCCTCGGCCGCACCGAAATGCTGACCGAGCTGATCGGCGCCGGCTCGCCCAAGGAGAACGTCACCGCCCAGGTCGAGCATATCAGGGACGCCACCAAGCGCCTGACCTCGATGGTCGATCACCTGATTTCGGATGCGATGGCGGACGCCTTCGACATCACGATCCGCCGCGAACCGGTCGATATCGCAGCGCTCGTGACCGAAGTCGCGGATTCCAACCTGCCCTCGGCGGTCAACAAGCAGCAGGCCATCAGCGTGTCCGCCCCGCCGAACATCGTCACCATGTGCGATGCCGACCGGATCCGCGAGGCGATCGACAACCTCTTCAGCAACGCCATCAAATATTCACCGATCGGCGGCAAGATCACGGTAGCCGTCACCCATGAGGGTGGCGACACGGTGATCCGCATCGCCGACCAGGGCGCCGGCCTTTCGCCGGAGGATCTCGGCCGGCTGTTCGGCCGCTTCCAGCGGCTTTCGGCCAAGCCGACGGCCGGGGAAAGTTCGACCGGCCTTGGACTGTCGATCGTCAAACGTATCATCGACATGCATGGCGGCCATGTGACCGCGGAAAGCGCCGGCCCCGGACAGGGATCGACATTTACCGTTACACTGCCTGCGACAGAGACGACATGACCCAGAGCCCGCACATCATCATCGTCGACGACGAGGCGCCGGCCCGCGAGATGGTCGGCGATTACCTCAAGATGCACGGTTTCGGCGTCACGCTGTGCGACGGCGGAAAAAGCCTGCGCAGCGTGATCGAGACCAACGTGCCCGACCTCGTCGTGCTCGACCTCAACATGCCCGAGGAAGACGGGCTTTCGATCATTCGAGACCTGAAGAGCCGCATCAACGTCCCCGTCATCATGCTGACGGCGACCGCGAGCCCGATCGACCGCGTCGTCGGGCTTGAACTCGGCGCCGACGACTACATCGCAAAGCCCTGCGAGCTGCGCGAACTGATGGCGCGCATCCGCTCGGTGCTTCGCCGCAGCACGCCGGCCAAGGCGGCGACAGCACCTGAGGCTGCGGCTGCAACAAAGACGGAGAAGGCGCAGTTGGTGCGGTTCGGCACCAAATGGCTGGACCTTGAAGCCCAGGCGCTGCGCGACGACGAAGGTAACGAGCATCCGCTGACGGCCTCCGAATTCGGCCTGTTGAAAGTGTTCGCAGCCAACCCGAAGCGGGTTTTGTCGCGCGAGCGGCTGCTGGAGCTGGCCAATGCGCGCGACGCCGAAGCCTTCGACCGCGCGGTCGACCTGCGGATCATGCGCATCCGGCGCAAGATCGAGATCGACCCGACCAAGCCCGCCGTGATCCGCACGATCAGGGGCGGCGGCTATCTGTTCTCGCCGACGGGCGAGAAGGGTTAGCGTTGTGCGCTCCCTCGCCCCGCTCTTGCGGGGTCGAGACGAGCGAAGCTCGCTCTTAGAGGGTTGGGGTGAGGGGCTCTCTCCGCGAACACTGCTGTCAATTGATGGACCTGTACCCCCTCACCCGGATTGCACCGGACGATGCTTCGCATCGCCGAGGCAATCCGACCTCTCCCCGCAAGCGGGGCGAGGTTAAAAGCCCCGTCCTTGCTAAAAGCATCGGAACAAATCCGCGTCCGAAATCATCCAATTTTCCACATATTGAAATTACTCGCCTTTCACCCCCGAATGTTTCGTCGCAGGCCCCGCGACGAAACAATTCTCTCCTGCACGAAACCATTTTCCCCCTTTGGAGCAGACATCCCGAAACCGAGCCTCATTAACAATCCTCCCAACGAAACGCCGCCGGGCGTGGGGAATTGGGAGCCTGTCATGTCGAACGTTATCGCCATCAACGCCGCAGCCAAGAAGTCGATTGCCGCCGCCCGCGCGACATCCGACGAAATGCTGCTGCAGAGTATTGCCAAGGGCGACCGCACGGCGATGCATGTGCTTTATTCCCGTCATAACGTCCGGGTTTACCGCTTCGTGCTGCGCATGGTGCGCGACACCACGATGGCGGAGGACCTCGTCAGCCAGGTGTTCCTCGACGTGTGGCGGACCGCCAGCCAGTTCGAGGGCCGCTCGCAGGTTTCGACCTGGCTGCTGTCGATTGCCCGCTTCAAGGCGCTGACCGCGCTGCGCCAGCGCAAGCATGAGGACATCGAGCAGGAAGACGTGCTGGAGATCGCCGACGAGGCCGACACGCCGGAAGCTTCGCTCGACCGCAGCAACACCAGCGCGATCCTGCGCGCCTGCGTCGCAAAACTGTCGCCGGCCCATCGCGAGATCATCAACCTGGTCTACTACCACGAGAAGTCGGTGGAAGAGGCCGGCGCGATCATCGGTATTCCCCAGAGCACGGTGAAGACCCGGATGTTCTATGCCCGCAAACAATTGGCCGAGTTGCTTAAGGGCGCCGGCGTGGACAGTATCGCTGCATAAAGCGAAGATATTTCAACAGGTTAATACGGCATTGGGGCGAGGAACGGGTCGATTTCGACGGACAAAGATTACCTCCGGCGAAACAAATGAAACAATTGGCGACATCACCCAGAAAAACTCAGCCCCTATACCTTTCATCAACAACTTAAACGCCAACGCCGAACAGGAGAGCGAACATGCTGAAGCCGTCCTTCCGCCTTTTCATCGTCCCGCTCGGCGCCGTCGCGACGCTCGCCACCCTGTCGGCCCAGAACGTTCAGCCCCGCGCCCAGCGCGACAGCGGTTCGACGTTCGTGCGTGAACAGGTGGTGGACTGCGGCACCAAGAGTCCCAAGGAGGTCTGCGTGATCTCCTACGACAGCGAGACCCCCCGCTGAATTTCTCGCCTCCCAAGTTCTGGTTTTCCAAGTTCTAGCCTTCCAAGCTCTCAACCTCCCAAGTAACCTCCAACGACCCGGCCGGGATGCCCCCCAGCCGGGTCGCTTTGCGTTGGCGCCTGATTTCGTGTGCATCGAGCGAAAAAGTCTCACAGAGACGTGACGCCTCCCGACCTTCGCGCGCGTAACGCCCTGCCCCATCACCGCGAATTTCATCAAGCACCCCGGCAAAGGTTCCGCCGGGCCCGGTGATGGACGCCTTCGATGCTCAATCTCGTTCTCGCGCTGCTCGCAGGTGTCGTCACCGTGGCTGCGCCTTGCACGCTGCCGATGCTGCCTATCCTCCTCGGGGCATCGGTCGGCCAGACCGGCAAGGCACGGCCGGCGATGATCGCGCTCGGCTTTGTGATGTCATTCTCGATGGTGGCATTGCTGCTGAGTGCGATCACGCGCGTGTTCGATTTCGATCCGAATCATCTGCGAAACACCGCGGCGGTCGTGCTGGTCGGCTTTGGATTGCTGATGATCTGGCCGACGCCGTTCGAGTGGCTCGCAACCCGGATCGGCAGATTCAACGGCCATTCGGCCGCATCCCGTCAGGGCGTGATTGGCGGCTTCGTGCTGGGCACCACGCTCGGCCTGGTCTGGACGCCCTGCGCCGGCCCGGTGCTGGGTTCGATCCTGACCGTCATTGCGACGTCGAAAGACACCGCCTGGGCGAGCCTGCTGCTCGTCGTCTACGCCATCGGCGCGGCGCTGCCGATGCTTGCCATCGCCTATGGCGGCCAGGCCGTCACCACCCGCGTTCGCAGCGTCGCGCGGATTGCCCCGCGCCTGCAGCAGGGGTTCGGCGTCGTCGTGATCGCTTTCGCGCTGCTCGCTTACTTCCAGTACGACACGCTGATCGTGGCGTGGCTGACCGGATTTTACCCCAATGGCCAGATCGGCCTCTGATCCAATGGAGACCACCATGACCCTACGCTCGCTCGCCACATCCGCCGGGATTGCGATGCTTTCTCTCGCAGGCTCCGCGGTGCCAGCCTTCTGCGGTGATGCGGCACGCGCGACGGAAACACCGTTCACGGTCGCCGCGACACAGGCCACCGCGCCCGATTTCGTCGGCCTCGGCAACTGGTTCAATTCCGCGCCGCTCAAACTGGCCGATCTCCGCGGCAAGGTCGTGCTGGTGAATTTCTGGACCTATGGCTGCGTCAACTGCGTGAACACGCTGCCGCATGTCACCAAGCTCTACGCCAAATACAGGGATCGCGGTCTCGTCGTCGTCGGCATCCACACGCCGGAATTTCCGTTCGAACGCTCTGCGTCCAATGTCCGGACGGCGCTGAAGCGGCACGGCATCACCTATCCGGTGGCGCAGGACAACGACTCGCAGACCTGGAACGCCTACCGAAACCGCTATTGGCCGGCGCAATATATCGTCGACCAGAATGGCAAGATAGTGTTCCAGCACGATGGTGAAGGCCAGTACGAGGAGATCGACCGAACGGTGGCGCGGCTGCTGAACGCGGCGAGCTGAGATAAATCAACTGAGGCTGTCACATTACGGTCGCATACTTTTGCGGCTTGACGTGACCACGCCGGTCATGATGTTTGCCGCCGACGATGGATACCGCGGCAAGCGAGAATGAAGTCAGGCTGCGCAAGGGCACGTCGCTCAATGAGCGGCTCGTTCTCGCAGGCATTGCCGCTATTTTGTGTTTGATCGCCCTGCCAGGCCTCGCTCACCTTGCAAACGACCAATGGCTCGGCATCGCCGCCCTGTTTGCGTTGCTGTTCGGGTGCCTGCTGCTGAGCGCCGCGCTCTTTGATCGCAACGTCGTCTGGATCATTACGTCAGGCGAAATCCTGATCGGCGAACAGCGTCCATTCGGGAAGTTGCACCGAAGATTGATCAGAGACGACGAAATAGCCGGGATGCGTCTGCGAAAGAGCATCGGCAAATCGGTGGAGTTCGCCCTCGTAGTCGAGACCGAATCGGGGGATACGCTCACCTCACCTCCGCTGCCTGATGTCACCCAAGTGCAAAAAACCACTTTGCAGGTCGCCTGGCTGCTTCAGTTGCCCGCTCCCGAATTAGCCGAGAACCCGCTCGACGCCGCCAATCCCCGGATACGACTGGGTAAGCCGATCAGTTCCAAACGCATCCGGGCTTACAGGGCTCTCGTCGTGCTGTTCGCCTGCTCGCTGAGCCTTCCATTCGTCTATGCGCTCTGGAGCGGCAAATTGTCCACCCTTGGAATCGCCGTCTGGTCGCTCGGCGCGATCATGGCCTTCGTGCTGATCAGGCATCTCTATCGGACCAGTGCATTCTGGATTGTCCGCGACGGCGCCATCAGGTTTGAACGGCTGTCGTTGAAGGGTACGATAGAGACGGATACGGTCAGCGATGACGATGTCGAGCGCATCGACATCGAAAGCGGCGGCCGGAGGGGCAGCCACTACGTCATCGCGATCCGGCTCCGCACCGGCAGGAAGATCCGCAGTCCGGTGCTGGTCGGTAAGGAGCAGACCCGGGCCGTGCGGGCAGAGATCGCCCGGCGACTGGCACTGAATCCATCGGACGTCGGCTAGACCTGCACGCCTGTTCCGCTTGGCGCGCAGGTATGATCGTCGTATCGGGCGTGGTAGGATACACGCCTGGTTCGGGCGCAATTTTCGAAAACTCTGGTTCGGTTTTTTCGAGATCGCGCCCGATGAAACTGCGACAGGTGGTGCCGATGTTCGAAGGCTGGGATGCGGTCGTATTGGCCCGGGCGCAGTTTGCTTTCACAATGTCGTTCCACATCATATTCCCTGCCTTCTCGATCGGGCTTGCCAGCTATCTCGCCGTGCTCGAAGCGCTGTGGCTTTGGACCGGACGCGAGGTCTATATCAACCTGTTCAACTACTGGCTGAAGATCTTTGCCGTCGCGTTCGGCATGGGCGTGGTGTCGGGCATCGTGATGTCCTACCAGTTCGGCACCAACTGGTCGGCGTTTTCCGACAAGACCGGTCCGGTGATCGGCCCGCTGATGGCTTACGAGGTTTTGACTGCGTTCTTCCTCGAGGCAGGTTTTCTCGGCGTGATGCTGTTCGGCCTGCAGCGCGTCGGTCCAAAGCTGCATTTTCTGGCGACGCTGATGGTCGCGATCGGCACGCTGATTTCGGCGTTCTGGATTCTATCAGCGAATTCCTGGATGCAGACGCCGACGGGCCACGCCATCAACGCCGACGGGCAGTTCATCGCCGCCGACTGGCTGAAAGTGATCTTCAACCCGTCATTCCCCTACCGTCTCGTGCACATGGTGCTGGCGGCCTATCTGACCACCGCGCTGGTGGTCGGCGCGGTCGGCGCCTGGCACCTGCTGCGCGACCGCCACCTCGCCGGCCCGCGGGTGATGTTTTCGATGGCGATGTGGATGGCCACGTTAGTGGCGCCGATCCAGATCCTCGCCGGCGACCAGCACGGGCTCAACACGCTGGAGCATCAGCCGGTGAAGATCATGGCGATGGAAGGCCATTTCCAGAGCCACAAGGACGGCGCGCCCCTGATCCTGTTCGGCCTGCCCAACCAGAGCGCCGGCAGGGTCGACTACGCGATCGAAGTGCCGAAGCTGGGTTCGGTGATCCTCAAGCACTCGCCGGACGCGCCGATGGCCGGCCTCGACACGGTGCCGCGCGAAAACTGGCCGCCGGTGCCGATCACGTTCTGGTCGTTCCGGATCATGGTCGGCATGGGACTGCTCATGCTGGCGCTCGGTCTGTTCAGCCTGCTGATGCGCGTGCAGGGCAAGCTCTACGATTCCCGGCTGTTGCACTTGTTCGCGGTCGCAATGGCGCCCGCGGGCTTCATCGCCGTGCTCGCGGGCTGGATCACCACCGAGACCGGACGCCAGCCGTTCACGGTCTATGGATTGCTGCGCACGGCTGAATCCGCCTCCCCGCTGGCGGCGCCCGCAGTCGCCTCCTCGCTGATCGCCTTCATCATCGTGTATTTCGCCGTCTTCACGGCCGGCGTGATCTATCTGCTGCGCCTGATGGCGGCCCCGCCGCATCCCGGCGAAGAGGGGCCGTCGCACGAGGTCCCGATCCGCTCGGCCGGCATCACGCCCGCCGCGGGCGCGGTTACCGAGGGAGCCGCCCGATGATCGCAATCGACCTCGCAATCATCTGGGCCTTCATCATCGCCTTCGCCGTGTTTGTCTATGTCGTGATGGACGGCTTCGACCTCGGCCTCGGCATCCTGTTTCCGCTGTTCCCGGAGAAACGCGATCGCGACGTCGTCATGAACAGTGTCGCGCCGGTCTGGGACGGCAACGAAACCTGGCTGGTGCTCGGCGGCGGCGGGCTGATGGCGGCGTTTCCGCTGGCCTATGCGGTACTGATGCCGGCGCTTTACACGCCCATGATCGTGATGCTGCTCGGCCTGGTGTTCCGCGGCGTCGCCTTCGAATTCCGTTGGCGCACGACGGCCCAGCGTAACCGCTGGGACATCGCCTTTTTCGGCGGATCGCTTTTGGCGACGCTGGCGCAGGGAATCGCACTCGGCGCCATCCTGCAAGGCGTGCATGTCGAAGGACGAAGCTATGCCGGCGGCTGGTGGGACTGGCTGACGCCGTTCAGCATCCTGACCGGTGTATCGCTGGTGGTTGGCTATGCGCTGTTAGGCGCGACATGGCTTGTCATGAAGACGGAAGGCGAGTTGCGCGACCGCGCCTATCACCTGAGCTGGGTCCTGTTGCTCGCGATGCTCGGGACCATCGCCGCGGTCAGCATCGCGACGCCGTTCCTCCATATACAGTACACCGAGCGCTGGTTCGCCTGGCCGAACGTCCTCATGACGGCACAGGTACCGATTTCGGTTGCTGTAGTCACCGCCCTGCTGCTGCGCAGCCTTGCCAGGAAATATGACTACCAGCCGTTCTTCCTGACGCTGGCGCTGTTCGCGCTGTCCTATGCCGGGCTCGGCATCAGCATGTATCCCTACATCGTGCCGCAGAGCATCACGATCTGGCAGGCGGCAGCGCCGGCAAACAGCCAGATCTTCATGCTGTTCGGCGTCGCCGCGCTGATTCCGCTGATCCTCGGCTATACCGCCTGGGCCTATTGGGTGTTTCGCGGCAAGGTCAAACCCGAGAGCGGGTATCATTGAGCCAGATCAAGCCAGAACAGCGCCCGCTGACACAGCGTCTGCTGTGGTTCGTCGCGCTTTGGCTCGGCGGCGTCGGCACCGTGACGCTGATTTCATTTTTGCTGAGGCTGTGGATCGCGCCGAAATAAGGCCAGCCAGACGGCCCAATATGGCAGAGCGTAAAATTAGAAGGCATTTCAGTTACATATTCGCCACATTCGCCCTAAACTTGCCATCTAGCTGGCCCTGAGATTTTATGGTTCCGTTGATTTGGCCAAGTCCACCGCCACTTGGCCCAGCGCGCCAGAAGGAGAGTTCGCGATGACGAAGTTTCGGCACCTGATCTGGATGTTGATCGCCACGGGCGGCCTGATCCTTTCGGCCCCGCAGAGCCAGGCCCAGACGCGACAGCCCGACGTCGGCGACCAGCCCGGGCTTATCGCTGACGAATCCGTCGAACTCGATCCGCAATTCAAGAAGACGGCGGTGTTCTATCGCACCAGCGAGGCGCCGGGCACCATCATCGTCGTCACGGCCGAGCGCCATCTTTATCTCATTCAGGGCAACGGCCGCGCGCTGCGCTATGGCATCGGCGTCGGCCGCGAGGGATTCCAGTGGCAGGGCCTCGTCAACATCACGCGCAAGGCGGAATGGCCGGACTGGACGCCGCCGCCGGAGATGATTGCGCGCCAGCCCTATCTGCCGCGCTTCATGGCCGGTGGCCCCGGCAATCCGCTCGGCGCGCGCGCGATGTATCTCGGCACCACCGTCTACCGCATTCACGGCACCAACCGGCCCGACACCATCGGTACCGCCGTCTCATCCGGCTGCTTCCGGCTGGTCAACGCCGACGTCGCCGACCTCTATGAGCGTGTGCCGGTCGGCACCAAGGTCATCATCCGGCAAAAGCCGGAACTGTAATTGCGACACGGCCTCTCCTGCCGATCCATTCCCTGAAATTAGTGAGTTTAAAAATGCTACGGACATTTCGAGGCGGCCTCCTCATCGGGCTGGCGGTCGCAATCGCGGTCGCGGCTATCGCGATCACCTATGAGCGTTACGATACCAAGACCCTGAAGCGAACCATCCGCCGCGGCGACGTGCTGTGCGGCGTCAACAAGGGTCTGCCGGGCTTCTCAATTCCCGACGACAGGGGTGACTGGACCGGCTTCGACGTCGATTTCTGCCGCGCGGTGGCCGCCGCCATTTTCGACGACCCCAAAAAGGCGAAATTCGTGCCGCTGGACGCCAGCGAGCGTTTCAAGGAGCTGCAGAGCCGCAAGGTCGACATCCTCTCGCGCAACACGACCTGGAGCATGTCGCGCGAGAGCAACAACTACCTCTATTTCCCGGCGGTGGCCTATTATGACGGCCAGGGTTTCATGCTGCCGCGCTCGCGTAACATCGATTCAGCGCTGGACCTCAATAACAGCAAGGTTTGCGTGCAGGAGGGGACAACGACGCTGCTCAACCTCGCCGACTACTTCCGCGCCAACAACATGAAATACACGGAGGTCAAGTTTCCCAGGCTGGAAGAGGTGCTCAAAGCCTATGAGTCCGGCAAATGTGACACCTTTACCGGCGACGTCTCCCAGCTCTATGCACTCCGGTTGAACCTTACCCAACCGAACGACAACGTCATCCTGCCCGACGTCATCTCCAAGGAGCCGCTCGCCCCCGTGGTACGGCAGCGCGACGACGACTGGATGATGATCGTGAAGTGGACGCTGTATGCGATGATCAACGCCGAGGAACTCGGCGTCACCTCGAAGAACATCGACGAGGCGCTGAAGTCGAAGAAGCCCGACGTCATGCGGCTGGTCGGCACCGAAGGCAGTTACGGCGAAGACCTCGGACTATCCAAGGACTGGGCCGCCCGGATCATCCGTCATGTCGGCAATTACGGCGAGATCTATGACCGCAATGTCGGCGAAGGATCGAAGCTGAAGATCCCGCGCGGGCTGAATTCGCTCTGGAGCAATGGCGGCATCCAGTACGCTCCGCCGATCAGGTAGGTCTCTCCGCTAGCCACACCCACTACTGTCGTCGCCCGGCTTGACCGGGCGATCCAGTATTCCAGAGACGTCGGCGATTGAACGAAAGGCCGCGGCGTACTGGATCACCCGCCTTCGCGGGTGACGACACTAGTGTGTGGGGCGCGAGCGGGCGCAGGCCGATGAGTATCAATAACTCTTCATCCGCGCCAACTGATCGGCGTGGTAATTGCTGTCGCCGAATAATTCCTGACAGACCCGCGCGCGCTTCATGAAGAAGCCGATGTCGAACTGGTCGGTCATGCCCATGCCGCCGTGCATCTGCACGCCCTCCTGCACCGCCAGCGTCGCCGTCGTGCCGGCGCGGGCCTTGGCGACTGCGACCGCCGCGCTTGCGCGATCGAAATCGCCGTCAAGCGTCTGCAGCGCCTTCAGGACGGCGGCGCGGGTGATCTCGATATCGATGTAGAGCTGCGCGGCACGGTGCTGCAGCGCCTGGAATTCGCCGATCAGCTTGCCGAACTGCTTGCGCTCCTTCAGATAGCTGACGGTGCGGCTGAACACCTCCTCGCTCAAGCCGACCATTTCGGACGCCACCGCACCGCGGCCGATATTGAGCACGCCGTCCAGCAGCGCCGCACCCTGGTCGACTTCGCCGAGCACGTGATCCGCGTCGACCTCGACATTGGCGAATTCGATTCGCGCGGCGTTATGCGCATCCACCATCACGGTGCGTTCGATCGCGACGCCATTGGCCTTGAGATCGACCAGGAACAGCGTCAGCCCGCTGCGCTCGCCGGCAGCACCGCCGGTGCGGCCAGCGACGATCAGGAGATCGGCGGTGTGGCCGTCGACCACAAGCGCCTTGGCGCCGTTGAGCTTGAAACCGTTGCCGGAACGAACCGCCTGCAATTTGGTCTGCAGCGGGCGATGTTTTGCGCCTTCGTCGATCGCAAGCGCGGCCAGCAGCGAGCCGTCGGCAATCCCAGGCAGATGCGCCGATTTCTGCGCCTCGCTGCCGCCGCGCGACAACGCGGAGACCGCCAGCACCGCCGTCGACAAGAACGGCGACGGCATCAGCGTGCGGCCGATTTCCTCCATCACCACGCCGGCCTCGACACAGCCAAGCCCGCTGCCGCCGAAATTTTCAGGCACCAGCAGGCCGGAAAAGCCCATCTCGGCAAACGCCTTCCAGAGGTCGCGGGAAAAACCCGTTGCGTCCTTGCTGTCGCGCAGACCGCGCAGATGCGACACCGGCGCCTTGTCGCTGATAAGGCCGCGCGCGCTGTCGCGCAGCATGGATTGTTCTTCGGTGAGGACGAGGGGCATTGATAGATTCCGATAACGCTGTGTTGATGGACTAACTTTGTTGCCGTCATGCCCGGGCTTGTCCCGGGCATCCACGTCCTTGGTCGCAACAGCAAGAAAGACGTGGATGGCCGGGTCAAGCCCGGCCGTGACGGTTAGAGCGCGCTACGCCCCCGGCAGATCGAGGATGCGCTTGGCGACGATGCCGAGCATCACCTCGCTGGTGCCGCCTTCGATCGAGTTGGCCTTGGTGCGCAGCCAGGCGCGCGGGCGGGCGCCGCCTCTGGAGCGTTCGCTTTCCCATTCCAGCGCATCGATGCCGCCCGCCGACATCAGGATTTCGTGGCGGCGCTTGTTGAGCTCGGTGCCGTAATACTTCATCGCCGAGGAAAACGCCGGATGCGACTGCCCGGCTTTGGCCAGATCGACCGCGCGTTCGGCCGCCGCGCCAAGTGCCGCCTCGTCGATTTCGAAGGTCGAGATCTGGCTGCGCAGCATCGCGTCTTCCAGCCGGCCTTGCTCGTCGGTGCCGACGGAATCGGCGGCGACCTGGCCGAGCGGCCGGCCGACGCCGCGCTCGCCCATCCCCGAAATCATCGCGCGTTCATGCTGCAGCAGATATTTCGCGACATCCCAGCCACGGTTGACGGTGCCGACCACATGCGACTTCGGCACGCGCACATTGTCGAAGAAGGTTTCGCAGAACGGCGAATAACCCGAGATCAGGAGAATGGGTTTTGTCGACACACCCTTCGAGGCCATGTCGAACAGGATAAAACTGATGCCGTCATGCTTCTTCGCCGTGGGGTCAGTGCGCACCAGGCAAAAAATCCAGTCGGCGTAGTTCGCGTAGGAGGTCCAGATCTTCTGGCCGGTGATGATGTAATCGTCGCCGTCGCTCTCGGCGCGGGTCTGCAGCGAGGCGAGGTCCGATCCGGCGTTCGGCTCCGAATAGCCCTGGCACCAGCGGATCAGGCCGGCGGCGATTTTTGGCAGATGCTCCTTCTTCTGCGCCTCGTTGCCGTATTTCAACAGCGCCGGCCCGAGCATCCAGATACCAAAACTCGACAGCGGGGAGCGGGCGCCCATCGCCGCCATTTCTTCACGCAGCACCTTGTGCTCGGCGCGATCGAGCCCTCCGCCGCCATATTCCTTCGGCCAGTCCGGCACGGTCCAGCCCTTGTCGCGCATCCGCTCGAACCAGACGCGTTGCGGCTCGGACGAGAATTTGGCGTTACGCCCGCCCCAATAGGTGTCGTTCTCCGAGGTCATCGGACGCCGCATCTCCGGCGGACAATTGGCCTCCAGCCAGGCGCGGGTTTCACGGCGGAATGTTTCCAGATCGGACATGTCGGCGTTTCCATGTGGGATGTTGAGGTGACCTTAGCCCTCGCGTTGCGGAATTCAATATATGTCTGACGTCAGCCCATGCCGCGCCGACGGTGGTCATGATGCCCGATCGGGTGTATGCGCAAAGCCGTACCGATTGAAAAACAAGAGGAAACGGGCATGCGGTTGAAGTTGCTTTCGCCTGGCGAAATGAGCGCCGAACAAAAAGAAACCTACGACGAAGCAGTATCCGGCAAGCGCGGCGCCCCGCCGGCGCCGATGATGGCCTGGCTCAACAGCCCGGACATGGCGCGGCACGCCACGCGGCTCGGCGAACAACTCCGTTTCAACACGATCTTTCCCGCAAAGCTTTCCGAGATCGCGATCCTCGTCACCGCGCGGCACTGGACCTCGCACTACGAATGGTACGCGCACAAGCGCCTGGCGCTGAAGGGCGGCATGGACCCGAAGATCATCGAGGATATCCGCGACCGCCGCACGCCGACCTTCGACGACCCCAAGGGCCAGATTATCTACGACCTCGCCAAATCGCTGCATGAGGGCAAAGGTGTCTCGAAGCCGCTGTACGATGAGGCGGTGGAGGTGCTTGGCGAACGCGGGATTGTCGAAGTGATCGGGCTATGCGGCTATTACACCATGGTGTCGATGACGCTGAACACGTTTGAGTTCGGGCTGCCGGAAGGCGAGATATCGGATCTTGCGTGAGCTCTCTCCTCCCCCTCTCCCCGCTCTTGCGGGGAGAGGGTCGGGGTGAGGGGCTCCCTCCGCGAATTGTGACCTGACGATAGACCGGTACCCCCTCACCCGGACTTTCCGCTTCGCGTAAAGTCCGACCTCTCCCCGCAAGCGGGGCGAGGTTCAAGAATCGCGAGCGGAGACACCATGCCCCAGAACCCACCCATCATCGCCGGCACCCGGATCGGGCATGTCCATCTCAAGGTCGCCGATCTCGAGCGTGCGCTCGGCTTCTATTGCGGCGTGCTCGGCTTCGAGGTGATGCAGCGGATGGGCTCGGGCGCGGCGTTCATTTCGGCGGGCGGCTATCATCATCACATCGGGCTCAACACCTGGGAAAGCAAAGGCGGCCATCCGCCGCCGCCGGGCACCACCGGGCTGTTTCACACCGCCATTCTCTATCCGACGCGCCCGGCGCTGGCGGATGCGCTGTATCGCGTGATCCAGGCCGGCATCGAGCTTGATGGTGCCAGCGACCACGGCGTCAGCGAGGCGCTGTATTTGCGCGATCCCGACCAGAACGGCGTCGAGCTCTACCGCGACCGGCCGCAGGAGGACTGGCCTCGCGCGCCGGACGGCTCGCTCGCGATGTGCACGAAACGGCTGGATCTGGAGGATTTGCTCAGGCAGCGGGAAACGTAGCCACGTATTCATCGTAACTCGAGCGAGTGAACCGCGCCTTGTGTTGTTAGCGCTGTAGAAACGCGTTCAACAGACTTGTAAGCCAGCCCGCTGCATAGAGGCCAACGCCGAAAATTCCGTGCGTCGTCAGGCTGTGGAGCCGGGCGGCAACGGGACGCGGCGTGCGGCTGGCCGCAATGCCGGCGCCCATTCCCGGCTGCATCAACAGAAAGGGCGCCGCCACGCTGCCAATTCCGACGATCAGTGCGGGGCCGATCGTCGGGTGGCGAACCCAGTCGAGACCCCAGATCGCCAGCAGCACGGCCGCGAACGCGATACCGATCAGATAATGCGCGGTCCACCCGATCAGGCGCTCACCCCACACTGGCGGCGAAGCAGCAATCCGATCATGACGAAGGCGCCCACGCGCCAGATGGCCGAGCCATCGACCGACCAAGGCATAGTCCAGCGCAGGAACGCCGAACAGCCATTTTCGGGCGATGGACCACAAGTCCATCACCGCCGTCGCGCCGATCCCGATCAGAACAATGCACGCGAGATAGTCCGCCGCCTCAGCCACGCGCGGTGACCCTCGATGCAACTGACGGCGCTCGGGCACCGACCATCCAGCAGGCGGCGGTAAACCGGACGTCCGTTCCGCGCACGTAGGAATCAAAGGCGGGGCGAACCGTTTCGATGACTTGCGCGCGGGTCTGGTCGTCCGTCTCCTGAAGGATCAGGCCCACAGGGCCGAGCCGGGTCAGGTAACGGACCAACTCCTTCTCGGGCAGCGTGCAGTCAACATCGATCGGCCGAATATCGATATCGGTCCAGCCGCTCTCCTCGAGGATGGTGCAGACCCGGTGCCGGTCCGCGAAGGCGAATTGCCCCGGCGCGTCCGGCCGGCGGGCGGGAAGGTTTGGCAGCAGTGGTGCCGCGGCGCGCTCGGCTGTGGTCATGAACGGATTTTCCGCAGCACTCCGCCAGGCGATAAACCGGAGTTCGGCGCCATCCTTTGCGGCACGCCGCAAGTTCGCAAACGCCCGGACAGGATCGTCGAAGAACATCACGCCAAGGCGCGAAGTAATCAGGTCGAAGCTTGCTGGTTCGAACGGGTGGCGCTGCGCGTCGGCGCGCATGAAGCTTGCCGGCGCGCTTTGCCGTTCGGCGCGAATCCGGGCAGCCGCAATCATAGGCTCTGAAATGTCGACGCCGACGCACGCGCCCTTACCTCCGAGCGCCCGCGCGATGGCGAGCGTCGTGCCGCCCGTGCCGCAACCGACGTCGAGCACGCAACCTGCGGGTCCGGCGGGAGCCGTTCCGAGGAGAAGATTCTCGAACGGTTTGAACATCTGGTCGAGCAGATCCTGCGTCTCGACCCACGCGCGTCCAGCCGGGCCGTTCCAAAGCGCCGTCTGCTCGACATCGGTCTGATGGGCGGTATCCATGATGGTCTCCTTTTTCTTGCCTTGAGACGCCGAAGGCTGCACTCTGCCAGTTCAAGTCGACTTGAGGTCAAGAGATGAAATATATGGACATAGCTGAGGTGGCACAGCGGTCCGGCGTTCCTGCATCGACGCTGCGGTACTATGAGGAGAAGGGGCTGATCGCCTCCATCGGCAGGCGGGGTCTGCGCCGTCTGTTCGATGCCGGGGTACTGGAACAGCTCGCGCTGATTGCGCTCGGGCGCGCCGCCGGGTTTTCGCTCGACGAGATCGCGCTGATGTTCGCGCCGGACGGACGGCCACGCATCGAGCGGCGGATGCTTGCGGCCAAGGCGGACGAGATTGACAGAAATATCCGCAGGCTAAGCGCCATGCGCGACGGCCTGCGTCACGCCGCTGCCTGCCCCGCGCGGACCCACATGGAATGCCCCACTTTCCGCCGCATGCTGCGAGCCGCCGCCTCCGGCGCAATAGGCCGAAGGACGCGGGAGCCACCCTTCGAGACGCGCCTTAAGCGCCGCTCCTCAGGATGAGGTCTTTGCGTGTCCCCGAATCATGACCAGCACGGCCGCCGTCAGCTCCACCGCGATGCAGCCGTAGAACGGCAGCGTATAGCTTCCCGAGAGATCGCGCAGCAGGCCGACCGCGCCGGGGCCGAACGCGTAGGTGATCTGGTTGATCGCCGTGATCAAACTGACCAGCACGCCGAACGAACGCGGGTCGAATTCGCGCTGCACGATCAGCGCCGGCAGCGTGATCAGATTGCCGACCGAAAACCCGAACAGCGCGCAGGCTGCGATCAGCGCGTAATCATGATGCACGTTGATGACGATGACGAGCGCGACCGCCTGGCTGACAAAGGAGAGCGAGGACGCCAGCCGCTGGTTCATCCGGTCGATCACGAAGGAAAACAGCACGCGGCCGACCACCGCCATCGCCGTCAACAGCGCCATCGCAACTGCCGCCTGCTGCCGCCCGATCACCGAATCCAGAAACGCGATCAGATGCACGATGAAGCCGACCTGCGCGAACAGCACCAGCGCGAACGCCGCTGACACCGAGAGGAAGCCGACATCGCGGAACGCCCGTGCGCGAATTTGCGTCGGCGACGGCGTGTCGGCAGCGTCGATCGCGCCCGCGCCCGAATGAGCCGGCGGCCGTCCGACGGCCAGCAGGATCACCGGAATCATCACGATAACCATCGCCGCGGCCGAGGCGGTCATCGCGCCGGCGAAGCCGAAATAGCCGATCGCCATGACCATCAAGGGCACACCGACAATGCCGCCAAAGCTCGCGCCGTTCAGCGCCAGGCTGATCGCCATGCCGCGCTTTTTGTCGAACCAGAGGCCGAGCGTGTTGGTGATCATGCCGAGGCTGGTGCCGGCCCAGCCGAAGGCGAGCACGGCGTTGGCGAGATAGAGCTGCCAGGGCTCGCGTACCTGGCCGATCGAGATCGCGGCCAAAGCCATGGTGCAGATGCCCGCGATCATGCAATTCCGGGGGCCGAACCCCTTGATCGCCTCGCTGACAAAGGCGACCAGCGCCGCGCCCGACAGATAGAAGAACGTCGTACCCGACGAGATCAGCGACGCCGGCCAGCCGTGCAACCGCTGCAACTCGGCGACATAGACGCTCTGGCCATAGAAGCCGAACGCCCAGCCGAAGGTCGCCAGCAGGAAACAGACGACGACGATGCGCCAGCCGTCGTAGCGGATCGAGGTTTCGTCGCGAGGGGTGTAGTTGAGAGCGTCCAATAGAGGCCTCTTCGTTGCTGTCGCGTCATTTCCGTGCTTGCCCGGCACATGTCGGCAACAGCAAACAAGGCTGCAAGGGCCATCAATTCGACGGACACCGAACTGTCAGCAGGTGGCAGCTAGGGCTTCGACGGGTCGTAGAAGAACCGTTCGCGAAACACCCTGTCGCCGCGCCATTCCTGCAGCGCGACCTCGTCGAACCGGCCGGTCTTGCCGGAATGATAGACGAACTCGAACACCCAGTTGATTGCGACGCGATCGCCCTCGACGACCGAGGCAACGCAAGTCGACGTCACGCTCTTGACGCGCTCCAGCACCGCGCGCTCATGCGCGACCAGGACGTCGCGACCGACCCGCGGCGGCGCCGCGTTCTCCTGCATGCTGGCATCTTCCGTGTAGAAACGCTCGATCGCTCCGGCGTGGTCGCCGGAGACGACGGCTGCAATGAACTCATCGAGACGGGCGCGCGTCGGCATGGGGCCTCCTACAGCTTCAGCAGTAATCAAATACTCGGATCAAGAATTTCGTTGACCGCCTGCAGCCTCGCCCGACGCTTGGCGAGCGAGGCCAGAGACAGCACTGCAAGGCCGAGCAGCACCGGCGGGAACACCACCATATTTACCATCGACCAGCCGTAATGCGCCAGCAACTGGCCGGACGAGAACGAGCCCAGCGCCATCATTCCGAACACCAGGAAATCGTTGAAGGCCTGCACCTTGTTGCGTTCCTGCGGCCGATGCGTCTCCAGCACCAGCGCCGACGCCCCGATGAAGGCAAAGTTCCAGCCCACCCCGAGCACGATCAGCGTCGCCCAGAAATGCATGGCGGTGATGCCGGCAAGGCCGATTCCCGCCGCGGCCGCCTCCAGCAGCAGACCGAGCGCAACGATTTTCGGCGCGCCGAAACGTGCGATCAGCGAGCCCGTGAAGAAGCTCGGCCCGTACATCGCCACGATGTGCCACTGAATGCCGAAATTGGAATCGCTGACGGTCAATCCGCACATCTTCATGGCGAGCGGCGCAGAGGTCATCACGAGGTTCATCATGGGGTACGCAATCACCCCGCATAGCGCGGCTGCAATGAAGCGCGGCTGCCGCGCGATCTCGAACAGCGGCCGGCCGCCGTGCATATCCGCCGGCGCGGGCTTCGGCGCATCGACACCCCACAGCACCGCCATCGCCACCAGCGCGACGAAGGCCTGCACCACGAAGCTGAACGCAAACAGATAAGGCGGCCAGATATCCATGGTCCATTGCACGAGCTGCGGACCGAGCACACCGGCGAACACGCCGCCCGCCATCACCCACGACATGGCCTTGGGCCGGAACGCTGTGCTGGCGCCGTCGGCGGCGGCAAAACGATAGGACTGCGCGACCGCGCCGTAGAGACCGCCGAGAAACGTCGCGCCGCAGAACAGCCAGAACGAGGCATACAGGACCGCGATGGCGGCAAGCGCGCCGGTCAGCACGCCGCAGAACGTGCCGATGATGAAAGCCATGCGGCGGCCATAGGCGCGCGAGATCGCGCCGGTCGGCAGCGTGCCGGCGGCGAGCCCCAGCACATACATCGAGAGCGGAACGGTGGCGAACGAGATGCCCGGCGCCAGCGTCGCGCCGACGATCGAGCCGGTGGCGAAAATGACCGCCGAATTGGCGCCGGTCAGCGCCTGCGCCGCGGCGAGCCGCAGCACATTGCCGCGTGCGCGTGCGTCATTGGCGATCTCTTCGGTAGCTGTGGTGGTATCCAACATCGGCAATTCCGCCCCGGCAGGGCCCCGGGGAGGAGCCTTATCGATTCATTTGCGGGCACTATGAAGACGCTGGGCGACGCGATCAACCGGCGCAAACGGGCGCGCGCTATGCGAAGCGCGCGCATTGGACAGCACACCGGCAACAGCCTACATCGAGGGTCGCCCGATCATGCCCTATTGCGGTACAAGCGACCGGCATTTCCTGGAGTTCAAGCCATGCCAATCGACGACAGGCCGACCATCGCCGCGCCCGACGATGATCCCTATCTCTGGCTCGAGGAAGTCGAGGGCGAACGCGCGCTTGATTTCGTCGACCGGCAAAGCCGGCTGACGCTGGAAACCTTCGGCGGCCGACCATTCGAGACTGATCGCGATGCGCTTGCGGCGATCTATGATCGCACCGACAACATTCCCTATGTCACGCGCCAGGGCGCGCTCGTCTACAATCTCTGGAAGGATGCCAAAAATCCGCGCGGCCTCTGGCGGCGCACGACGCTTGCGGATTTTCGCAATGCGGAGCCAGGCTGGGAGACGCTGCTGGACATCGACCGCCTCGCCACTGAAGAAGGCAAGGATTGGCTGCTCAGCTGGACGCAGCCGCTGCCGGGCAACTCACGCGTGATAACAGCCCTTTCGCGGGGAGGCAGTGACGCGGTAACGCTGCGGGAATTCGATCTGGATGCCAAAGCTTTCGTCGCAAACGGATTCACCCTGCGTGAAGCCAAGAGCGGCGTCGAATGGGTCAACGCCGACACGCTGCTGCTTTCGAGCGCCCTGGGCGAGGGCATGGCGACAAATTCCGGCTATGCGAGAACGGTCCGGCTGTGGCGCCGCGGCGAGCCCGTGGAAAGAGCGCCGGTACTGTTCGAAGTGCCGGCCGACCGGATGGCCGCGTACTGCAGCGTTGACGACACCGGGCCAACGCAGCGGATGTGGTTCATCGATCGGATCGACTTCTTCAATCTTAATCTCTGGCTCGGCACCGAGGCCGGTCCGCGCACAAAGCTCGACCTGCCGACCGACATCTGGATGGAAGCGCATGGCGACTGGCTGGTCGTGAAACTGCGCAGCGCCTGGACGATCGCCGGCAAGACCCACGCGCCGGACAGCGTGCTCGGCATCTCGCTCTCGGCCTTTCTGGCGGGCGAGCGAAACTTCACCGTCGTTTTCGAGCCGGAGCCACGGCGGGCGCTACAAGGCTTTTTCTGGACGGCCGGCAAACTTATCTTGTCTGTTCTCGACGAGTTGCGCCCGGTGTTCGAAATCTGCACGCCGTCGGCAAGCGGCTGGGCGCGCGCGCAACTACGGGGGCTTCCCGAAATCGGTGTGGTCGATGTCTGGCGTCTCGACCGTCACGAAGCCGAGAGCAACGGCGACCTGCTCGCCAATGTGCAGGATCCCGTGACGCCGCCTTCGCTGCTGCTGATCGAGGGCACAGCCAGCCCCGCTGTATTGAAGCGGGCGCCGGAGACCTTCTCCGCCGACGGACTTATCGTCACCCGCCATGAGGCGATTTCGGTGGACGGCGAGCGCATTCCCTATGTGCAGACCGGTCCCGCCACCGAGACCGGCGATGCACCGCTCTATATGAGCGCCTATGGCGGCTTCGGCGCTGCGGTGAAACCATATTACAACTCCGCGCTCGGCAAGCTCTGGCTGGAGCGCGGCGGCACCACGGTGCAGGCCAATATCCGCGGCGGCGGCGAGTTCGGTACGCGCTGGCACGATGCCGGCCGTTACGCCGGAAAGCGGCTGGCGCATGATGATTTCGCGGCTGTTGCCGCCGACCTCGTCAAGCGCGGCGTGACGCGCGCCAATCGAATTGCCGCCGAAGGCGGATCGAACGGCGGCATCCTGATCACCAACATGCTGGTGCGCTACCCCGAAAGATTTGGCGCGCTGTTCTGCACGATTCCCCTGATCGACATGCGCCGCTACACGAAGCTGCTCGCGGGCGCGAGCTGGATCGCGGAATATGGCGATCCCGACAAGTCCGCGGAGTGGGAGTGGCTGAAGACCTATTCCGCCTATCACGCTGCAACACCGGGCCAGAACTACCCGCCGATCCTGATCGCCACCACGCGCCGCGACGACCGCGTTCATCCCGGCCACGCCCGCAAGATGGCGGCCAAGCTGCAAGCGATGGGATACGAAGCCCATTTCTACGAACCGGCGGCGGGCGGTCACGGCTACGGCAAGGACAACCGCGAACGCGCCGGGTTCATCGCACTCGGCTACACATTCCTGAGAAACAAGATCGGCTGGGCGGATAACGCCACGTAGTGTTTCGCTTTGGGCCGAAGCGCGGGCCAGCGCACCGCAGCCGCTCTCGCGCGCGGCCAACAGATTACGCCACGCGAAAACGCGCCTTTACGGCCGCCTCTTGCCTGGTCTCCTTTGGGCTCGCACCGCACCGGTCTTGTGGACCTTTGAGCGAGGATCCGCCGCGCCGGCGTGCGGGAAACCCGGATTCCAATCAAGCGCGATCGTAGCTGCGAAGCCGAAGAAGCTGGAGCGGCTCATGCCAAGCTCCGTGGCGCGCTTGTCGATCCGCGTAATCAGGCTCTTCGGCAAATAGACGTTCACCCGCTCGGACGGATCGGGCGGATCGACCCCGACGATGAAATAGGCGACGACGTCGGCGCCCTTGGGCAACGCGATCTGCGCGATCGGCGTCGGCGCCGGCAGCGGCCTGCCCTGCTCTGCCATGCCGTCCACCGCTCGCGCCAGCGCACCCTCCGCTTTCTCGATCGCCTCTTCCTGCGACCGCCCGCCGGCCACGCAGCCCGGAAAATCGGGAAACCATGCGCCGAGCGCACCGCGCGGACCGCGCTCCAGCACGGCCGGATAGAGCCGCTTTTTCAATCTGGCCTCCTTACGATGAGTATGCTATTTAACACACCTATCGGTGTGTCAAATCACACAAGACTGATAGCATGGGCCGGGATGGAGAGCAAAATGGACACGCAAGCCGAACTCCGCATCGTTCGTGCGGCATACGCCAAGCAGGTACTTGCCGCCGCAAGCGTCGACGATGCGCGCCTTGCCCAAGCGTTTGCTGTCATCCCCCGCGAGGATTTTCTCGGCCCAGGTCCGTGGCTGGTGCGACGATGGCTGCGCGACTATGTGTCGACACCCGACGCCGACCCCGTCTATCTCTATACCGACGATCTGGTCGCGCTGGTGCCCGAGCGCCGCGTCAACAACGGGCAACCGTCGTTGCATGCCCATCTCATCCATCAGGCATTACCCGCGGTCGGCGGGCACGTGGTGCATGTTGGCACTGGTACGGGTTATTACACCGCCATCCTCGCGCATCTCGTCGGGCCGTCAGGGCGGGTAACGGGAATCGAATATGATGGGAGCCTCGCCGCGCGTGCCAGAGCCAGCCTGGCGCCCTATGCGAATGTCGCGGTGATTGAAGGCGACGGCACGCAGGTGCCGTTCGATGCCGCCGATGTCATCTATGTCAACGCCGGCTGCACCCAGCCAGCGGCACGCTGGCTCGATGGCCTTGCCGATGGCGGCCGCCTCATCATGCCGATGACGTCGGATCAGGGATTTGGCGGCATAGCGCCGGAGCGCTTGGCGAGCGCCGGCGCAGTGTTCCGAATTGAGCGAAGAGCCGCGAACTATTTGGCACAATGGATTTCGCCAGTTGCGATATTCCCCTGCGCCGGCGGCCGCGACGAGGCGTCCGAACGAGCGCTTGCTGAAGCCTTCGCCCGTGGCGGCTGGCAAAAGGTCACACGACTGTACCGGGACCAGGACGTTCCTGACGAGCGCTGCTGGCTTCGCGGATCAGAGTGGTGCCTCGCCTATCACTGAGGTGCGGAGAGGGCGCTACGCCGATGCGGCCGATCGCCCGTAGACCAAGATCAGGTTGTTGGCGGGCATTGGCACGGTTTCGATCAGGGCAAGACCCGCTGCCGCCGCAAGCTTCTCGAGATCGGCGATGTCGCGCACGCCCCATTCGGCATCCTGCTCGCGCAGGCTGGTGTCGAACACGGCGTTGCTCATCGCGGTGTGCTTGCCGTCGCGCTTGAAAGGACCGTAAAGAAATAACCGGCCGTCAGCGCGCAGATATCGCCCCACGCCGGCGAACAGGCCCTCGGCGACGCGCCATGGAGCTATGTGGATCACATTGGCGCAGAACACCGCCAGCAATTCCGCCGGACCGCCGCCGTCTTGCATGGCCGAAGACCATGCGGGATCGGTGAGATCGATCCGCAGCGGCGGACGGATGTTCGGCATGCCGGCATAAGCGCGCCACGCTTCGATACTCTTCAGGTGCCGCTCGTTGAGATCGCTCGGCCACCAGATGATATCAGGAGTATGTTTTGCAAAGTGCACGACATGCTGGCCGGTGCCGCTGCCGGCCTCCAGCACGTCACCAGATTTGCCGGCGAGGAATTTTTGCAGCACCGCCCAGATCGGCGCATGGTTGCGATGAAACGCCGCCGCATCGAGCCGGCCGTCGGGTTCGACCGGCCGTCCATCCTTGCCGAATTCCACCACATATTCCGCCACGTTAGCCTCGCGCAAAAATCGCCATGATCCTGAACATGTGGATGCGGCGCGTCACTTCAATTCGCCGCAATACATTTCCTTCAGCACCTGCAGCAGGCGCAAAGCACGCTCATCGGCCACGCGATAGTGCAGCGTCTGCGACGTCCGCCGGAATTCGACCAGGCCGTCGGCGCGCAATTTCGCCAAATGTTGCGACAATGCGGACTGGCTCAGCTTGACGATGCCGACCAGTTCCCCGACCGTCATCTCGCCGCGCACGGCGAGAAAGCAGAGGATCAGCAAGCGCTTTTCGTTGGCGAGCATTTTCAGGAGTTGGGTAGCTTCGCCGGCCTGCTTCGCCAGCTGCTTCAGCGCCGCCGCATCGTCGGCGCCGGGGGCCGATTGTGGCTCTTGGGCTGTCGCCGCGGCTGCTCTCATCGCGTCCAATCCAGGATGGTTTTCCGTGCCTGCGAAGCACACATGACATACTAACGTCCGAGCCTTTATTTAGCATTGACTAAATTAGCAAATGTCGATACCGGTTCAAAAAAGCAAGAAATGATGCGGCGATGTGGCCGGGAGGGGAAGAAAACGTGCGGCCTGACCCGTTACGCAGCAAGGCTGTTCTCTCCGATCTTGCCGGCGCGGACGCGCCTTTGGGGCGACGCCGCGTTCTTGGCCTCGGCGCAGCGCTGGCCGGCAGCCTCGCCTTCGGCAGCAAACCCGCGACCGCCGGCCCCGCGCAGGCGTCTCCTCCCGCGGACGCTCCGTGGTCGCAATCGATCGGCGCTGGCGTGGTCGATCGGCCCTATGGCCGGCCTGCGGATACCGAAGCCTCCGTCATCCGGCGCAACGTTCCCTGGCTCACTGCCAGCGCGGAATCGTCCGTAAGCTTTTCGCCGCTGCAGGACCTGCACGGCATCATCACACCCAATGGATTGTTCTTCGAGCGCCACCATGCGGGACGGCCCGACATCGATCCGGCGCAGCACAAACTGATGATCCACGGGCTGGTCGAGCGCCCGCTGCTGCTCACCATGAAGGACATCCTGCGCTTCCCGCAGATCACGCGCATCCATTTCATCGAATGCCCGGCCAATGGCGGCATGAACTGGCGCGCCGCGCAGATGAACTCGCTGCAGTTCAGCCACGGCATGGTCAGTTGCGCCGAATGGACCGGCGTAAGACTGTCGACGCTGCTGGAAGAGGTCGGCGTCAAAAAGGAAGCGAAGTGGGCGATGGTCGAAGGCGCCGATGGCGCGCATATGAACCGCAGCCTGCCGCTCGACAAATGTCTCGACGATTGTCTCGTGGTCTACGCGCAGAACGGCGAGGCGCTGCGGCCCGAACAGGGCTATCCGCTGCGGCTGGTGGTGCCGGGCTGGGAAGGCAATGTCAACATCAAGTGGCTGCGCCGGATCAAGCTCGGCGACAAACCCTGGCATTCCCGCGAGGAAACCTCGAAATACACCGACCTGATGCCGGACGGCACCTCGCGCGGCTTCACCTGGCTGATCGACGCCAAATCCGTCATCACCTTTCCCTGCCCGGAAAAGCCGCTCGATGGGCCCGGCCTCTATGAAATCAGGGGACTGGCATGGACCGGCAGCGGCAAGATCAGGCGTGTCGACGTTTCCATGGATGGCGGCGTCAACTGGCAAACCGCGCGGCTGCATGAGCCGGTGCTGTCGAAGGCGCTGACGAAATTCACCCTGCCCTGGCGCTGGGACGGCCGCCCGGCGCTGGTCGCATCCCGCGTCATCGACGAGACCGGTTATGTGCAGCCGACGATTGCGGAGCTGCGAAAGCAGCGCGGCTCGAACTCGATCTATCACAACAATTCAATCCAGACCTGGCAGGTCAAATCAGACGGAAGCGTCTTCAATGTTCAGCTCGCGTAAGATTTGCCTGGTGATCGTGGCCATCTTGCTGGCGGC
Source organism: Bradyrhizobium algeriense (assembly GCF_036924595.1). Classification (NCBI taxonomy): domain Bacteria; kingdom Pseudomonadati; phylum Pseudomonadota; class Alphaproteobacteria; order Hyphomicrobiales; family Nitrobacteraceae; genus Bradyrhizobium; species Bradyrhizobium algeriense. The sequence goes on along the minus strand of NZ_JAZHRV010000001.1, from coordinate 7,674,164 downwards.
TGGAGGCCTCGCCGGCGCGGCAGAGCCCGGCTCGTTCGGTTACGGCCGCGTGGCGAGCCCGGCGCAGATCGCCGGATGGGACATCGACGTGCGCGGCGAGGACGGCGCAGGCCTGCCACCGGGCAAGGGCACGGTTGACCGGGGCGCCGACGTCTATGCCGAACAATGCGCCGCCTGTCATGGAACCTTCGGCGAAGGCGAAGGCCGCTTCCCCAAGCTGGTGGGCGGCGTCGGATCGCTCCGGGACGAGCGCCCGGAGCCGACGGTCGGCAGCTACTGGCCGTTCGCCCCGACCCTATGGGACTATATTAACCGCGCCATGCCGATGTCCGCGCCGCACACATTGTCAGCAGATGACGTTTATGCTTTGACCGCCTATATTCTGAGCCTGAACGACCTCGTTCCCAATGAATTCGTTGCCGATCGCAACAGCTTGCCGAAAGTCAAAATGCGCAATCGCGACAATTTCATCTGGACCGACCCGCGCCCCGATACGATGGCCAAGCCCTGCATGAATAATTGCGTCAACGCCGCCGATGTCAGGCTATCGTCGACGGCGGAAGGCAGAGACCTGACGCCACGCACGACCGGGCCGCTCGACACGATGCAATCGAAATAGAAACGACGGAAACGCCCGTGACCGATCATTCCCTGACGGAATCCGCAAGACTTCTGGCGTTAAGGCTCCCGGCGCTCACGCTGGCGCTGGTGATCGGCGCTTTGCTGTCGGCAGGCACGGCGCATGCGCAGTCCGCCGCGGCCGAAGGCCAGAAGCTCGCCTTCGATCGTAGCAAGGGCAATTGCCTGACCTGCCACGTCATCAAGGGCGGCAACCTTCCAGGCTCGATCGGACCGGAACTGATCGACATCAAGAGCAAGTATCCCAATCGCGCAGACCTCGTCGCGATCGTTCACGATGAAACCGAGCGCAATCCCCTGACCGTGATGCCGCCATTCGGACGAAACCGGATTCTGACTCCAAAGGAAATCGAAGCGGTCGTTGATTTCCTGCAAACGCTGTGACGCAGGACCAAGAGATTTAAGGCTGTGACGTGCGCGCGCACGCTTTAGGAGACGATGGACATGACTGACGTCGGATTTTCGGCCACGCGGCGACTGCTCCTGCAGGGTGCAGGCGCAGTCGCGCTCGTCGGACTCGGTAATCTTCCCTTTGGCCTGACACCGGCGCTTGCCGCAGCCAACGACAAATATCCGGAAGAGGCGTTCAAGGCCAAGAGCGAAGCCGACGCGATCAAGGCGCTCTACGGCAAGACGGCGGAGCCTTCGGACAAGGTCAAGATGGACGCGCCCGAAATCGCGGAGAACGGCGCCGTGGTTCCGATATCGGTGACGACGACGCTGCCGGACGTGACCTCAATCTCGTTCCTGGTCAGCGAAAATCCGGTCGCGCTGGTGGCGTCCTACAAGATTCCGGCCGGCACGCTTCCAAACGTCGCCAACCGCATCAAGATGGCGCGAACCAGCAACGTGATCGTGGTCGTGGAAGCCGGCGGCAAGCTCTACAGCGCCAACAAGGAAGTCAAGGTCACCGTCGGCGGTTGCGGCGGCTAACGGGCAGCGCCGCATGATCCGGGAAACCAGACACCGGTTTTTCGACAAGATCATGCGCCAAGGAACAGGCTAGGAGAATTCAGATGGCATCGACCATTCGCGTGCGCGCCACTTCGAGCGGCGAGACCACCGAGGTGCAGGCGCTGATCCAGCATCCGATGGATTCCGGCTTCGTCAAGGACGCCAAGGGCGAGATCATTCCGCCGCATTTCATCCAGCAACTGACTTTCGAGTATGAAGGCAAGAACGTGTTCACCGCCGACTGGGGCGGCGGCGTGTCCAAGGATCCCTACGTCAAGTTCGCCTTCAAGGGCGGCAAGAAGGGCGACGAGTTGAAGATCAGCTGGGTCGACAACAAGGGCGCGACCGACACCACCACGGCGAAGATCCAATGAAGCTGCGATCCGCGATCTATCTGGCGTCCGCCGCGCTTGCACTCGCAGCGCTGACGCTTGCGGGCAGCCTGCCCTCTGATGCCGCAGACAAGATCGACCCGGTCGCCGACGCCAAGGCGTTCCAGAAATTCTTCACCGACAAGTTTCCCAAGGTGAAGTTCGAGGATTTCGTCAACGGCCCCTATTCGATGAACGAGGACCTGCACCGGCAGTGGCAGGAGAAGGAGCAATTCCCTCCTTACGAATTCTCGCTCGAGATGGGCAAGGAAATGTTCTCCAAGCCGTTCAAGAACGGCAAGAGCTACGAAGATTGCTTCCCCAACAAGGGCATCGGCATCCGCCAGAACTATCCTTACTTCGATGAGAAGGAAGGCAAGGTCATCACGCTGGAGCTCGCACTGAACCGCTGCCGCGAGGCCAATGGCGAACCGCCGTACTCCTATGTGAAGGACGAAATGGCAGCGCTGACCGCCTATATGGCCTTCACTTCGCGCGGCAAGCCGATGGACATCAAGATCCCGAACGATCCCCGCGCGCTCGCGGCCTACGAGAACGGCAAGGAATATTTCTACACGCGACGCGGCCAGCTAAACTTCTCTTGCGCCACCTGCCACGTGCAGAGCCCGGGCGAGCGCATCCGCGCCGAAATCCTGGCGCCTGCGCTTGGCATCGTCAACGCGATGCCGATCTACCGTTCGGAATGGAGCGGCATGGGCACCACCAGCCGCCGCTTCACCACCTGCAACAGCCAGATCCGCGGCGTGCCGCTGAGCCCGCAGGATGATGAATACCGCAACGTCGAATACTACCTGTCCTATGTCAGCAACGGGCTGCCGATTTCAGGCCCGGGAGCGCGGCCATGAGGAACGTGATGCAGAAATCCGCGTTGATTCTGGCACTGCTTGCCGCAGGCGCGGTGTCCGCGCTCGCCGCAGGCTCCGAGGACGACTTCAAGGCGGCTTACGCCGCGGCTGAAGCGGCCAACAAGGAGGCCGGCAAACTGCGCAACCAATGGACCACCACGGCGGCGACGCTGACGGCGGCGAAGAAGGCGGCTGACGCCGGCGATTTCGACAAGGCCACGGCGTCGGCCAAGGAAGCCGAGGCCTTGGCCAAGGCTTCGATCTTCCAGGCCACCAGCGAGAAGACCCGCTGGAAGGATATGGAAATTCGCTAGAGCATGATCCGGAAAAGCGGAAACCGGTTTTCCGCCAAGATCATGCTCAACAATTAAGAGTCTTTACGACGCGCGGAGACCCGCATGACCATCCGCCGCCGCGATTTCCTGACGCTAGCGGGCGCCGCCACCCTGTCCGGCAGCCTGCCACGGCTGGCGCGCGGCGCCGAGAATGCGGGCGTTTACGATCTCGAGCGCTTCGGCAATGCCCGCATCCTGCACATCACCGATACCCATGCGCAGCTTCGGCCGGTGTTCTTCCGCGAGCCGAGCGTCAATCTCGGCATCGGACCGATGCGGGGCAACCCGCCGCATCTGGTCGGAAGGGCGTTTCTCGATCGCTTCGGCATCCGGCCCGACAGTGCCGACGCCTATGCTTTCACCTGCATCGAGTTCGAGAAGGCCGCCGGGAGATTCGGCAAGCTCGGCGGTTTTGCGCATCTCAAGACATTGGTCGACCGGATGCGCAGCGAGGCCGGCGCGGGGCGCGCGTTGCTGCTCGACGGCGGCGATCTCTGGCAGGGCAGCGGCCTTTCCAACACGCTGCAGGGCGCCGACATGGTCGACGCCGCCAACCTGCTCGGCATCGAGGCGATGACCGGCCATTGGGAATTCACCTATGGCGAAAAGGCGCTGCGCGCCAACCTCGAACGCTTCAAGGGCGAATTCCTGGCGCAGAACGTCTTTCTCACGGAAGAAGCCGCCTTCAACGACGCCAAGGCGTTCGATCCAGCCTCGGGACGCGTCTTCAAGCCGTCCATCATCAAGGAGATCGGCGGGCATCGCATCGCCGTGATCGGGCAGGCGTTCCCCTACGTGCCGATCGCGCACCCGAAGCGTTTCACGCCGGACTGGAAATTCGGCATCCGCGATGAAGAGCTGCAAAAGCTCGTCGATATCCATCGCAACACCGACAAGGCCGATGCCGTCATCCTGCTCTCGCATAACGGAATGGACGTCGACCTCAAGCTTGCCAGCCGCGTCACCGGCATCGACGTCATTCTCGGCGGCCATACCCACGACGCCGTGCCGCAGCCGATTGCCGTGACCAATCCGGCGGGCGTCACGCTCGTCACCAATGCCGGCTCGAACGGCAAGTTTCTGGCGGTGCTCGATCTCGAGGTCGGCAAGGGCAAGGTCAGCAACGTGCGATACCGGCTGCTCCCGGTGTTTTCGGAACTGCTGAAGCCCGATCCGGCGATGCAGGCGCTGATCGACAAGATACGCGCGCCGCATGCGGCGACGCTGGATGAAAAGATCGCCGCCGCCGACCGCCTGCTCTATCGCCGCGGCAATTTCAGCGGCAGCATGGATCAACTGATCTGCGACGCACTGCTCGGCGAACTGAACGCCGAGATAGCGCTGTCGCCGGGCTTCCGCTGGGGCACTACGGCGCTCGCAGGCCAGCCGCTGACCATGGAGGACGTGATGGCGCAGACCGCCGTCACCTATCCGGAGACCTACATCCAGACCATGACCGGCGGCCAGATCAAGGACGTGCTGGAAGACATCTGCGACAATCTCTTCAACGCCGATCCCTATTACCAGCAGGGCGGCGACATGGTGCGCGTCGGCGGGCTCGCCTACACCTGCAGTCCGAACGAGAGCGTGGGCAAGCGGATTTCCGAACTCAAGCTCGATAACGGCCACGCGCTGGAGGCCGGCAAGCGCTACAAGGTGGCGGGGTGGGCCTCGGTCAACGAGCAGACCGGCGCGCCGGTCTGGGACGTGGTCGCCAAACATCTGCGGTCGGGCAAGCCGCCCAACCGGTCGCTGCCTGGCGTCACGCTGAAAGGCGTCGAGGACAATCCGGGCATTGCGGGACAAGGATGATGGGTTTTTCGGCCATCACGCGCACCATGGCCGCGGCGCTTCTGATCGCGGCCGCCGCGTCTGCGACGCACGCCCAGCAGGCGCCGCTGCAGGACAAGCCGTTCGCCGAGCACAGAATCGTGCTGCAGCTCTCCGACAACGACCCGCGCAAGCAGGGCCTCGTGCTCAGCGTCGCCAGCAATTTGATGAAGCATTACGACCCCGACAAGGTCGCGATCGAGGTCGTGGCGTTCGGCCCCGGCATCGAGCTGCTGCGCCCGGAAAATCCCAATCGCAAGATGGTCGAGAGCCTGGTGGCGCAGGGTGCGCGTTTCGACATCTGCCTCAACACGGTTGATACAATCGAACGCGAAGCCGGCAAGCGGCCGGAGTTCATTTCAGCAGCGACGCCGGTGCAGGTCGGCGTCGCGCAAATTCTTTTTCTGACCGAAAACGGATATACGCTGGTGCGGCCATGATCACCGACATCGTGATTGCGAGTGAAGCGAAACAAATCACCTCTCCCCGTGGGCCGTGGTACAATTGATGGATTGTAGGAGCAGGGCTGGAGCTACATCCGCCCCTGATCCGATCTGAATTAACGCGGACGTGTAGCCATGATCTTTCGTCAGCTCTTCGACAGTGTTTCGGGCACCTACAGCTACCTGCTGGCGAGCCGCGCCGGCGGCGAGGCGTTGATCCTCGACCCCGTGCTGGAGAAAGCCGACCGCTACTGCCAGCTGCTGCGCGAACTGGATTTGCGACTGGTGAAGGCGGTCGACACCCATCTGCACGCCGACCACGTCACGGGCCTCGGCGAACTGCGCGACCGCACCCAGTGCATCACCATCATGGGCGAGCAGAGCAAGGCCGACGTGGTGTCGATGCGGGTTTCCGACGGCGACAAGGTGATGATCGAGGGCCTCAGCCTCGACGTCATGTACACGCCCGGCCACACCGACGATTCCTACTCTTATTTGATGGGCGACCGCGTCTTCACCGGCGATACGCTTCTGATCCGTGGCACCGGCCGCACCGACTTTCAGAACGGCTCTTCGCGCGCGCAATACGAATCGATCTTCAACCGGCTGCTGAAATTGCCGGATGAAACCATGGTATTTCCCGCCCACGACTACAAGGGCGACACGGTTTCCACCATCGGCGAGGAGCGGCGTTACAATCCGCGTCTTCAAGTGCGCTCGGTCGACGAATATATCGAGCTGATGGCCAATCTGAAGCTGCCGAACCCGAAGATGATGGACGTGGCGGTGCCCGCCAACATGCATGTCGGCCTGCATCAGGAGGATCTCGCCAAGCAGGGGCTCGCGCTCTCTGCCCGCGACGCGATCAACCGTCTCGGCCGGCCCGACATCCTGCTGGTGGATTTGCGCGAAACCAGCGAGCGCGCCAAGCACGGCACGATCTCGGGCGCCCTGCATGCGCCCTATCCCGGCATCGCCGAGAGCCTCAAGCCCGGCGGCATGCTGCGCGAAGTCGCCGCCGCCACCGGCCGCCGCGTGGTGTTCTTCTGCGCCTTCGGCGAACGCTCTGCGATGGCGGTGACTGCCGCGAAGAACGCGGGGCTCGCCAACACCGCGCATATCGAGGGCGGTATCGATGCGTGGAAGAAGGTAGGTGGACCGGTGGTGATGGGGTGAGATGCCCGTAGGGTGGGCAAAGGCGCCCTTGCGCCGTGCCCACCATCCATCAACACATTCGCTCTGGACGGTGGGCACGCTGCGCTTTGCCCACCCTACGAAACTACGAACTACGAAATTAGTTTCCCACCCGCTTCACCTCCGCCGTCAGCGCATCCAGCGCATCCGCCAGCAGCACGCCGCCGCACTCGGTCATGCGCTCCGGAATCACGATGCGCTTTTCCGGTGGATAAAAACGCTCCAGCGCCGGATGCAGCAGGAACGCCTGGCCGTCGTCCCTCGCAGTGTCGCCGGCCTGCGAAACCACGATGAAGTCCGGCCGTAAGTTCACGATCGCTTCCAGCGAAGCAAAGCCGCCGAAGGCAAAGCCGAGATCACCGGCTGCGCTGCGCAAGCCAATTTCGCTGAGCAGCGACCCGACAAAGCTGTCGCTGCCCGCCACCCAGCCGCGCCGCGACAACGGCAGCACGCGGTAATGGCGCTCCGAGACCGCGTGGCGGGCGCGCGCCAGCGCGGCATCAAGCCGTGCGATTTCCGCCGCCGCGCGATCGGGATGACCGGTGATGTCGCCAGCCTCGCGGATCTGCTGCCGCGCTTCGTCGAGGGTTCGCGGCACGGCGAGTTCGGCGAGACGAAGCCCCTTGGCCTTCAACAGTTCCCGCGTCGAGCGCTTGTCGAACGCGCTGGCGACGACGATGTCGGGCCTGATGAGCAGCACGTCTTCGGCTCCTCCGGAGAGAACCGGATAGCGGCTCATGTCGCCCGCCTGCGATTGCCAGCCGTCCCGCGAAAACCGGCTCAATCCCAGAATCTGCTCGGGGTCGGCCAGCGTCAGCAGCAATTGGTCGGTGCAGACATTCATCGACACCAGGCGCGGCAGATTGGCTGCGAACGCAGTGCTGCCCGGCAACGCAAGTGCCATCACCGCGACCAGAAATGCCAGCCGCCATCGCACCAGATATCGATCCATCAGATATCCGCCCACGGCACGATCACGGCCTCGCGCTGGAATTCCGCGCGATAGGCCGAGATCCTGAACACGTCAGCCATCACCTGCTCGGACAGCGCCGCCGCCGGCCCGCCCTGCGACACCAGGCGGCCTTCGCGCAGCACCAGCACATGGTCGGCAAACCGCGCCGCCAATCCCAGATCATGCGTCACGACAATGACGAGCACGCCCTTGTCGGCAGTCACCCGCAGATTCTTCATGACGTCGATCTGATGCCGCGGGTCGAGCGAGGCGGTCGGCTCGTCGGCCAGGATGACCGGTGCCTCCACCGCCAGCGCGCGCGCCAGCGCGACGCGGCTGCGCTCGCCGCCGGACAATTCCGTGACGCGGCGATCGCTGAACGCCATCACGTCGACCGCCTGCATCGCGCGCAGCACCGCCTCCGCATCTTTGGGCGACAGCCGCGCCGGATCGGTGGCGCCATGCGGATAGCGGCCGAGCGCCACGATGTCGCGCGCCGGCAGCGGCCAATGCACCACATGCCCCTGCGGCAGATAGCCAAAGCGTTTTGCGCGCTCGCGCAGCGGAAGCGAAGCTAGTGCGATGCCGCCGATCTCGATCTCGCCTTCGGACGGGATCAATCCCGCCAGCGCCCGCAACAGCGTGGTCTTGCCGGCGCCGTTCGGCCCGACCAGCGCCACCAGATGTCCCGGCGACAGCGCCAGCGAAACGTCTTTCAGCACGACGCGGCCGGCGAGCCGCACGCCGAGTCCCCTTGCGATCAGAAGCGCCACCTCGCTCATGCGACGCCTCCGCCGAGCGCGCGGCGTTCGCGCATGATCAGATAGAGGAAGAACGGCACGCCGATGATCGAGGTCAGCACGCCGACCTTGATGTCCGATGTCGAGGGAATGATACGAACAGCGATATCGGCCGCCAGCAGCAGCGCCGAGCCTGCGAGCGCGCTCGGCACCAACAGCCGTCCCGGATCGTGGCCGATCAATGGTCGCATCAGATGCGGCGCGACCAGCCCTATGAAACCGATGGTGCCGGTGACGGCGACCGCGCCGCCGACGCCGAGCGCCACGCCCGAAATCACGAACAGCCGCAGGCGGCCGACATCGACGCCGAGGCTTTGCGCGGTTTCCTCGCCCAGGCTCAGCGCGCGAAAGGCATGGCGCTGGCTGAACAGCATGATCGCGCCGGCAATGATGAAGGGAAACGCCAGCATGACATGCTGAAAACTGCGGTCCTCCAGCGAGCCGAGCAGCCAGAACGCGATCTCCAGCACCACGAAGGGATTGCTGGAGAGGTTCATCACCAGCGCGGTGGCCGCGCCCGCGAAGCTCGAAATCGCGAGGCCCGAGAGGATGAGGATGAGCAGCCCGGCATTGCGCCCGGCGATGGTCAGCAGCCCGAACACCGAAACGAACGCCGCGATGATCGCCGCGACCGGCAGCGCGTAGGAGCGCACGTCGGCCAGCCCCAAGGCGATCACCAGCACCGCACCGAACGCGGCCGATTGCGGCGCGCCGAACAACTCGGGCGAGGCCAGCGGATTGCGCAACAGGCCCTGCAGCGATGCGCCTGACAGCCCGAGGATGGCGCCGATCGCCAGCGCCAAGAGCGTCCGCGGCAGGCGGATTTCCCGCACGATCACCTGCGAAACCTCGCTGCCGCCGCCGAACAGCGCTTCCGCCACGGCAAGCGGCGACAGCCGCACCGGACCAATACCCAGCGAGATCAGCACCAGCAGCCCAACGAGGGCGGCAAGCGCCGCGGTCGCGCCGATCCGCCGGCGCGCGGCATCCTCGTTGGTCACGGTTACAGCCTCAACACTCATTGATCGTCCTAAAGCAGGTTTACCCGCTCCGGTACAGGAGCGCAGGCAAAGAACAGGCAGGAGTGCTCATGCGGCAAAAATAGCGCACTCGTCCAGTTGACATCGCAAGCGCGCCCAAGGCGGATTGACTCGAACTTTGGCAAACTTCTACCATAGTTCCCGACGGTTCCCGTTTTTGGGGATCAAAAGGGAATGCGGTGCGGGGAAGTCCCCCAATTCCGCGGCTGCCCCCGCAACTGTAAGCGGCGAATCCTTCGTCATAGGCCACTGGGAATCTCGGTCCTGGGAAGGCGACGATGGGTAACGACCCGCGAGCCAGGAGACCTGCCGTCAGCCGTGGTCACACGCGAAGATGTCGGTCGGGGAGTACAGGCATTAGCTTCACCTAAGCTGCATTAGCACATGGTGAGACTTGGTTCGCTGTGACGTGCCACTGACGTCATACCGAGGTCTGAACCATGTCTTCCACCATCGCCACGCGGCAGCGCCGCTACTGGCTTGCCTCCAGTTTCCTGATACCTGTCGTATCGCTCGGCATTTCCGGCGCGCAGGCGCAGCAGACGCCATCCGAGCAATTGCCGCCGATCGAGATCACCTCGCCCACCGACCCGAACCGGACCCGCGCCAAGCCGACCTACGGTGAGCCATCAACCTCGCGCCGCGCGGTGCCTCGCACATCTCCGACACCCCGCACCGACGCTGCGTCGGCACCCGGCCCGGTAGCGGACTCGTTCTCGACCGGCGTAGGCGCTGTCCGGCAATTCAACGGCATCGTCGGCACATCGACCGCGGTCATAACAGCGCAGGATATCGCGCGTTCGCCGGCCTACACCGTACAGGAAATTATCGCACAGACACCGGGCGTGCAACTGACGAGCCTGTTTGGCGGCGTTAATGGCGCAAGGACCAGTGTTGACCTCCGTGGCTTCGGTGCGTTCGCCTCCTCCAATACCCTGCTCCTCATCAATGGACGCAGGGTCAATGACGTCGACATACAAGGTGTGGATTTCTCGACCATTCCGCGCGATTCGATCGAGCGCATCGAAATCACCCGCGGCAACAGTGGCGCGGTGCTGTACGGCGACAATGCGATCGGCGGCGTCATCAACATCGTCCTGAAGAACGGCGTCGGCGGCCCACCGGTCGCGATCCGCGCTGAAGCCGGCGTCGGATCGTTCAACCAGCGGCAGGCCTCGATTTCGGCCGCGACCAATTACGGGCCGTGGTCGACGTCGTTCTACGGCAACGGCATCAAGTCCGATGGCTATCGGGTCAACAACGCCCTCGACCAGCGCAATGGCGTCGGCAATTTGAATTACACCACGCCCGGTCTCACCGCGTTCCTGACGCTGTCGGGCGACGACCAGAAGCTGGGTTTCCCCGGCGGCCGCACCGTTGATCCGGCGACCGGCCTGAACCAGCTCGTCACCAACCGCCGCGGCACCAATACCCCGTTCGACTATGGCAACCAGCAGGGCGCCAACGCCACTGCCGGCTTCACCAAGACCTTGATGAACGGCGTTGACCTCATCGTCGATGGCGGCGTGCGCGACAAGAAGCAGCAGGCCGGGTTCTTCGGGCTGTTGCCGACGATTCCGTTCAACTATGTCGACAGCCATCTGCAGACATGGTCGATCACGCCGCGCTTGAGCATCAAGAACGTGATCTTCGGAATGCCTTCGGCCATCCTGACCGGCGTCGATTATTACGACGCGACCTATCACTCAGAGCGTCCGGTCGCCAAAGGCATGATCCCCATTCACACCTACGATTTGTCACAGCAAACGCTCGCCGGGTACTTTCAGCAAACCATCGGGTTACTGCCGACGACAGATTTTTCATATGGCGGACGCCTGCAACGGACCACCCTGAAAGCCCGGGACATTCTCCAGAACGATCCGAACTGCGCGATATTCTTTTCGTGCAGCGTCCAGAATTTCCCGCTGGATTCCGAGGAAGGGCAATACGCCCTGCATATCGGCCTCGAACATCGCTTCAATAATGTGTTCTCGGTGTTTGGGCGGGCCGCACGCGCGTTCCGCACGCCGAACGTCGATGAAAGGCTCTCCTCGGGTCCCGCCTTCGACCCCTTCTTCAACGCGCTTCCCGGTGACTTCAGGCTGAAGACCCAGACCTCTCATGACATCGAGGGCGGCGTTCGCATCAAATCCGGACCGCTCGAAGTTCAATCGAGCATCTATAACATGGACCTCGAGAACGAACTCCAGTTCAACCCGATACAACGCTTCAACGTCAATCTCGATCCGACCCGCCGCTACGGCTCGGAAACCAGCGCGTCGTTTCGTGTCAGCGATACCGTGCAGTTGCGCGGCGGCATGGCCTATACCCGTGCGGTGTTCCGCGAAGGCCCGTTTGCCGGCAACGACGTTCCGCTGGTGTCCCGCTACACCGGCAGCGCCGGCGTCAGCTGGAATATCTGGCAGAACTATCTCGTCGCCGACGCCACGGTGCGCGCCTGGAGCGAGCGCTTCATGGACAACGACCAGGCCAATACCCAACGCCTGATTCCAGCGAGCGCAACGGTCGATTTCAAGCTGAGCGGCGCGTACGAGCGCTTCTTCTGGTCGATCTCCGTCAACAATATCTTCGACGCGCTGTACTACGACTACGCCGTCGCGAGCATGTTCACGCCGGGTCGCTTCTCGGCCTATCCGCTTCCCGGCCGCACCTACATGGTGAAGGTCGGCGCGACGTTCTGACCGCAATAGCCGGTTCGGCGCCATGCCGAACCGGCTTGTCCTGACCTGACAAGACGGTATTCTCCTTGCGCCTATTGCCCGGGAGAATTTTTTTTCATGCCTGCCCCGCTTCCGTTCCGCAGGCGGCGATGAGCGCCGCAGCCATCGATCTCTTGCCGCGGGAGATATCCAATCCCGATACGCAATGGAGCCTCGGCACCTTCGGCGCCATCGCCGAATTTTCGCGCGCCCCTGACGAGCCGGTGCGCTTGAGCCAAACGCCTGAGGCCGTTTCGGCCGTGACGGCGCGCGGCGGCATTGCCCTCAAACCGCATCCCGCCATCCGCCCCTTCGCGTCGGAAGGCATCACCAGGACCGGGTGGAATCAACGGGTCGCGCTTTGCCTGCCGCGAGATGATTGCGCCATGCACCAGCGCATTGCGCTGACGGAGATCGGCCCTGATCACGAAGCGCCGCGTGAGGAAGACCGGAATTGTGTTCTGTTCGATCTGGGTTTCGGCGCGCTGCAGATCGATTGCTGTATTCGAATCGACGATCACAGCCTCGCTGCGCGATTGCGCGAACATGCCGGCCGCGCCGTGTTCGAGCCCGGCAATCCCGCCATGGCAATGATCCTCGCGGCCAATCCGCACCGCGTCTTCATCAGCCGGCTCGGCCGCATCGAGGTCTATCAGCCGATCCCGCCGCCCTTGGGCAAGAGCCCGGAGGGACCGCACACGCATGTGCTGCCGCGGCTCCTGCAAAGCCGGCGAACCCATCCCGCGACCGAGCCGGTGCCTCAGGGGTGGATTCCCTGCGCGCATCTCTATCCGCCGCATCCGGCACGGGACGGCCTGGGCGAGGCCCGGCCGTTCTACGCCACCCACCATCATGCCTTTCAGCGGATGATGGCCGCGTGCGGCGATCCCGCAGCCCTTGCGACCAAGCGGCGGGTGGTCGATGCGGTGCTTGCCGGCGAGCCGCCCACGGCGGTGGCCGGTGACCGCCACGGCCGGATCAGCGTCCGCATCGCATTGCGGCAGATGAAGTCGCAGGGCCATGCGTCGGCGGCGCTGAGCGCCTGGCTGGCGAGCTTCGATGCTGCGGCGCCCGACGAGGCCGACGACGACGCGGCCCTTCAAAATGAGGGCTGATTTGACAAGAAAGTGCGGCTTTTTCGACCGAAAATAACATCCTCTGCGCCCCGATCCGTGGTAAACCGCCGGCAGACCGCTCGACGATATCTGTCGTGATTTCAGAGGTATGACATGGACGATGAGCCGAAGAGCGCCGCCGAACTGAAGGAGATTCGGCTGAATCGGAAGCGCACCCAGGAAGTCGAAGGCATCAAGGCGATGGCCGAGATCGCGGCCGCCGACATCGCGATCCGAAAGCGGACCGAGAAGTTGCGCGCGCTCCGTCTGGCAAAGGAAGCGGCCGACCGTGAAAACCCGCCGGAACCGGCGGTTAAAAGCAAGGCCAAGACCAAGGCCGCGAAAAGAGGCTGATCTGAAATGACGAAAGAAGATCGTGATCGCGCCCAGGCCCGTGTGGACAAGGCGACAAAGGCCGCCCAGGACGCGAGATCCGGCAAGGCCGAACGCGACGCCAGCGCCAAGGCTGTGCTCGACAATATGGCGAAGCTGAAGGCGTTGCGTCTCGCGCGCGAGGCAGCCGAGCCGCAACGTGCTCCCGCCGCGAAGGCCGCAAGAAAGGCGCCCGCCAGCACCAAGCGGTCGAACGAGAAGCCGGTGGCCTTGTCCGACTGGCTGGCGAGCCAACAGAACGGCGGACGGCGAACCTGAGGTCGGACTCTTAGGGGTGTCTCGTCATGCGGGCGTCTCGTCACGCCCGGGCAAAAGCGCGAAGACGCTTCGCGCTTTTGCCGGGCCGAAACGAAAAGTCGGTCAGATATCCGCCGCGTTTACGCCGGCCCAGGCCAATCGATCATCGAACGCGTCTTGTTCTCGGCATCGTAGACCTGCACCTGAAGCATCTGGAACCTGTTCTTCAGGGCCATGCCCGCCTCTTCGGCAGCCTCGACTGTGTCGTGATGCGATTTGAAATGACCGTCCACCACCAGCGAGTAACCGGTGGTCGGCGCCTTGTCGGCGCGGATGGTTTTGCGCGGCTGCGGTTCTTCCGCCGCAGGGCGGGGCTTCTTCATGCTGGCTCCGTGTGAAGGCCCTTTTGGACTGAACGCCGCAAAAAGGGCAGGAAAGTTCTTGTGGCCGGCGCTAACATGCCGGCCCAACGCGATCGGATTGAGATCATGCCGATACTCCGAATCGGCAAGCAGAGCAACGTCGATTCATCCGACGAAAAAGGCATCAGATGGGCGGAACTGGCAGGAAGAACGAGCCTCCGAAGCCGGCGGACGACAAGCCGAAAAAACCGGAACGTGCGCCGGTCGAGGACGAGGACTACGAGGACGGCGACATCGCCACGCCGAAGCGCGACCGCCACGGCAATGATGATGAGCCGTTGTAGCACAACAGCTGGAACTTCGTAGGTGGGCAAAGCGCAAGCGTGCCCACCATTCGAGATGACGGTCGAGGATAGATGGTGGGCACGGCGCAAGAGCGCCTTTGTCCACCCTACGACTCACGTGCCAAACCCCTCCCCCTCTATCGCTCGAATACTCCCGACATCGAGCAGATGCGCACCAAATCCGCCACGCGCGAGTTTTATCGCTGACTTCGGCGAAGCCAGCAGCAAAGCTGCCGTCACCGCAAGCGGCACAGCGCTGATCCAATCTGATCGCATCGGCGTGAGTTCTTCGCTGCTGCCGGCATAGGGCGCGCTGTTCGCGCACAGACGCACGATTTCCCTGACGACGTCGGACCGCGTCCCACCGCGCGCGGCGCATCCGAGCAGCGCCTGCATCGCCAGATGTGTGAGCACGCCCTCGCGGCTCTCCGGCAAGGGCGCAGGTGTCTCTCCGAGCGAGATCTGAAGCAGCAATCCAACCAGATCGATGCCGGAGCGATACGCGTTCATTGGCTCGACCAGACGCGGATTGCCATCGATCAGCAAAGGCGCGTCGCCATGATCCGGCATGATGTAGTCGATCGACAGCGCACCGTGCCAATCGAGCGCCTGTCCGACCTTTTCGAGATGCGCGCGCACGATGGGCCGCCTCACGCTCTGCTTGATCGCCTCGCCGCCGCCTATGCCGGGCATGACCTGCCGATAGGCATGAAAGCCGATCATCTGGCCGCGGCAAAACACCGACTGCGCCTTCTCGGTCGTGCCCGCGACAAGGTCTTGCACCAAAATCTCGTCGGCAAGTGCATCGCCGGCGCCGAGATCGTGCAGCGGGCTTTCGAGATCGTCGGCATTGCGTATGAACCAGATGCCGCGGCTCGCGGTGCCGACCGACGTCTTGACGACGGCAGGAAATCGGACGGCTTCACGCAATTGCTGCGCCGACGTCACGATTTGCGTCGGCGGCTGCGGCAGTCCCAATCGATCGAGCAGCCGGCTGAAGCCTGCCTTGCTGTGCGCGGTACGGTAGCTCTCGAAGCTCGGCAGCGCGAGGCCGACGCAGCCTTCCATGCGCTGCCTCGCCCGGGCAAACAAAAATCCCTGCTCATGCGTCGGCAGCAGCACATCGAATTTCCCGTCGACCAGTCGCTGCTCGATGAAGGCCAGATAGCCGGCGGGGTCATCCCGCAGTCCGGGGCAACGGTGAAACTTCGCAACCAACCGCGAGAACCGCGAAAGGCACCACGGCGAGGGATCGCAGACCTCGATGTGGTGGCCCGAAAGACCCAGAATCGTAATCGCCTCCCGGGCCGAGGTAGAGGAACCTTCGGAGACGAGCACCCGGAGCGGTTTTGCGGGATCAGGCATGCCGGATCATTGCCGCGCCGGCCGCCTTTGTCTCCCGATTTAATGATGCAATCGGCGTGTCCCTGCCCTCCGCCGGGGCAGCCATGCAGCGGTATTCATGGACAAATAACGGCTGGACGATATTTTCGCCGCTGCCAGGAGCCTTTTTCGTTCCGATGGAATCGGAACGGGGCTCTGGATTTTTGATTTGACGCGTTTTCTTGACGCGAACCGGTTCCACTTCGCTGGAAAACGCTCCAGGGGCCGGAAGTGACACGGGATTTTGAGCTGACATGGTCGACATTCTGGCCGCACCGCAACAAGCCAAAGCGGACACTTCGCTGCGTACGCTCGCTGCGATTTCGGTCGCCCATTGGGTCAGCCATTTCCATCTCTTCGTGCTGCCGATGCTGTTTCCGTTCCTCAAAGAACAGCTTGGCGTCGGCTATATCGAGCTCGGTTTTGCGCTCACCGTGTTCGGCGTCGTCTCCGGCCTGACGCAGGCGCCGATCGGCTACCTCGCCGACCATATCGGCGCGCGAAAGGTGCTGCTGATCGGCCTCACCGTCGGCGGCCTGGCGCTGATCATGCTCGGCCTGCATCTGAGTTACGTCTCGCTGATCGTCTGCGCCGCGCTGCTTGGGCTCGCCAACAGCGTCTATCACCCGTGCGACTATGCGATCCTGTCGACGCATATGGATGAAGCGCGGATGGGCCGGGCGTTTTCGGTCCACACTTTTGCGGGCTTCCTTGGCGGCGCGGTGGCGCCTGCGATCATGGCCGCGCTGGTGGCAATCGTCGGCGGTCTCGGCGCCCTGATCGTGGCCGGCGCGGTCGGCCCTGTTGTGGCGCTGCTGTTGATCGCGGTCCGCATTCCCGATGCGAGCTCGGCCGATCGCAAGTCCGATGGCGTGCCGGCGCCGCAGCAGAGCATCGTGACGCCGGCCATCATCGTGCTGACGATCTTCTTCATGCTGCTCGGCCTGTCCAACGCCGGCATCAGCAATTTCGGCGTGGTCGCGCTGATGAGTGGCTATGGCGTGACATTCTCGGCCGCCAATATCGCGCTGACCGCCTTTCTCGGCGCCAGCGCGGCCGGCGTGCTGGCCGGCGGCTACCTCGCCGACCGCACGAAGCGCCACGGCAATGTCGCCGCCGCGTGCTTTGCGATCAACGCCGTCATCATCACGATCATTGCGACGATCAACCTGCCGTCGGCCGTGCTGACCGCCGCGATGGGGCTGGCCGGATTCCTCGGCGGCGTCATCGCGCCCTCGCGCGACATGCTGGTGCGCAACGCCGCTCCGGCAGGCGCGGCCGGACGGGCGTTCGGCATCGTGTCGACCGGATTCAATTTCAGCGGCATCCTCAGCCCGTTGTTGTTCGGCTGGATCATGGACCAGAACATGCCGCATTGGGTGTTTGGCGCCTCCGTCGCCTTTATGGTCATGACGGTGCTGCTGGCGCTCGTAACCGACCGCAAGCCGCAGAGCCGGTCAGAGAGCTCGGTCAAGGACCTAATGCATTCCTGAGGCTCATCCCGGGCGGTTGACAGCATCAGGGGACGTCGGATGATGCGCCAACAAAAACCATAACCGGGATGGAAGCCATGACCTCGACCCCCGACCTCGTGATCCGCGGCGGCACCATTGCCGATGGCAAGGGTGGCGAATTGTTCGAAGCCGATGTGGCGATTTCCGGCGGGCGCATCACCGAAGTCGGCAAGGTTGCCGCGAAGGGCAAGGAAGAAATCGACGCCAAAGGCAAACTGGTTGCGCCGGGCTTCGTCGACGTCCACACTCATTATGACGGCCAGGTCACCTGGAGCCAGGACATCACGCCCTCGTCGCAGAACGGCGTGACGACAGCGATCATGGGCAATTGCGGCGTCGGTTTCGCGCCCTGCCGTCCGGCCGACCACGTCAGGCTGATCCAGTTGATGGAGGGCGTCGAGGACATCCCGGAGCCAGTGCTGAGCGCCGGCATTCCCTGGGCCTGGGAAAGCTTCCCGGACTACATGGAGTGGCTGTCGAAGCGGAATTTCGACATGGATATCGGCGCGCAACTGCCGCATGCGGCGCTGCGTGTGTACGTGATGGGCGAACGCGGCGCGCGCCGCGATCCCGCAACGCCTGAGGACAACAAGGCGATGGCGGCGCTCGCCGGAGACGCCGTGCGATCGGGCGCACTTGGCTTCTCGACCTCGCGCACCCTCAACCACCGCACCTCGACCGGCGACTACACACCGACGCTGAAAGCGGGCGAAGATGAATTGACCGCGATCGCCAGCGCGATGCACGGCGTTGGCCGCAGCGTGCTGCAATTCGTGCTCGACCAAAGCACCGTCGACGAAGATCTGCCGATGATGCTGCGGGTCGCTGAAAATACCAAATGCCCGATCTCGTTTTCTGTAGCCCAAGCCGACAAGGCGCCGCGACGCTGGCGCCAGACGATGGACACCATCAACGAAGCCGCCGCCCGCGGCCTGTCGATCACGACACAGATTGCCGCGCGTCCCGTCGGGCTGCTGCTTGGGCTGGAATTGTCGCGCAATCCATTCCAGACCCATCCGAGCTACCGCGCGATCGCCAAGCTGCCGCTGGCTGAGCGGCTGACGCATTTGCGCCGGCCCGAAGTGCGCGCCGCCATCCTGAGCGAGACGGCGACGGCGACCGACGATCCGCTGTTCTTCCGGCCAAACTACGACAAGATGTATCAGCTCGGTAATCCCCCGGACTACGAGCAGCCGCCGGAAAATGCGCTCGGCCCGCAAGCCCGCCGCCAGGGCCGGCAGCCGGAAGAGCTCGCCTACGACGCGATGCTGACGGACGAGGGCCGCGGCATGCTCTATGTGCCGTTCCTCAATTATGCCGACGGCAATCTCGATGCCGTATATGAGATGCTGCGCGAACCCAGCGCCGTGCCGGGCCTCTCCGACGGCGGCGCGCATTGCGGCATCATCTGCGACGCCAGCTTCCCGACCTATCTGCTGACGCACTGGACGCGCGACCGCAGCCGCGGCGAAAAGCTGTCGATCCCGTTCGTGGTGGCGGCGCAGTCGCGCAAGACCGCACTCTCGGTCGGCCTCTACGACCGGGGTGTGATCGCGCCGGGCTTCAAGGGCGACGTCAACGTGATCGACTATGACCGCTTGCACCTGCATCCACCGAAAGTGCATTACGACCTGCCGGTCGGCGGCCGTCGCCTGATGCAGCAGGTCGACGGCTATGAGGCCACCATCGTCTCCGGCCTGGTGACGCAGCGCAGCGGCAAGGCGACGGGTGCCCGTCCCGGCAAGCTGGTGCGCGGCGCGCAGGGCTCAAAGCCGCAGTTCGACGCGGCGGCGAGTTAGTTCGTTTCCGTGCTGCAGGATTATGCGGGTCGGAGCATCGAGAGCCGCAGATCCGATCCCACCGGCATCAGCTCGTAGGGCGGTTTCCAGCCCGGCAGCGCCGCGAGGCGCTCGCGCCAGGCATGGAGCGCCGGAAAAGCCGCCGCGATGTCGAAGCCGGTCTCCTCCTTGGGGTAATACACATATCCCGCCATGGAAAAGTCCACGATGGTCGGCTTGTCGCCGAGCATGAAGGCGCGATCGGCGAGATGCTTTTCGGCAATCGCAAAGCTCGCCTCGGTACGCGAGCGCAGGAACGACAGGATGGCCGGATGCACCGGCTCCGGCATGAATGACCTCTGAAACCGGTGCATCGCATGATTGTTCGTGAACTTGTGATTATCGAACATGATCCAGCGCAAGGCCTCGTATCGCTGGTCAGCGCCGGGCGCAAACTTGCCGGTGGTTTCCGCGAGCCAGATCAGGATCGCGCCCGACTGCGACATGAACTGCCCGTCGACTTCCAGCACCGGGACCTCGCCCATCGCGTTCATATTTGCCCGCCAGCCCGGATCGCGGGTCTGGCCGCCGGCAAAGTCGACCCCCACCGGCTCCCAGTCGAGGCCGGCGCAATTCAGATAGAGCGCCAATTTATAGGAATTGCCCGAGGCACCTATGCAATGCAGCTTGTAGCGGGCCATTCCGCTCACGCGAACTTCGGCTGCGCCGCCGCCTCGCGCATCAGCCTTGCGCGCTCCGTGTTCGGCCAGAGCAGCAACAGCCCGAGCAGCCCCGACGCCGCCATCACTACCGCATTAATGGTGAAGCCGGTCATGTAGCCGTCGAGCGGCACTGCCGCATTCTGGATCACGACGCCCATCACCAACGGGGCAATGAATCCCGCCAGCGTATAGATCGCGCCGTAGATCGCGAGCACGGCGCCGCGCTGCTGGACCGGCGTGAATTCGCCGAGCATCGGCGGGCAGACGACATAGATCGAACCGCAGAGCCCGGAGCCGACCACGAGGAATGCGATCTGCCATCCCGCGCCGTTGACATGCGGCAGCGCCGCCAGGATCGACCCGCCGACGATCAGGGGCACTGACCCGAGCACGCCGCGAGCGCCGCGCGTGCTGTATCCGCGCATCAGCATCACCTGCGAAATCCAGCCCGTCAGCAGCACGATAGTGGCGCCGAACACCCAGGGCAGCACAGAAACCCAGCCTGCATCCTGTTGCGAAAAGCCGAGCCCCTTGACGATGAAGGGCGTGAACCAGGTCAACCCGAGCGACAGCGCCCAATAAGCGCCGAAGGTCGCGGCGCAGCAGCCGATGAAGGTTCGCGAGGTCAGAAGCTGGAAGTAAGGTACGCGCTGGTCGCCAGCCGCCGTTGCGACCGTCTGCACCAGCGGCCCTTCCTTGCCCATCGCCAGCCACGCCACCACCCACATCAGGCCGACGACGCCGAGCGCACCGAAGGCATAGTGCCAGCTATGATTGACGATGATCCAGTTCAGGGCGGGCACCGCGAGGATCACGCCGAACGCCGAGCCCTGCGAGAGAATCGCGGTGGGGAGCGTTCGCTTCTCGTCGGGAAACCACTTGTAGACTGCGTGCGCCGCCACCGCGAAGGCCGGCCCCTCGCCCGCGCCGAGGATGATGCGGCAGATCACGAGCGTGGTGAAACCGACGGTGCCGACCATCGGAAACTGCGCCACCGACCAGATCACCGCCATCGCGAGCAGCACCCAGCGGGTGTCGATGCGGTTGACGATGAACCCGACGACGATGGCCGAGATCGAAAACAGGATGAAGAACGAGGAGCCGAGGAAGCCGAACTGCTCCGGCGAGAGCTTCAGTTCGTCCATGATCGGCGCGCCGGCGAGGCCGACCACGATCTTGTCGGCAAAGTTCACCAGCATGAACAGGAACAACAGGAAGGTGATTGTCCATGCGCCCTTGGGCGTCGGCTGCGCGGTCATGGCTGGTTTCCCCGTTTACCTTTGCTGGCTCTTAGGATCGGCCGGTTCCAATGCTACAAGGGGGCTCGCGGGCAAGGCAACCCGGATTTTTCCGCGGATGCCGCTTGCGCAACTGCCGGCTGCTGCGGCAGGCGCGCGCCACAACCGGATCACGATCACGTCGCGGCGCGATTGAGGCGTGATCCGGGGCGTCCGCCCTGATATGTTGCATGCCATCACGTCAGGGGATTTTCATGGTCAGATCGGTCCATCGTCGCGCATGACCAACGGCAATCCCAACGTGCTTCACGTGACCGGCCTGACCAAGAGCTACCGCACGGCCGGCGAAGAGATCGCGGTGCTGCGCGGGGTGAACCTCTCGGTCGCCGCGGGCGAGAGCGTCGCGCTGACGGGTGAATCCGGCAGCGGCAAGAGCACGCTCCTGCACCTGATCGCAGGGCTCGATGCAGCCGATGCCGGCGAGATCAGGCTGGCCGATGCACAGGTCTGCGAACTCAACGATGCCGGACGCGCGGAATTGCGCCGCGACCGGCTCGGCCTGGTGTTTCAGCAATTCAACCTGATTCCGAGTCTCACGGTGGAAGACAATTTGGTTTTCCAGTCGCGCATTGCCGGCCGTCATGACGCGGCCTGGCACCGCGAACTGGTGGAGCGGCTCGGGCTCAGCAATTTCCTCAAACGCTATCCCGAGCAATTGTCCGGCGGCCAGCAACAACGCGTCGCGATCGGCCGGGCACTGGCGGTAAAGCCGCTGCTGCTGCTGGCGGACGAGCCTACCGGCAATCTCGACGAGGACACCGCCGACGAGGTGCTGGCGCTGGCGCGCGATCTGGTGGCGCGCAGCGGCTGCGGTTTTCTGATGGTGACCCACAGCGAACGGCTCGCCGCCACGCTCGACCGGAAGGTGAATCTCCATGCCGGGGTGATCGCGTGAAACGCGCGCTGTGGACGCTGGCCGTATTGCTGAGCCATTGGCGGCGGCATCCGATGCAGCTTGCGACCCTGCTGATCGGATTGATCTCGGCGACCGCGCTGTGGAGCGGCGTTCAGGCGCTCAATCAGCAGGCGCGCACCTCCTACGATCGCGCCGCCGCCACGTTTGGCGGCACGCGCACCGCCATGCTGGTCGCCCGCAGCGGCGCAAGCTTTCCGCAAGAACTCTTCGTCGATTTGCGCCGCGCCGGCTGGCCGGTCTCGCCGGTGCTCGAAGGCCGCATCCAGATCGAGGGACGGTCGTTCCGGCTGCTGGGCATCGAACCGGTGACGCTGCCCGCGGAAGTCGGCAACGCGCCTGCGATCGGCAGAGCCGATCTGCTATCCTTCATGACGCCGCCGGGCGCGATGCTGGTGGCGCCGGAAACGCTTTCCGATCTCAAGCTCGCGGAGGGCGCCCGCCCGGAGGCCAATGGCGGCGCGTTGCTGCCGCCGCTTCGCGTGCAGCCTAATCTCGTACCTGGCGTATTGGTCGTCGACATCGGCATCGCACAGGGCCTGTTGAAAATGCCGGATCAGCTTTCGCGCCTGCTGATCGGCAAGACGGCGGCCAGACGCGCAACCCTTGAAAGCATTGCCGGCGACAGGCTTCGCCTGATCGAACCCGATGCGGAGAGCGACCTCGAACGCCTCACCGACAGTTTTCACCTGAACCTGACCGCGTTCGGGTTGCTGTCATTCTTTGTCGGGCTCTTCATCGTCAATTCGGCGATCGGGCTTGCCTTCGAGCAGCGGCTGCCGGTGCTGCGCACGTTGCGCGCCTGCGGCGTCTCGGCGCGGATGCTCAACGCCGTGCTGGTGCTTGAGCTGGTGTCGCTGGCGCTGATCGCGGGGCTGATCGGTCTCGTATGCGGCTACTTCA
Organism: Bradyrhizobium algeriense; assembly: GCF_036924595.1. NCBI lineage: Bacteria > Pseudomonadati > Pseudomonadota > Alphaproteobacteria > Hyphomicrobiales > Nitrobacteraceae > Bradyrhizobium > Bradyrhizobium algeriense. Next base: position 7,651,058 of record NZ_JAZHRV010000001.1, on the reverse strand, counting down.
TCGCCGGTGCGCTGCTGCCCGACGTCGCCGCATCGCTGCGCGGACTTTATGGCGCGCAGATTCCGGGGCACCTGACGCTCAAGCCGCAATGGTGGATCGCGGGCATCGCCATCAGCATAGCCGGCGCGCTCGCGGCCGCCGCCGCCAGCCTGACCAAGGCGCTGCGGCTGCCGCTGCTCGCCACCGCCCAGCCCTACGCGTGGCAACAGGCTCAGCGGCGCTGGCTGACCTACCAGAGCGCGCTGGCGCTCGCAGCGTTCGCGGCCGCGGCCGGTCTGCTCTGGTTCGGCGATTCCCTGATTTCGGGGTTTGCCGTGCTCGCGGCGCTGATGCTCGGCGCGGCGCTGATCCTGCCGATGTTTCTGGAATTCATGCTGTCGCTTGGTCAGCGGTATGCGCGAACCCCGGTCAGCGTCTGGTTCTGGGCCGACAGCCGTCAGCAGCTATCCGGACTGTCGCTCGCCTTGATGGCGCTGTTGCTCGCACTATCCGTCAATGTCGGCGTCTCCACCATGGTCGAGAGTTTCAGCCGTACGTTCCTGGTCTGGCTCGACGGGCGGCTGGCGGCGGATGTCTATGTCAACGCCGCCAACGACGCCCAGGCAGCCGAGATCAAGGCGTGGCTGCGCGAGCGCCCCGAGGTCGAGGCGATTCTGCCCGGCGCCCGCGCCGACACGCAATTGGCGGGCGCGCCGATCGAGGTACTGGGCCTGCCCGATCACGCCACCTATCGCGACAACTGGCCGCTGCTGCAATCGGCCGACAATGCCTGGATCAAGCTTCGTCCCGGCAATGCGGCCCTCGTCAGCGAACAACTGGCGCGGCGCCTGCACCTTTCGGTCGGCGACCGCATCGAGGTGCCCGCGTCAGGCGGAAGCTGGGCACTCGACGTGGTCGGCATCTATGCTGATTATGGCAACCCCAAGGGCCAGATCGCGGTGAACTACGCCGCGTTGACGCGGCGCTTTCCTGAAATCCCGCTGACGCGCATGGGATTGCGGGTCGCCTCACCAAATATCCCGGCATTGATATCGGCACTGCAGGAAAAATTCGCGCTCGACGACCGCAATGTCGCCGATCAGGCGACGATGAAGGCGGAATCGACGCGGATCTTCAACCGCACCTTTGCGGTGACCGCCGCGCTGAACGCCTTCACGCTTGGGGTAGCCGGCGTCGCGCTGTTGACGAGCCTGCTGACGCTTGCCAATTCCCGCCTGCCACAACTGGCGCCGCTATGGGCGATCGGCATTACGCGGCGGCGCCTCGCGGCGATCGAGCTTCTCAAGACGATGTCGGTGGCGCTGATCACCACCATCTTCGCGCTTCCGCTCGGTCTCCTGGTCGCGTGGTGCCTGCTTGCGGTCGTCAACGTCAAGGCGTTCGGCTGGCGGTTGCCGTTCCATGTCTTTCCGCTGCAACTGCTGTGGCTGACAGGCGTGGCGATGGCGGCAGCGCTGGCCGCTGCGGCGCTTCCCGTCATCAGGCTGGCGCGCATGCAGCCGACGAGCCTGATCAGGATATTCGCCAATGAACGGTAGCGTCCCGATCACCCGCCGCGGCTTCATCGGTGGCACGCTGCTCGCAGGATTGGGCGGCAAGGCGCTCGCGCAGGGCTTCGCTGGACTTGGTGAAAGCGCGGAGGGATTTGCGTCGGTCGTCCCCGGCAGGACGTTCGCATTTCCCGCCGACCACGGGCCACATACGGAATTTCGCATCGAGTGGTGGTATGTGACGGCCAATCTCGCCGACGCGAATGGCACGGCCTATGGCGCGCAATGGACGTTGTTTCGCCAGGCAATCGCTGCCGGCGGCCCGCAGGAGGGCTGGGCCAACCAGCAAATCTGGATGGGCCATGCCGCCGTCACCCGCGCCGATACCCATCGCTTCGCTCAGACGTTCGCGCGCGGCGGGGTCGGCCAGGCCGGCGTCGACGCCAAGCCGTTTCACGCCTGGATCGATGCCTGGGAGATGCGCGGGCTCGATCCTGTCAACGACGACAATATCGCACCACTTGTGCTGAAAGCATCGGGCGCCGATTTCAGTTACGCGCTGCGCCTCGATGCGGAGCGGCCGCTGGTGCTGCAGGGCGACGGCGGCTACAGCCGCAAATCGCTGCGCGAACAAGCTTCGTATTACTACAGCCAGCCGCATTATACGGCGAAGGGCATTCTCACCATCGACGACAAGCCCGTCGACGTCACCGGGATGGCCTGGCTCGATCGTGAGTGGAGCAGCCAGCCGCTGGCCTCCGATCAAAGCGGATGGGACTGGCTCTCGCTGCATTTCAATTCCGGCGATAAGCTGATGCTGTACCGGATGCGCCAGATCGACGGCCAGCATTATGGCTCCGGCAAATGGATCGCGCCCGACGGCACGGCCGAACAACTCGCCTCCGCCGATATCATGATGACACCACTGAGCTTCACCGAGATCGGGAAACGGAAGATTCCGACGACATGGCGTATCGCCATTCCAAGGAAGGCGCTGTCGATTGAATGTACGCCGCTCAATCCGAGAAGCTGGATGGGCACCAGCTTTCCCTATTGGGAAGGCCCGATCCGCTTTGCCGGCAGCCATTCCGGGGTGGGCTATCTGGAAATGACGGGCTATTAAGCGCTCGCACGAAACAGGGGAATTTCAGCGATGTATCATTTCACCGCGCTCGTCACGTTGCTGGCGGTCCTGGTCTACTTCTACTCGTCCATCCTGGTGTCGCGGGCGCGCGGCAAGTTCGGCGTCAAGCTGCCGGCCATTTCGGACAATCCGGATTTCGAGCGCGTGTTTCGCGCGCAGATGAACACGCTGGAATGGCTGCCGATCTTCCTGCCGTCGCTGTGGCTGTTCGCAATCTATATCGGCGATGGCATCGCGGCCGCCATCGGGCTGGTCTGGGCGATCGGCCGGATTCTCTACGTGCTCGGCTACGCCAGGGCGGTCAAGGACCGCAGCCTGGGTTTTGCGATCCAGGCGCTGGCGACGATCGCGCTGTGGGTCGGCGCGTTCGGCGCGATCGTATGGCGGCTGGTGCAGGCGTGAGGATTGAGGCGAACTCCATCCCCACGTCGTCCCTGCGAACGCAGGGACCCATACGCCGCGGCATATCGATAAGGCAGAATATCAGACGCTCGCCTTAACAACGAGCGCCTGTGGTTATGGGTCCCTGCGTTCGCACTAGCGTTTCTACACATTTTCGATGGCTCTGGCAGCGACGATGATTTGGAAGCGAGCCATTCCGTTGTGAAATGTGATTGGTCCGGGTGGCCGATGCGAGGCGTAGCCGGTCCATCCGCCGAGCTTGGCGATGATCCATGCCGCCCACTGAAGCGTGTGGGGGCGATGCGGGTTCTTCTGAAGCTCGGTCCTGCCTTTCATGGTTTTGTTGATGGCGGCAAGTGCTTCGATTTCTTCGGGGGTGAAGGCGCATTTGACCGACAATTGTTCGCCACCATTGCGGGCCTGAACGAGTTGAATGACGATACATGCCGCTTTAGTAGCGATCGTCACGAGCTTGATCAGGGCCTCGGCGCTTTCGAGCTGACTGTCCTCGATTCGCAAGCCCTGGTTCTTCAACGAGCGAAAGAGCTGTTCGATGATCCAGCGCTGCTTGTACCAGGAGACGATCCGCCAAGCATCGGCCGCATTGGCGATCGAATGAGTGGTCAAGAGCAGCCAATGAACGGGCTCAGCCCCCTTCGGGGGGTGCAACTCGACGACTTCCACGAAGCTGACTTTGACGCCTTCAGGCAGTTCCTTCACGCCGGGTCGCGCCGGCCGCTTAAGCACGACGGTTCCAAAGCGCAGCGAGAGATGGGCTTGGCGACCGTGGCGATCCATCCGCTGCGGCAGATCGATCACCGCCTTGTCGCAGAAGCGAACTCGCTCCACCGCTTGATAAAGGGTTCCGCCGTCGGCCAGCGCATGATCATGCATAGCCCGCGTCAGCAGGTGGACGTTGTCGCCGGGCGTCAGCGCCCAGTGCGCAAAGAACTCCCCTTCACGGTCATTGATGACGGTGATCATGCGCGCCGCAGCCAGAACCTCGCAGCCCTGCTCAGCCGTCGTAACCCAGCGCGCCGACTCCTTGTTGGCCAACTCCCGCTCGTCGTGAGGGGTCTTAACTTTGCCCCTGCGCGTCCACACCTTGCCGCCGGTGAGACCGAGACAGGCCCCGCTGTCGGCATCGACCGCTATCATGGCATGCAGCAACACGCCGCGGGCATTGCCTTTGCCGACTTTGCCCAGTCCACGCCGACATCCCTGCCGCGTCTGAAACTTGACCTCGCTGGTGTCCTGGATCGCCAGCACATGACGCCCGCCGACCACGGTCGCCGTCTGCCTGCTCCAGCCTTCAATCAGTCGATCGGTCGTGACTTGCGGATTGTTCACGAACCGCCAGTACGCCATGTACGCGGCCCAGTCACCCTGCGCCATCCGGCGCAAGCAGACACTGCGCGTGCAAAGCATAGCCTGCACAAACGCCGCCCCCTTTTATCGAGGCGAACGTCGCCAAACTCACCCAGTGACAAATCCGGCTCGTGCTCCATCTCCGACGCTCCTTCGAATCAAAGCGTCAGAAACAGAATCATACAAACCGCAAACGCGGGATAACATCATGACCCACCGAGTCAATCTGTCGCGCCAGACGTGTAGAAACCCTAGTGCGTTCGCAGGGACGACGAAAAGACCTACTTCACCAGCGGGCAGCCGGAATCCTTCGCCGCCGGGAACGCCTTGTCTCCAGGCACCACGGCAAGCTGCTTGTAGTAATCCCACGGCTTCTTCGACTCCGTCGGCTTCTTGACCTCGAACAGATAGAGGTCGTGCACCATGCGGCCGTTTTCCAGCACCTTGCCGCCTTGCGCGAAGTCGTCGTCCACCGGAAGCTCCTTCAGCTTCTTCGCCACCGCCTCGGTGTCCTTGGTGCCTGCCGCCTTGACCGCCTTCAGATATTGCAGCGTCGCCGAATAGGTGCCGGCCTGGATCATGTTCGGCATGCGGCCGGTACGCTTGAAGAAACGTTCGGCGAGGTTGCGGCTCTTGGCGTCGCGGTCCCAGTAATAGCCTTCCGTCAGCACCAGGCCTTGGGCGGCCTCAAGCCCGAGGCCATGGACTTCGGCCAGCGTCAGCAGCAGGCCGGCAAGCTTCTGGCCGCTCTTGACGATGCCGAATTCCGCCGCCTGCTTGATCGAGTTGGTGGTGTCGAGACCGGCATTTGCGAGACCGATGATCTTGGCTTTCGAGCTCTGCGCCTGCAGCAGGAACGACGAGAAGTCCGACGAGTTCAGGGGAATGCGGACCGCGCCCAGCACCTTGCCGCCCTTGGCCCTGACGAAATCGCCGGTGTCTTTTTCCAACGCGTGGCCGAAAGCGTAGTCCGCGGTCATGAAGAACCAGCTGTCGCCGCCGGACTCCACCAGCGCGCCGCCGGTGCCGTAGGCCAGCGCGTGCGTGTCGTAGGCCCAGTGGAATCCATAGGGCTGGCAGGCATCGCCGGTGAGGCGCGAGGTCGCCGCACCCACGACGATGTCGATCTTCTTCATCTGCCTGGAGAGATCGTGGATCGCAAGCGCGACCGAGGAAGTCGTCAGTTCGGTGATCATGTCGACGCCTTCGACCTCATACCAGCGCCGCGCGATGGCCGTGCCGAGATCCGGCTTGTTCTGGTGATCGGCGGAAACGATCTCGATCTTGTGGCCCAGCACCTCGCCGCCGAAATCCTCGATCGCCATCTTGGCGGCCTCGAACGACCACTTGCCGCCGTAATCGGCGTAGACCCCGGACTGATCGTTCAGAATACCGATCTTGACGCCCTGCGCCGATGCGGGCGCGGCGAGCAAAACACCACCCACCGCAACGGCGGCTAACAATCCCGACTTCATTTTTTTCTCCCGGAATTTTTTGCCAGAGGAACCCGGCAACACTATTCAATAACCCCACGACTGCCCATCCATTTCGGATCAGCCAAAAGTATGGGGAACCCTTGAAGGCAAGGCGCGCGCCACGCCTCATCCGTCATTCCTGGTGCGCAATTGCCCACCGGGGAATGACGACGGTAATGAACGGATCCGCCACTCACGCCGCCGCCGGCTTCTTGCCCTTCCCGTCCGCGAGATTCCGCACGATGACGTAAAAGATCGGCGTGAAGATCAGGCCGAACAGCGTAACGCCGAGCATGCCGAAGAACACGGCGACCCCCACCGCCTGACGCATCTCCGAGCCGGAGCCCGAGGAGATCACCAGCGGGAGCACGCCGAGGATGAAGGCGAACGACGTCATCAGGATCGGCCGCAACCGCAGCCGGCAGGCTTCGATCACGGCCTCCAGCCGCGGCTTGCCTTCGAGCTCGATATCGCGCGCGAACTCGACGATGAGAATGGCGTTCTTGGCCGCCAACCCTACCAGCACCACGAAACCGATCTGGGTCAGGATATTGACGTCCTGCCCCATGATCCGCACGCCGATGGTGGCGGCGAGCAGACACATCGGCACGATCAGGATGACCGCGATTGGCAGGCTCCACGAGCCGTATTGTGCTGCCAGCACGAGATACACGAACAGCACGCAGATCGGAAACACGTAAAGGCCGGTGTTGCCGCCGGTGACCTGCTGATAGGACAGGTCGGTCCATTCGAACGAGAAGCCGCTCGGCAGCGTCTCCTCGGTCAACTTCTTCATGATGTCGATCGCGGTCGCCGAACTCGTGCCTGGCAGCGTCTCGCCCTGCAGCTCGGACGCGGGGTAGAGATTGTAGCGCGCGACGCGGTCGGGGCCGGAGATGTCGCTGAAACTCACGACGCTGCCGAGCATCACCATGTCGCCGGCGGCGTTGCGGGTGCGCAGGCGTGCGAGATCGGATGTCTCCTTCCGGAACGGCAGATCGGCCTGCGCCGTGACGCGGTAGGTGCGGCCGAACAGATTGAAATCGTTGACATAGGACGAGCCGAAATAGGTCTGGATCGTATCGTTGATGTTCGCAATCGGCACGCCGAGCTTCTGAGCCTTGACGCGGTCGATGTCGACGAACAGTTGCGGCGTGTTGGCCGCAAAAGTGGAGAACACCTGTGTCAGGCCCGGCACCTTGCTCGCCGCACCGACCAGTTCACCCGTCGCCGCGGCAAGCATCTCGGAGCCGCGGCCCTGGCGGTCCTGAATCCGCATGGTGAAGCCGCCGCCGGTGCCGATGCCGGGTACCGCGGGCGGCGGGATGACGATGATGAAGGCACCTTGGATGCTCGCCAGCCGGCTGCGCAGATTGTTGGCGATCGCGCCTGCGGAAAGTCCCTTCTTGTGGCGCTCTTCCGGATCTTCGAATACGGGAAATAGCGCGGCGGCATTGCTTGCCTGCGTTCGGGTTGCACCCGAGAAGCCGGCGAAGGCAGCTACACGAACGATACCGGGCGTATCCAGCGCAATGCGCTCGATCTCGCGGACCACTTCGGTGGTGCGCGCCAGCGACGCCGCGCCCGGCAATTGCACGGAGACAATGACATAACCGCGATCCTGCGCCGGGATGAAACCTTGCGGCGTTGTCATCAACAGCCATCCGGCGCCGCCGATCAGCGCCACGTACACCAGCAACATCACCACCGAATGCCGGATCACGAAATCGGCCGCGCTGGCATAGCCGTGTGCCAACCGATCGAAGCCGCGATTGAAGACGCCGGTAAAAGCACCCCAGCCGCGGGCGATGAAATTCCAGCGTGCCGGCGGCCTCTTGTCCTCGTGCGGCTGCAGGATCAGCGAGGCCAGCGCCGGCGACAGCGTCAGCGAGCAGAAGCAGGAAATTGCGGTCGCGACCGCAATAGTGACGGCAAACTGCTGGAAGAACTGCCCGGAGATGCCGCCAAGGAACGCCGTCGGGACGAACACCGCGCACAACACCAGCGCAATCGAAACCAGTGCGCTGCCGACCTCCTGCATGGTGCGAAGCGCGGCGTCACGCCGGTTCATGCCGTGCTCGAGATGGCGTTCGACGTTTTCGACCACCACGATCGCATCGTCGACCACGATGCCCACCGCGAGCACGAGGCCGAACAGCGTGAGATTGTTGATCGAGAATCCCAATGCTGCCATCACGGCAAAGGTGCCGACCAGCGACACCGGGATCGCGATGATCGGAATGATGGCGGGCCGCCAGCCCTGCAAGAACACCAGCACCACGATCACGACCAGCGCCATCGCCTCGTAGATCGTCTTGATCAGCTCGCTGACGGACTGTGCGATGAATTCGGTCGGATTGTAGCCGATATTGTAGTCGAGCCCTTTCGGGAAGCTCGCCTTCAGCCGCTCCATGGTGTTCGAAATGCCCTTGGCGGTCGCGAGCGCATTGGAGCCGGGCCGCTGGGTCACCAGCATGGCGACGGCGGATTTCCGCAGCAGGAAGCTGTTGGTCGAATAGGCCAGCGCGCCGAGTTCGATCCGCGCGACGTCGCGCAGCTTGACCGTGCGCCCGTCGGCGCCGGCCTTGACCACGATCTCCTCGAACTGTTTCGGGTCCTTCAGGCGGCCGGTAAAGGTGAGATTCGGCGAGAAGGCGCGGTCGGCAATCGGGGGTTCCGCGATCTGCCCGCCCGCGATCTGCACGTTTTGCGAGCGGATCGCCGCCACCACCTCGCCGGCGGTCAGGCCCAGCGTGGAGATCTTGTCCGGATCGAGCCACAGCCGCATCGAATAGTCGCGCGCGCCGAAAATCTGGATGTCGCCGACGCCGTCGAGCCGGAGCAACTGGTCACGGACCTGCAACAGCGCGTAGTTCGAGATATAGAGCTGGTCGAACGTGTCGTCCGGCGACAGCATGAACACGACCATCAATATGTCGGGGCTGTTCTTGCGGGTGACGACGCCGTTGCGCTGCACCTCTTCGGGCAGCCGCGGCTGCGCGATCGCGACGCGGTTCTGCACCAGCACCTGCGCCTTGTCCAAATCAGTGCCGAGCTTGAACGTGACCGTGATCGTCAACTGTCCGTTCGAGGTGGCCTGGCTGTAGAGATACAGCATGTCCTCGACGCCGTTGATCTCCTGCTCGATCGGAGCGGCGACCGTATCGGAGACGGTCTGCGCGGAGGCGCCGGGATATTGTGTGGTGATCGTCACCGTCGGCGGCACCACTTGCGGATATTCCGAAACCGGCAGCGTCGTATAGGCGATCGCGCCGACGATCAGCAGCACGATCGACAGCACCATCGCCAAAATGGGCTGGTTGATGGAGAGCCGGCCGAGATTCATGTCTTGGCACCGGCCGGCTTGATGTCGCCGGGCCGCGGGGTGACCTTTGCCCCCACCCGCGCCCGTTGCAGACCGTCGATTATGACGCGGTCTTCCGGCTTCAGGCCCTCACGGATCACGCGCAGGCCTTCATCGAGCGGCCCAAGCGTCACCGGCTTTGCCTCGACCGTATTGTCGTCCTTGACGACGAAAACGATCTTCCGCGACTGGTCGGTCGCGACAGCCGTGTCCGGCAGCAGCAGCGCCTCATAGGGCGCGCTGCCGATGATCCGAACCCGGCCGAACTGGCCGGGCAGGATCGAGAGATCCTTGTTCTGGATGACGGCGCGGCTGCGCAGCGTCCCGGTCGAGACATCCAGGCGGTTGTCGAGGAAATCCATCTTGCCCTCATGCGAGGGCTTGGTCCCGCCGGTCAGCGTCACCTCGACCGGGTTCGGCGTATCGCGCGAACTCGGGCGCTTGCCTTCGAACCAGAGCCGGCTGTTTCGCAGGTAGGTCGCCTCGTCGACGTCGAAATAGATGTAGATCGGATCGAGCGAGACGATCGAGGTGAGCAGCGTCGCGCCGCCCTCGCTGCCCTGCACGAGATTGCCCGGCGTGACCAGATGACGGCTCACCCGGCCGGTGATGGGCGCCATCACATGGCTGAACTCGATATTGAGCTTGGCGGCCTTGAGCGCGCCTTCGGCCTGCATTTCCGCGGCGCGCGCCGCCTGCAGGGTCTGCCGGCGCTGGTCGACGATCGAATCGGACACGGCTTGCGTCTGGTTCAGCGTCAGCGCGCGGTCGAGCTCACGCCTGGCAAGTTCGGCCCTCGCACGTGCGTCCGCCAACTGGCCATCGGCCTGCTCGGCGACCGCCTCGAACGGACGGGCGTCAATCACATAAAGCAGATCGCCCGCGCGCACGATGGAGCCGTCTCGGAATTCGACGCTGGTGACGAAACCGCCGACGCGGGCGCGAACCTGGACTTCCTGAATTGCCTCGAACCGCCCGGTGAACTCATCCCAATCCGTGACGGTGCGCTTCACCGGCTGCGCGACCGTGACGGCAGGCGCCGCGGGGGCCGCCTGTTGCGCCGGCTTGTCGCCGCAGGCCGACAGCGCCAGCGCCAGCAGCGGGGTCAACCATTTGAGGCTACGAGGTGAGCGAATGTCGACCCCCGCCGGCAAAACCGGACGTTTCAATTGCTCAGTTGCAGTCAAACCCCATCTCCCCTCTCGACATCCCTGATGGATGAAAGCCGCCGTGGAACTTATGGCGGAGGCCACAGATGTGATCGGTTCCCAGTCTCGTCAAGAACCCGGCGGGATCAAGCACAATCGTTATGCATCCGCGTAGCCAACGCGCCGCTCTATGCGGATCTCATGTTTTTTGCACTGCGATGACGGCGGAACCGTTGCGGCGAGCGCTCAGCTAACCGCTGGCCGATGACGAAAACGTGACGCGAAGGCGTTACGTCGGCCCCGGAATGACCGCGGCAAGTTGCATCGAAATAGCCGACGGGCAAACCAGCTTCGTAGATGGAGCGAAGCGAAATCCGGGGTTGCTCTAACACCGTTTCCGGACATCGCGGAGCCTGTCATCACTGTGCGAGCGCAATTGCGCTCGTCGCGGGGCGCGCACAGTGATGATAGGCTCCGCGATATCCGGGATCACCCCAACTCCATCCCGGATTTCGCTTCGCTCCATCCGGGCCGCATCATCTTCGGGCATGACGCCGCCAATTTCCTCCGCTAACCTTGCCGCCAAGGCTCGCAACAAGGGCCAAACAAAAATGTCCGGGGAGGACAAGCGTGCACAAAGGGCGTGTCGTATTCGGCGCGATGGATGAGGTCGTGTTCGGACGGCCGGCATCCGAGGCGCTCGTCGAGCAGTTGATCCGGCTCGGCTCCACACGCGCCTTCCTGATGGTCAGCGGCACGCTGAACCGCGAAACCGATGAAATCGAGAACATTCGCCGCGGGCTGGGGCCGCGCTGCGCAGGCACCTTCGATGCCATGCCGCCGCACACGCCGCGCGCGGCCGTCATTGCCGCCAGCGAACAGGCTCGCGCCGCGAATGCCGATCTCATCGTTACCATCGGCGGCGGCTCGATTACCGACGGCGCCAAGGCGGTGCAGCTTTGCCTCGCCAACGATATCCGCCATCCTGACGACATCGACAGGATCAGGGCCGGTCGCGGCGCCTCGCCGCAGCTCACCGCCCCGACGGTGCGCCAGATCAGCGTACCGACGACGATTGCCGGCGGCGAGTTCTCAGCCGCGGCTGGAGTCACCAACGAGAACACCAAGGTCAAGGAAGGCCTGCGCCATCCACTGCTGATGCCGCGCGCGGTGATTCTCGATCCCTGGCTTAGCCAGCACACCCCGGAATGGCTGTGGCTCTCGACCGGCATCCGCGCCGTCGATCATTGCGTCGAGGGCATCTGCGCGCGCGAGGCGCATCCTTACGGCGACGCCCAGGCGCTGATGGGGCTGTCGATGCTGGCGCAGGCGCTGCCGCGGGTGAAGGCCGACGCCAAAGACCTCGACGCGAGGATGGATTGCCAGATCGGCACCTGGCTTTCGACCGGACCGCTGGCCTCGGGCGTGCCGATGGGCGCCAGCCACGGCATCGGCTACGTGCTCGGCGCGGAATTCGGCGTGCCGCACGGTTACACCTCCTGCGTCATGCTGCCGTCGGTGATGCGCTGGAACAAATCTGTCAACGCCGACCGGCAGGCGCAGGTCGCAGCCGCGATGGGACACCCGAACGAGGACGCCGGCGACGTGCTCGACGCCTTCATTCGTAACCTCGGCATGCCGCGCAGCCTGCGCGAGGTCAAAGTTGGACCTGAGCATTTCGACCGTATCGCACAACAGGCGATGGCAACGCCCTGGGTGCCGCGCAATCCGCGCAAGATCGAGGGGCCGGCACAGGTTCGCGAAATTCTCGAGTTGGCCGCCTAGGGAGACCAGAACGACAATGTACACCGGCAAGCACGTTCATCTTCGTCCGCTACAGCCCGCCTTCATCATGGCTGATACCGGCGAGACCGTTACCTATCGCGAGCTGGAGGCGCGCTCCAACCGGCTGGCGCATCTGCTTCGCAACCGCGGCCTGAAGCGGCTCGATCACTATTCGATCTTCATGGAGAACAACAGCCGCTATCTGGAATCCTGCGGCGCCGGCGAACGCTCGGGCCTCTATTACACCTGCGTGAACTCTTACCTCACCGCGAGCGAGCTCGCCTATATCCTGACCAACAGCCAGTCGCGCATCCTCATCACATCCAGGGAAAAACTCGATGTCGCGCGTGAGGCGCTGAAGGAATGCCCGCAGGTAGAGCTTTGCATCGTCGCCGATGGTGACGGCGAAAGCGACCGCATCGTTGGCCTGCAAGAAGTAACGGCTGACTTGCCGCACACGCCGATATCAGATGAATGCGTCGGCACCGCGATGCTCTATTCCTCCGGCACCACCGGCCGGCCGAAGGGGATTTTGCGCCCGTTGCCGGAACTGCCGGCCGACCAGCAATTGCCGCTGTTCGATTTCCTGGTGAAGATCTGGCAGTACCGCGAGGACATGATCTATTTGTCGCCGGCGCCGCTCTACCACTCGGCGCCGCAGGCGGCCGTCAACCTCACGATCAAGATGGGCGGCACCGCCATCATCATGGAACGGTTCGATCCCGAACAATATCTCGCACTGATTCCGAAATGGAGCGTCACGCATACCCAGCTTGTGCCGACGATGTTCTCGCGCATGCTGAAACTGCCGCAAGAGGTGCGCGCCCGCCATGATTTGTCATCCCTCGAAATCGCGATCCACGCCGCCGCGCCCTGCCCCGCGGCGGTGAAGGACGACATCATCAAATGGTGGGGACCGATCATCCATGAATATTACGGCGCCACCGAAGGGCTCGGCTTCACCTCCTGCAATAGCGAGGAATGGCTGGCCCACCGCGGCACCGTGGGCCGGGTGCTGCTCGGCGATCTGCATATTCTCGACGAGAACATGCAGCCCTGCCCGGTCGGCACAGCGGGCACGGTGTGGTTCAAGACCGCCACGCCGTTCGAGTATTTCAACGATCCGGGCAAGACCCGGGAGGCCCGCTCGGCCGACGGCAGCATGAGCACGGTCGGCGACGTCGGCTATGTCGACGAAGACGGCTATCTCTATCTGACCGATCGCGCGACCTTCATGATCATCTCCGGCGGCGTCAACATCTATCCGCAGGAATGCGAGAACCTCCTGATCACCCATCCCAAGATCGCGGACGCGGCGGTGTTCGGCGTGCCCAATCCGGATCTCGGCGAAGAGGTGAAAGCGGTGGTGCAGCCGATGCCGGGCGTTTCGCCGGGGCAGGAGCTGGCCGACGAGCTGATCGCCTTCTGCAGCGGGTCCCTGTCCCGCCAGAAAGTGCCGCGCTCGATCGATTTCGAAGCGGAATTGCCGCGGCTTCCGACCGGAAAACTCTACAAACGCCTGTTGCGCGATCGTTACTGGGGCAACAAGACCTCGCGGATCGTATGAGGCCGGCACGCAAATCGAACGCAAACATGAGGCGTGGTGGTGCAGTGCATCATCAGGCGAGACATTACGGCGCGAGCGCCGACGCAGCGGCTGCGCTGCAACGAACCTGCCGATTCGCAGCAAATGGGCCAAGCAGCGCGCGCGTTCCGCCACGCGGATTTCGATTAGTCCGAATTGCCGATCCTCGCATTGGCTTGGCAGGTTGCTCCAACGCCGCGCCATGGTATCCTCGATACCAATCGGCCGGCTGAGACCGAAAAATGTGGAGGGGATCATGCGGAGCGTGCAAGCGCTTGTTGTCGCGGCATTGTTATCGCTGCCGGCTTTTGACGTTGCATCGGCCGGCGAGCCGAAACAGGGCGGCATCCTCAGGGTCTATCACCGCGACAGCCCGGGCAGCGCCTCGATCCACGAAGGCGCGACCTATTCGATCAACATTCCCTTCATGCCGGTTTTCAACAACCTCGTCGTCTTCAAGCAGGACGTGGCGCAGAACAGCGTGGATTCGATTGTCCCCGATCTCGCGGAGAGCTGGGCCTGGAGCAGCGACAGCAAGAAACTGACCTTCAAGCTGAAGCAGGGCGTCAAATGGCATGACGGCAAGCCGTTCACGTCGGCCGACGTCAAATGCACCTTCGACATGGTGATGGGCAAATCGCAGCAGAAGTTCCGCCAGAACCCGCGAAAGTCCTGGTATGATCAGGTCAGTGACGTGACCGTCAACGGCGATTTCGAAGCGTCCTTCGAATTGAAGCGGCCGCAGCCGGCGTTGCTGTCGCTGCTCGCCTCGGGCTACACGCCGGTTTACCCCTGCCACGTCTCTCCGGCCGACATGCGCACCAAGCCGATCGGCACCGGCCCGTTCAAATTCGTCGAGTTCAAGGCCAACGAGTCGATCAAGCTCACGAAGAACCCTGATTACTTCAAGAAGGGCCTGCCGCATCTCGACGGCATCGAATTCACCATCATTACCAACCGCTCGACGGCAATTCTCGGATTTGTCTCCGGAAAATTCGACATGACGTTCCCGACCGAAGTGTCGATCCCGCTGCTCAAGGAGGTCAAGTCGCAGGCGCCGAACGCGGTTTGCGTGGTCGAGCCGATCAATGTTTCGACCAACATCATCGTCAACTCGTCCTCCCCTCCGTTTGACAATCCGGACATTCGCCGGGCGCTAGCGCTGGCGCTGGATCGCAAGGCGTTCGTGCAGATCCTGTTCGAGGGGCAGGCCGATATCGGCGGCACCATGCTGCCTGCGCCGGGCGGATTGTGGGCGATGCCGAAGGAAATGCTGGAATCGATCCCGGGCTACGGCCCCGACATCAACGCCAACCGGGAAGAGGCGCGTAAATTGATGCAGAAGGCGGGCTACGGCCCGGACAAGCGCCTCGCCGTCAAGGTCGCCACGCGCAACATTCCGATTTACCGCGATCCCGCCGTGATCCTGATCGACCAGATCAAGAGCATCTACATCGATGGCGAACTCGACGTCGTCGACACCGCGCAATGGTTCCCGAAGGTCGCGCGCAAGGACTACGCGCTCGGCCTCAACCTCACCGGCAACGCCGTCGACGATCCCGACCAGTCGTTCTACGAGAACTATTCCTGCGGGTCGGAGCGCAACTACACCAACTACTGCAACAAGGAGATCGAAAAACTGTTCGATCAGCAGTCGGTCGAGAAGGATGTTGCCAAGCGCAAGAAGCTGGTCTGGGAGATCGACAAGAAGCTTCAGGAAGATGTGGCGAGGCCGATCATATACCATAGCCGGAACGGCTCCTGCTGGCAGCCTTACGTCAAGGGCATCACCATCATGGTGAACAGCTCCTATAACGGCTATCGTTACGAAGACGTCTGGATGGACAAGTAAGTCCAGCCGCGGAATCAGTTCCGCCAGCCTGCCAGGGAGAAACCGCCAGGTGTTTGCTTATATCGTGCGACGCCTCGCATTGATGCTCGTGACCCTGGTCGGGATCTCGATCATCATCTTCGTGCTGCTGCGCGTCGTCCCCGGCAACATCGTCGACATCCTGTTCGACGCCGCCGGCTTCGTCGATCCCACCGACAAGGCCAATTTGGAAAAGGAGCTTGGCCTCAACCTGCCGATCTACCAGCAATATCTGAACTGGATCGGCGGGCTGCTGCACGGCGATCTCGGCTATTCCTACGTGTCGGAAAAGCCGGCGCTGCAGGAGATCCTGCCGCGCATTCCGATCACCGCGCGGCTGGCGGCGCTGGCGCTGCTGTTCTCCGCTTCCATCGGCATTCCCCTAGGGGTTCTCAGCGCAGTCCATCAGGGTTCGCGGCTCGACTATACCTTGCGCGTCGTCAGCCTGAGCGGCCTGTCGCTGCCTTCCTTCTGGCTCGGGCTGTTGATCCTGATGGCCTCGGTCTCGCTGTTCGGCAGCATGCCGATCTACAATCCGAATCCAAAGACCTGGACCGAGGCCTTCGCGATCTATGCCGTCCCCGCAATGGCGGTCGGCTTTCGCAGCGCCGCGCTGACCATGCGCATCACGCGGTCCTCGATGCTGGAAATCCTGCGGCAGGACTACATCCGCACCGCGCGCGCCAAGGGCGCTTCCGAGGCGTCGGTCAATTATCGCCACGCGCTGAAGAACGCCATCCTACCGGTCATTACCGTGATCGGCATCGAGGCGGCGTTCCTGATCGGCGGGCTGATCGTCACCGAAACCGTGTTCAATATTCCCGGCGTCGCCCGCTTCCTGGTCGAGGCGCTGCGCTGGCGCGATTACCCGATCGTCCAGAATCTCGTGATGCTGATCGCCGTGGTCGTGGTGGTCGCAAACTTCACCGTCGACATGCTTTACGCCGCGATCGACCCGCGCATCCGCTATGGGGACTAGCCGCTTGACCACGATCAATTTCGACAGCGAGTTAAGACGGGCCGGCGCCCATTCGACGCATGGCTGGCGCCGTCTGCTGTTTCTGGCGCAGCGCTATCTGCTCGGCACGATCGGCCTTGTCATCATGGTGATGTTCGTCTGGATGGCGATCTCGGCCGACCTGATCTGCCGTTACGATCCACTCAGCGTCGATTCCGCGCAACGGCTGGCCTCGCCCAGCGCGGCGCACTGGATGGGAACCGATTCATTCGGCCGCGACGTCTGGAGCCGGATCGTCCACGGCGCGCGGATTTCGCTGGCGGTCGGCATCGGCGCCACCGCGCTGGGATCGTCAATCGGCGTCGTCGTCGGCCTTGCATCGGGCTATCTGTCCGGCTGGGTCGACCTGCTATTCCAGCGCATCACCGACATTCTGCAGGCCCTGCCCTTGCTGGTGCTGGCGCTGGTGATGACGGCGGCGCTCGGGCCGTCATTGCCGAACGTCATCATCGCGATTGCGATCCCGCTGATCCCGACGGTCGCCCGCGTCATTCGCGCCAATACGCTGGCGCTGCGCGAACTGCCGTTCGTCGAGGCCGCAAAATCGATCGGCATGAGCGAGACCCGCATCGCGCTGCGCCACGTGCTGCCCAATACGCTGGCGCCCCTGATCGTGCTGGCGACCGCGCAACTCGGCTCCACCATCCTCACCGAAGCCTCGCTGTCGTTCCTCGGCCTCGGCATTCCCGAACCCTATCCGTCCTGGGGACGCATGCTGTCGGAATCGGCGGCGGAATATGTCCGCACCGCGCCGTGGCTGGTGATCTTCCCGGGAGTAGCCATCAGCCTTGCGGTGTTCGGCACCAATCTGTTCGGCGACGCGCTTCGCGACATCCTCGACCCGAGGCAGCGCGGCTGATGACCGAGGCGCAGAAGGACGACATGGTTCTCGATGTGAAGAACCTGCAGACGGTGTTCTTCACCAACTCAGGTCTGTTCCGCGCGGTCGACGATGTCTCGTTCAGCGTCCGCCGCGGCGAGACGCTGGCGATCGTCGGCGAATCCGGCTGCGGCAAGAGCGTGACTGCGCTGTCGGTGATGCGGCTGGTGCCGGACCCGCCCGGGCGGGTGGTCGGCGGCTCGGTGACGCTGGAAGGGACCGACCTGCTCGGCCTCGACGAGGCCGAGATGCGCAAGATCCGCGGCAACCGGATCTCGATGATTTTTCAGGAGCCGATGACCTCGCTCAATCCCGTGATGCGGATCGGCGACCAGATCACCGAAGTGCTGCGCCTGCACCGGGAAATGACCTCCAGGGAGACGTGGGCCAAGGCGGTCGAGATGCTGCGCCTCGTCCGCATTCCCGAGCCGGAACGCCGCGCGCTGGAATATCCGCATCAGCTTTCCGGCGGCATGCGGCAACGCGCGATGATCGCGATGGCCTTGGCGTGCCGGCCGGCGCTGTTGATTGCGGACGAGCCGACCACCGCGCTCGACGTGACGATCCAGGCGCAGATCCTGGCGCTGATCGTCGATCTGCAGAAGACGCTCGGAACTGGATTGATCCTGATCACGCACGATCTCGGCGTGGTGGCGCAGACCGCGCAGCGCGTCATCGTGATGTATGCCGGCAAGAAGGTCGAGGAAGCGACCGTGGAAGACCTGTTCGAGAATCCGAAGCACCCGTATACGCGCGGGCTTATGGCCTCGATGCCGGCGGTGATTTCATTCGGCGCCAAGACCGACGCACGACTGAACGAAATTCCCGGCATGGTGCCGTCGCTGACCAACCTGCCGCCGGGCTGCGCCTTTGCGCCGCGCTGCAGCCTCGCCGTCGATCGCTGTCGCGCAGAATACCCGCCGCTACAGGAAGTCGACGGTGATCATTTTGCGGCGTGCTGGCGCGCGACAGAATTGGTAGGCGCGCCATGACCGATCAACGCCCGTTGCTGGAGGTTACCGACCTCGTCAAGCATTACGCGGTGCGCGGCGGCGTGCTGCGACGTCGCGTCGGCACCGTGCACGCCGTCGATGGCGTCAGCTTCTCCGTCGGCAAGGGCGAGACGCTGGGACTGGTCGGCGAGTCCGGCTGCGGCAAATCGACGGTCGCGCGCAGCGTGCTGCGGCTGGTGGAGCCGTCCAGCGGCACTATCAAATTGAACGGCACCGACATTACTGGCCTGAGCAAGGCCGAGATGCGGCCGCATCGGCGCTCGATGCAGATCGTGTTCCAGGATCCATTTGCTTCGCTCAATCCGCGCATGACCGCGGGCGATATCGTCGGCGAACCGCTCAGCGTGCACGGCCTTGCGACCGGCCGCGCGCAACAGGAACGCGTCGCCGAACTATTCGCGCAGGTCGGGCTACGTTCCGACCAGATGAAGAACTATCCGCATCAGTTCTCGGGCGGGCAGCGGCAGCGCATCTGCATTGCGCGGGCATTGTCGCTTGGGCCAAGCCTGATCGTGTGCGACGAGCCCGTATCGGCGCTCGACGTCTCGATCCAGGCGCAGGTGATCAATTTGTTGATCGACCTGCAGCGCAAGAATGATTTTTCCTACCTGTTCATCGCCCACGACCTCGCCGTCGTCGCCCATATCAGCCACCGCGTCGCCGTGATGTATCTCGGGCGCATCGTCGAGATCGCGGACAAGAGCGAATTGTTTGCCAACCCGCGTCATCCCTATACGCAGGCGCTGCTGGCCTCGGTCCCGATCGCCGATCCCAAAGCGAAGAAACTGGCGCCCATGGTCGACGGCGACGTCCCGAGTCCCATCAACCCGCCGTCCGGCTGCGCCTTCCACACCCGCTGCCGCTATGCCATGGACCGCTGCAAGGTGGAGCGGCCGGCGCTGGTGGCGGCTGGCGAACGGCATGAGGTAGCGTGCTGGCTGAACGACGGAACGGGGCGACCGGAGTAGGTTTCGTAGGGTGGGCAAAGGAGCGTAGCGACGTGCCCACCATTCTTGCTGTGCGTGAAATGGTGGGCACGCTTACGCTTTGCCCACCCTACGCACCTACGCCGCTGCAATTTCCACGACGATCCTGCCCGTCGTCACCTGCTCGCCCTCGGCAACATCGATGGACGACACCGTACCGGCGACGCCCGCCATGTGTACATGCTCCATCTTCATCGCCTCCAGCGTCATCACCGGCTGGCCGGCCACAACCTGTTCACCAGGCTTGACCAGCACCGCGACCACGCGGCCGTTCATCGCCGCGCGCACCTTGCCATCGCCACCGGCCGCCGCAGCCGAGGCCGGCGCTGCCAGCGTCAGGTCGCGGACCGCAATCGTCGCTCCGCGGTGCAGAACATAGAGGCAGTCGCCATCGCGCAGGAATCTTGCCGACTCCATCATGCCGTCGGTGCGGAAGCGGATCGCATCGCGGCCGAGTTCGTCAATCTCGAAACGAAGCTCACTGCCATCGACGGCGGCGGCATACCCGCCATCGCGCTCCCGCACGATATCCACCTCGTGCGCGCCATGGCCGAGATCGATCCGCATCGTCAGCGGAAACGTCGCTGCCAGACTGCGCCCGCTGCGCCAGGGTGGCGCATGGGGATTGGTGACGTAGAGCAACAAGGCCGCCAACGCGGCCTCCGCGTTGGCGTTGGCGCGCGGCGCCAACAGTTCGTCGCGATGGTTGCCGATGAAGGCCGTGGTCGCTTCGCCCTTGGCAAAGCCCGGATGACGCAAGCAGGAAATCAAAAATCCCTGATTGGTGGTGACGCCGAACGCGGCCGTCTGCTCCAGACCGCAGATCAACCGGCCCCGCGCCTCGCTGCGGTCGGCGCCATGACTGATGATCTTGGCGATCATCGAATCGTAGAACGGCGGGATTTCGGAACCGGATTGCAGCGCATGCTCGACGCGCACCCCATCCGGCATCTGCCACAACGCCATTGTGCCGGACTGCGGCATGAAATCGTGATTGGCGTCCTCCGAGCACAACCGCACTTCGATGGCATGGCCGGAGAATTTGACATCCTCCTGCCTGAGCCCGAGCGGCTCGCCGGCTGCAATACGCAATTGCAGTTCGACGAGATCGAGCCCGGTGACGGCCTCGGTGACGGGATGCTCGACCTGCAGCCGCGTGTTCATCTCCATGAAGTAGAACTCGCCGCCCGGATCGAGCAGGAACTCCAGCGTGCCGGCGCCCTCATAGCCAATCGACTTGACCGCAGCGACGGCGACCGCGCCCATCCGCGCCCGCAGTTCCGGCGTCACCTTCGGCGACGGCGCTTCCTCGATCAGTTTCTGATGCCGGCGTTGCACCGAGCAATCGCGCTCGCCGAGATGAATGGCGTTGCCGTAGCGGTCGCCGAACACCTGAATCTCGATATGCCGGGGATTTACGATGGCGCGTTCGAGTATGACGGCGGGATCGCCGAACGCGCCCTGCGCCTCCGACCTCGCGTTGCGCAGCGCATCCGGAAATGCTGCCGCATCCGTGACCAGCCGCATGCCGCGCCCGCCACCGCCGGCGACCGCCTTGATCATGACGGGGACGCCGATCTTCCTGGCCTCCGCCAGCATCGTCGCGTCGCTCTGGTCCGCGCCCTGATAGCCGGGCACGATAGGTACGCCCGCCTTCTGCATGATGTCCTTGGCGCCCGCCTTGTTGCCCATCGCCCGGATCGCCTCCGGCGACGGACCGATGAAAACCAGTCCGGCATCGCGACAGGCTTGCGCGAAATCCTCGTTCTCGGCGAGGAAGCCGTAGCCCGGATGAATCGCGCTTGCGCCGCTGGTTTTCGCGGCGGCGATGATCGCATCGATCCGCAGATAGGATTGCGCCGGCTGCGCCTCCCCGATCCGCACCGCCTGATCGGCCTCTCGGACATGCAGCGCGTCGCGGTCGGCATCGGAATAGACGGCAACCACGCCATAGCCGAGCCGGCGCGCAGTGCGCATGATCCGCAGCGCGATCTCGCCGCGGTTGGCGATCAGGATCTTGAAGAACGGCGTTCGCTTCAATTCAGTTCCGCTCATGGCCGCGCGACCGAGAATTGCATGCGCTGTGGTGAGCGGATCTCGGCCTCGCGGCAGATCGCCAGCACCTCGGCTAGCACGCTGCGGGTATCGCGCGGATCGATCACGCCGTCGTCAAGCACCCGCGCGCTGGTCGAGAACACGTCCATCTGGCCATCGAACACGCCCGTGATCTGCGCCTTCATGGCATCGAGCTTCTCCTTCTCGATCGGCCTGCCGCGCCGCGCCGCTGCGGCCTCAGTCACGATCGCCATGGTTTCCGCCGCCTGCTCGCCGCCCATCACGGCGGTCTTGGCGTTCGGCCAGGAAAAGCAGAAGCGCGGATGGAAGCCGCGCCCGCACATGCCGTAATTGCCGGCACCGAACGAGGCGCCGCAATAGATCGTGATCTGCGGCACGGTGGCCGACGTCACCGCCTGGATCATCTTGGAGCCGTGCTTGATCATGCCGGCCTCTTCGTAGGCCTTGCCGACCATGTAGCCCGTCGTGTTGTTCATATAGAGGATCGGCGTACGCGACTGGCAGCAGGCTTGAATAAAATGCGTCGCCTTGTTGGCGCCGGGCACATCGAGCGGGCCGTTATTGGTGATGATCCCGATCGCCTGCCCCTCGATGCGGGCGTGGCCGCATACGGTGGCGGGACCATAGTTTGCGCCGAACTCAGTGAAGTCGGAATCGTCGACAAATCGTGCGATCGCCTGCCGCATATCGACCGGACGCTTGTGATCCATCGGCATGATGCCGAGCAATTCCTCCGCATCGTAGCGCGGCGGCTTGAAGGAAACTTCCGCAGGCTTCGGCCGATCCCATTCCAGATTGGCCATGATGTCGCGCGCGATGCGCAGCGCGTCGCGATCGTCCTCGGCCAGATAGTCGCCGAGACCGGAGATGGACGTGTGCATCTCGGCGCCGCCGAGCTCTTCCTCTGTCGCAATCTCGCCCGTCGCGGCTTTCAACAGTGGCGGCCCGGCGAGGAAAGCGCGGGTGCGGCCGCGCACCATCACGATGTAATCCGAGAGCCCCGTTTGATAAGCGCCGCCTGCCGTCGACGATCCATGCGTCACGGTGACGACAGGCAACCCCGCCGCCGACAGCCGCGCCAGATTGCGAAAGATGTTGCCGCCCCGGATAAAATCCTCGACGCGGTAGCGCAGCAGATTGGCGCCGGCGCTTTCGACGAGCTGCACGTAAGGCAGCTTATTCTCCAGCGCCAGCTCCTGTACCCGCAGCGTCTTGTCGAGGCCGTACGGCTGCAGCGCGCCGGCATCGATGCCGGAATCATTGGCGCTCACCATGCAGCGGATGCCTGAGACAAAACCAATGCCGGCGATCACGCCGCCGCCGGGCACGCTCTTGTCCGCATCCGGCACGTCGAACATGTAGCCGGCGAGCGTCGACAGTTCGATGAAGGGCGATCCGGGGTCGAGCACCAGCGCTACGCGCTCGCGCGGCAGCAACTGCCCGCGCTTGTGGAAGCGGTCCTTGGCCGCGGCGGAAGCGGTGCGCGTGCGATCTTCGAGGGCGCGCATGCGTGTGATCAGCGCCAGCATGCCGTCGCGATTGGCCTTGAAGGCGGCGCTGGAGGGAACGATGGTTGATTCGATTACTGCCATAACCTCTCCCGCTCGTCATAGCCTGCGACAAACGCGAAGCGTTCGTGCAAGGGAGCGAAGCGACGAAGCAATCCATACCTTTTGTGCGTCACGATGGATTGCTTCGCTTCGCTCGCAATGACGACGGCCAAGACGGTCAATGCCTCGTCCCAAAGATCTGCCGCGCTTCGGCGGGGCTCGCGATCTCGCGGCCCGCGCGCCGCGCGCAGGCAGCGATCGCCTCGATCAACTGCCCGTTCGAAGTCACTTTGGTGCCGTCGCCAAGATAGAAAGTATCTTCGAGCCCGGTGCGCAGATGCCCGCCGAGATCGGCGCAGCGCTGGTGCAGCGGCCAGATTTCGGCGCGGCCGATCGCAGTCACCTGCCAATGCGCTTCCGGCAGTTTCAGCTTCAACAGGATCGGCAGCAATTCCTGATCAGCCGGCATGCCGGAGGCGACGCCCATCACAAAATTATACTCGAGCGGGCCGGAATACATCCCGGTCTGCCTGTACATGCCGACGCAGCGCACGATGCCGACGTCGAAGCATTCGAACTCGGGGATCGTGCCCGCTTCGTTCATCACGTCGAGATAGTCCTGCACCTTCTCGACCGCGTTATCGAACATCATCGGCGGCCATGCCCAGGTGTTGTCGGACTTCACCTTGAGATAATTCAGCGAGCCGGCATTGCAGGCGGCGATTTCGGGTTTGGTTTCGCGCACGCAGTCGAGCGCGCCCTGATACTTGGGCCCCGACGTGCCCGTGGTGTGGTTGATGATGACGCCGGGGCAGGCCTCGCGAATCGCCTGCTGGATCTCTTTGGAGACGTTGACGTCCCATGACGGCAGATGTCCCTTGTTTGGCTCCTGCTGGCGCAGATGGACATGCATGATGCTGGCGCCGGCGTTGAACGCGGCCCTGGCCTCCCGCGCCATCTGCTCCGGCGTAACCGGCACATTGTGCTGCTTCGGATCGGTCAGCACGCCGTTCAGCGCACAGGTAATGACGGCCTTGTCGCCCATAGATCAACCTTCGAAAGCGGGACGCGAGGGATCGCGAAAATGTCCGGCGCGATCATGCGTCCGGCATCAGCCGGCTTCTTGCGTCCACCCGCTATTGTCGGCGGCGGCATGGCGGTGGCTATAGATCGCCAGATCGCGCGAACCTGAAAAGATCGCGCGCGGCTTCAAGCCATAGAAGCGGCGGATCGAGTGGCTGAAATGCGTGGAGTCGGGATAGCCGATATCCTGCGCGAGATGCGCAAGGTTGATGTCCTGGTTGGCGAAGTGCAGCAGATGCCGCGCGCGCTTCCAGGCGCGGAAGGAGCGGAATGATATTTCGGTCTCTTCCTTGAACAAATGCAGGAAGCGCGACGGAGATAGTCCCGCCTCCGCGGCGCAGCTCGCTGCCGTCACCGGCTCGCCGGAGAATTTTCCGATCTGCAGAATCGCGCGCACCACGCGCGGATCGAGTATGCGCTGCGGCAGGGCCTCGCCAAGGCACAGGCAATCGAATTCGGCGCTGGAATATTCATTGCCGGCGTGATGCTCGCGCAGTTCGCGATAGGCGGCGCGGATGCGGCTGGTGAACGCTGCGCCTTCGGGTCCCGCGAGACGCCGTGCGAGGTCTTCGAGCACACCGGGGCGAACGCTCTCCGGCTCGATCACGACGCTGAGCACCGAGCGATAATCGCTGGCGATGGTGTGCCTGATGTTCGGCAACAGGGCGACCATTTCGCCATGGGTTTCCCGGCCATCGGCGGTGGTGAGCCAGAGACCGCCCTCGATCGAGACATAGATGTTGAAGGCGCCCGAACAGCGTTGGCGCGGGCGGCCGAGCAGGCCAGCATAGAACACGCGCTCCGGGGTGATCAGCATCAGATGGCCGGATTTGTGGCCGACATCGTCCATGGTGTGTCCTCCTCGCGCGGCTCTTTGGCCGCTGCGATGGGGTCAACCATAGCGGAAAATTGGGGACTGTCACCGATAGAAGAGTTGTCATTCCGGGGCGCGAAGCGAACTATGGGGCGCCCTTGCGCCCCTGAGAATCTCGAGATTCCCCGATGCGCGATTGCGCATCTGAGGTCTGGTCCTTCGGACCATCCCGGAATGACGGGGGCTCCGTCAGGCCCGGATCCGAGGTGCCACGTTCTGCTCGACGCCGGCCCTGCGTTCCGCGGCAATCGCCCGCTGGTACCCGTCACGTTCCTGCAACCGGGCCCAATAGGCGGCGACATTGGGGCCAAAATCCTTAGCCAGGCCAATATTGCCCGCCAGCCGCAATGCATAGCCGTTGACGATGTCGGCCGCAGTGAACCGGCCGGCGCACAAGGTTTCGGCATTCGCGGTGGCTGCCTCGACAGCGCGCAGCCGGCCCAAAAACCATTTCGCGTAATCGCCGGCCACCTGCGGGTTCCGCCGCTCCTCCGGTTCGAGCTGGCTGTATCTCAGCACCAGCGTTTGCGGAAAGGTCAGCGTGGCGTCGCTGAAATACATCCAGTTCAGGAACGCGCCATAGGCGGGGTCGTCCTGCCCGACCACCAGCGGCGTCGGACCATATTTGGTGCCGAGGTAATAGCAGATGCCGGAGGATTCCGTCATTTTGGTCTCGCCGTCGATCATGAACGGAATGGTGCCGAGCGGATTGATCGCAAGATATTCCTTTGCGAACACGCGTGGCGGGAACGGCAGCATTTTCAGCTCATAGGGCAAGCCCATCTCTTCGAGCATCCAGAGCGGACGGAATGAGCGTGCGCCGTCGCAGTGATAGAGCGTGATCATCAGGCATTCCCTCGTGAGTTCTGATCGGGCTTTTATTAGTTTTTCGGCAGCGTGCCCATCATCTTGCACAGCACTGTCAGCATCACCTCGTCGGCGCCGCCGCCGATCGAGGTCAGGCGGCTGTCGCGATAGGCCCGGCTGACCGGCGTCTCGTTCATGAAGCCCATGCCGCCCCAGAACTGCAGGCAGGCATCGGTGAGTTCACGCCCCAGACGACCCGCCTTGAGCTTGGCCATGGTGGCGAGCCGTGTCACGTCTTCGCCCGCGATCAACGCCTCGGCGGCGCGGTAGACCAGCGCGCGCAACAGCTCGACCTCGGTCTGCATCTCCGCAAGCTTGAAATGAACGGTCTGGTTATCGAGGATCGACTTTCCGAACGCCTTTCGATTGCGTGTGTATTCGATCGTCTCGGTGATGATGAATTCATGCGCCTTGAGGCAGGCGGCCGCGCCCCACAGCCGCTCCTCCTGGAACTGCACCATCTGGTAGGTAAAGCCCTTGCCCTCCTCGCCGATGCGGTTGCGCTTGGGCACCCGGACGTTGTCGAAGAAGATCTGCGCGGTGTCGGACGAGCGCATGCCCATCTTGTCGAGCTTGCGCGCGACCTGCACGCCCTTGGCTTTCATCGGCACACAGATCAGCGACTTGTTGCGGTGGACCTGATCGTCGCTGGTGTTGGCGAGCAGGCAGATCCAGTCGGCCTGCACGCCGTTGGTGATCCACATCTTGCCGCCATTGATGACGTAATCATCACCATCGGAGCGCGCCTGGGTCTTGATCGAGGCGACATCGGAACCGGCGCCGGGCTCTGAAACACCGACACAGGCGACCGCATCTCCCGCAATCGCGGGGCTAAGAAACTCGCGTCGCACTTCATCTGAACCGAACCGCGCCAGCGCAGGCGTTGCCATATCGGTCTGCACGCCGATCGCCATCGGCACGCCGCCACATTTGATGGCGCCGAGCTCTTCGGCCATCATCAACGCGTAGGAGTAATCGAGCCCCTGCCCGCCGAATTCGACCGGCTTGTTGAGGCCGAGAAAGCCGAGATCGCCGAGCTTCTTGAACAATTCGTGCGCGGGGAAGATGTCGGCCTTCTCCCATTCATCGACGAACGGGTTTATTTCGGCGGCGATGAACTTTTGCAGGATACGGCGAGGTTCGTCGTGGTCGGCGGTGAAGAGCATCTTGTTTCCTTCATAATCCCATCTGCCTCGAAGCGAGATCCTTCATGATCTCCTCGGTGCCGCCGCCAATGGCGTTGACCTTGACCTCGCGGTAGATGCGCTCGACCTTGACGCCGCGCATGAAGCCGGCACCGCCAAAAATCTGAACGGCCTCGGAGGCGCAGAACGCCATGGTCTGGGTGGCCTGGTTCTTCATCATGCAGATTTCGGCGACCGGGCTCTCGCCTTGCCCGAGCCGCCACGCCAGCATTTCCAGCATCGCCTGCGACGCCGCCACCTTCTGCGCCATGTCGACCAGCTTGTGACGGATCACCTGGTGCTGCGCGATCGGCTTGCCAAAAGTCTTGCGCTCCTTGGCATAGGCAATCGCCTCCTCGACGCAGACGCGGGCATAGGCCGTGCAGCTTGCCGCCATGCCCATGCGCTCGCTGTTGAAATTGTGCATGATGATCTTGAAACCCTGGCCCTCCTCGCCGATCAGGTTTTCGCACCTTACGCGGCACTCGTCGAAATGCAGCGTGGCGGTGTCGGACGCCCACCAGCCCATCTTCTTCAGCTTCGTGCGCGACAGGCCCGGCGTGTCGCCCTCGATCAACAACAAACTGACGCCGCCCGGCCCCTCGCCGCCGGTGCGCACCGCGACCGTCAGATAGTCGGCTCGAATCCCTGAGGTGATAAACGTCTTCTCGCCGCTGACGACATAATGGTCGCCGTCACGCCGCGCCCTGGTTCTGAGATTGGCGACGTCGGAGCCGCCGCTGGGCTCGGTAATCGCGAGCGCCGAAATCTTCTCACCCGACAGCACTTGCGGCAGCACCCTCGCCTTGACCTCAGGCCTCGCGGCGCGCGCGATCGGCGGCGAACCGATGGTGTGGCTCATCAGGCTCGAACTGACCCCGCCCGCGCCGGCGCGCGCCAGCTCCTGCGATGCCACGATCTTCATGAACTGGTCGGCGGGCACGCCGCCGTATTCTTCCGGGAAGCCGAGCCCCAGCAGGCCGATCTCGGAAGCTTTCCGATAAAGCTCGCGCGGAAACTCGCCGGCCTCGTCCCATTCATGAGCATAGGGCTCGATCTCGCGCGACACGAAGCGGCGCATCACGTCGCGGAACGCTTCGTGCTCGGCCGTATAGAACGGGCTTTGCGCTTTCGTTCGCTCCAGCATGGCTTCCTCCGAAAGGATCACGATGCCCCGTTTTGCCTCTCGCAAACTTGCGTTGAGCGGCTGGCATGATCGTGCAGACGCGGCCTGCCGCACCAGCGAACCCGACGCGCGCTGTGTGCAGCAACTGAACGCAAGACCGGTTGCCCGAGCATGCCCTAGCCTTGGTTCAAAACCAACAACAACATTGTCGGCCATTCGCCGGGGAGGATGAAGCATGATCCGATCGAGCAAGTTCGTCCCGGTCGCCTTCTTTTCAACGTTACTCTCCCTGACTGCTGCGACAACAGCCGCAACCCAGCAGCCCGGTATATCAGACACCGAGATCAAGTTCGGCAACATCATGCCGTATAGCGGCCCGGCGTCGGCGCTCAGCGTCACCGGCAAGGCTTTTGCGGCCTATTTCGACCTGATCAACGAGAAGGGCGGCGTCAACGGACGCAAGCTCAACATGATCTCGCTCGACGACGGTTTTTCGCCGCCGAAGACGGTCGAGGCGACGCGCCGGCTGGTCGAGAATGACGGCGTCGCCTTCATGTTCGGAACCATGGGCACCGCGCCGAGTTCGGCGACCGCGAAGTATCTCAACGGCGCCAAGGTGCCGCATCTGTTCCTGATCAGCTCGGCATCGAAATGGAACGACCCGACCAATCAGCGCTGGCTGATGGCGCTGCCCTGGGCGCCCAATTATGTCGAGGAAGCCGGCATCGAGGTGCGCTTCGCCCGCGCCAGGAATCCCAATGCGCGCTTTGCGATCCTTTATCAGAACGACGACGCCGGAAAGGATTATCTGCGCGGTGTCAAGGAAGCGCTCGGCGCTGATGCCGACAAGGTGATCGCGATGGCTGCGAGTTTCGAAGTCGCCGATCCCACGGTGGACTCGCAGATCCTCACGCTCGCCAACACCAAGGCCGACGTCTTCCTGATCTACAGTGTGACGCCGCGTGCGTGTGCGCAGGCGATCCGAAAGGCGTACGAAACCGGCTGGCGTCCGATGCGGTTCATCTCCTCGGGCTGCGCCAACAAGGAAACGGTGATGGTGCCGGCCGGGCTCGAAGCCGCGACCGGCATCATGTCGGTCGGGGCGCTAAAGCCCTATTCAGCTGATTCCACCGACGCAGACCTGGTCACCTACCGGGATTTCATGAAGGCGCGGCTGCCCAATATCGATCCGGCCAACATGGCGGCGGGCTATGGCTACATGGTTGCCCAGGCGCTGGTCGTGGTGCTCACCCAGTGCAAGAACGACCTCAGCCGCGAAAACATCATGGCGCAGGCGGCCAACCTCAAGGGCGTCGCACTGCCGATGCTGATGCCAGGGGTGAAACTCAATACCTCGCCGACGGACTACCGTCCGATCAAGGACGGCTATATGGTCGAGTTTCGCGACAGCCAGTTCAATGTGATCAGCGAATTGTTGCGCGGTTCCTGAACTGGCGAGCTGGAAAGGCACTCGCGCGGCAGGGTCAGACCTCGCCGTCTCGCGCTTTGCCAAGGGGGATGCCCAACCCCGCCAAGTGTGTATCCACGAACTGCGCCAACTGTTGGCGCAGCTTTTCCGGCGGCACCGCGACCATTCGCTCCTCCAGGCCGAGCGAGATGATGCCGTGCACGGCGGAGAACATCATGCGCGCCAGCAACGCCACCTCTTCCGGATCCCGGTCGGGCAAGAGCCGGACCAGCGGCTCATGCATCAGCGCAAACGCCTGCATCACCATCAGTAGGATGTCTTCGGGGAATGGCCGGTCGCCCTCCATCCGGTGTTCGAACAGCGAGCGCAAAAGATTGGCGTGATCAGTTGCGAACGTCAGGTAGCTCTCGGCCAATCCGTGGAGCTGGCGAACCGGGTCGTCGGCAGGGACCGCGACCAGGCGGGCGGTCAGGGCCCGAACCGTCTCGCGATTCACGGTCAGGATCAGGCCGTCGAAGTCTCCGAACTCGTTGTAGACGCTTCCGATCGAGCAATCGGCGGCCTCCGCGACATCCCGAACCTTCAATGATCTCAATCCGTTAGCGGCAATAGAGCCACGGGCGATCTCGATCATGAGATGGCGCCGCAAAGTTTTTTTGCGTTCCCGCAAAGATTCTTCTTGAGCAATGCTCACGTTTGCCCTATACATTTTGAACAATGTTCATTTAACCCGGAGGCCACCCCGATGCAAACCCTTGTTTCCCAGCTGACCACCACTTTCGTCGACGATGCCATCGAACTCGTGAAGGGATTTGGCAAGATTATCGTCCACATCGCCACCGCGCCGATCGAGCGCATTGCCAGCGCCTGCGATGTCGGCGGCGTTCTGGCCCGCCGGCAGTCGGCGCGTCGCCTGCGCGCGATGATGAAGGCCCATCGTCCTCGCAGCCCGTGGCAGCGCTCGCTGTCGCCGTTCGCCTCCCTGCACTACCTGACCTGAGGCGCCGCCGCTTTCGTTCAAATGTGCCTCCAATCGTAAGAATGGGGTCACTATGCCGCGGCAAACCGTCCAGCAAGTTCCGCGCGACAATGTCCGGATAACTTTCCGTACAACCTTTCGATGCACCGTGCCCGGCGACCACTTCGCGCATTGGCCACAACCTTCGCACCACCGACGACGCTCACATTAGTAGCTCACGATTTGCAGACCACATCCGGGATGCCCGCCGGAAGTAACAGGAAATAGTCATGATCAAGGAATTGCTGTCCTCTCGCCGCTTCGCCCCGCTGTTCTGGTCGCAATTCTGTTCGGCCTTGAACGACAATGTGCTGAAGAATGCGCTCGTTATCATGCTGCTCTATGGCGTGGCCACTGAGGAGGGCGCTCCACTGGTGACGCTGGCCGGTGCGGTCTTCATCTTTCCCTTTTTCGTGCTTTCGGCGCTCGGCGGCGAACTGGCCGACAAATTCGTCAAAATGGCCGTCGCGCGACGCCTGAAGTTCGCCGAAATATTTGCCGCCTGCTTTGCGGCCGCCGGCTTCTACATGCATTCGATCCCATTGCTGTTCGTGGCGCTCGCGCTGTTCGGCATGATAGCTGCCTTGTTCGGCCCGGTGAAATACGCGATCCTTCCCGACCAGCTGTCGGTTTCCGAACTCGCAACCGGCAACGCCCTTGTCGAGGGCGCGACCTTCATGGCGATCTTGATCGGCACGATCGCCGGCGCATTGTTTGTCGCAGGCGCCTCGCATATGGGGTGGATTTGCCTGGCCGTGGTCGGGCTATCGATCCTGTCCTGGGTGTTCGCGGCCCGTATCCCCGTAAGCCAGCCGTCCGCGCCTGATCTGCCGATCACGGCCAATCCCTGGACCTCCACCGTTCACCTTTTGAAGACGCTCTACGCCGAACCGCGCCTGTGGGACGGCATGTTGATTGTGTCCTGGTTCTGGATGGTCGGCGCGATCGTGCTGTCGTTGCTGCCCGCGCTGGTCAAGGGCGGCATCGGCGGCACCGAAGGCGTCGTGACGGTCTGCCTCGCCGTGTTCGCGATCGGTATTGCCGCGGGCTCGCTGGTTGCCGCGCAGCTCAGCCACGTGCGTCCGAATCTCGCGCTGGTGCCGATCGGCGCCATCGTGATGGGCATCGTCGGTCTCGATCTGGCCTGGGCCATCGGAAGCACGGTGCACGGAACCGACGTAACGGCAGCCGCATTCACCACCTCCTTCGCGGGTGTCCGGATGCTTGCCGACTTCTTCATGTTCGCCGTTGGCGGCGGCTTGTTCGTGGTGCCGTCCTTCGCCGCCGTCCAGGCATGGTCCGCGCCGTCGGAACGGGCCCGCGTGATCGCCGCCGGCAACGTGCTGCAGGCTGCCTTCATGGTGGTCGGCTCGCTGCTCGTCGCGGGATTGCAGGCGCTTGGCCTTCCGGTCGCCTGGATCTTCTTCGGCCTTGCGATCGCAAGCTTCGGCTCGGTCTGGTTCGTGCTCGGCAAATGGGGCCGCGAAGGCGTGCGCGACTTCGGCGCGCTGCTGTTTCGTGCGCTGTTTCGTGTGGAGGTCCGCGGCATGGAGAATCTGCCGCCGGCCGGCACCCGCATGCTGATCGCGCCGAACCATGTCAGCCTGATCGATGGCCCGCTGCTGCATGCCACGCTGCCGATCGACGCCAGCTTTGCCGTCGACACCGGGATTTCCAAGGCGTGGTGGGCGAAGCCGTTCCTGAAGCTGATCAAGCACTACACCATGGATCCGACTAAGCCGCTGGCGGCGCGCGACCTGATCAAGCTGGTGGCATCGGGCGAGCCGGTCGTGATTTTTCCCGAGGGCCGCATCACGGTGTCAGGCTCGCTGATGAAGGTCTATGACGGCACCGCGATGATCGCCGACAAGGCCGATGCAGTCGTTGTGCCCGTCCGCATCGAGGGCGCGCAGCGTTCGCATCTGAGCTACCTGAAGAACGGCGAGATCAAGCGCTCGTGGTTCCCCAAGGTGACGATCACGATCCTGCCGCCGGTCAAATTGCCGGTCGACCCGGCGCTGAAGGGCAAGACCCGCCGTAACGCGGCAGGCGCGGCGCTGCAGGACGTCATGATCGACGCCATGGTCAAGAACGCCATGCTGGATCAGACCCTGTTCGAAGCGCTGGCCCATGCCCATCGCGACCGCGATACCGGCAAGCCGATCATCGAGGACGCGCTCGGCACCAGCTTGACTTATCGCAAGTTGATCCTCGGCGCGCAGGTGCTGAGCCGCAAGCTGGAGAACGGCACGACAATCGGCGAGAATGTCGGCGTGCTGCTGCCGAACTCGGCCGGCGTCGCCGTCGTGTTCATGGCGCTACAGAGCATCGGCCGCGTGCCCGCGATGCTCAATTTCTCCGCCGGTCCGGTCAATGTGCTGGCGGCGATGCAGGCCGCGCAAGTCAAGACCGTGCTGACCTCGAAGGCCTTCATCGAGAAGGGCAAGCTCGACAAGCTCATTACCGCCATCGCCGACAAGGCCAGGGTCGTGTATCTCGAGGATGTCCGCGCCTCGATCGGTGCGCTCGACAAGATCCGCGGCCTGCTCGCCGGCACTGCACCCCGCACCGCCCGCAAGGCGGACGATCCGGCGGTCGTCCTGTTCACGTCAGGGTCGGAAGGCACGCCCAAGGGTGTCGTGCTCTCCCATCGCAACATCCTCGCCAATGCGGCCCAGGCCCTGGCGCGGGTCGATGCCAATGCCAATGACAAGGTGTTCAACGTGCTGCCCGTGTTCCACTCCTTCGGCCTGACGGGCGGGATGATGATGCCGATGCTGGCCGGCATTCCGATCTTCATGTATCCGTCGCCGCTGCATTACCGGATCGTGCCGGAACTGATTTACCAGACCAGCGCCACCATCCTGTTCGGCACGGATACTTTCCTCTCCGGCTATGCGCGCTCGGCCCATGCCTACGACTTCCGCACCCTGCGCCTCGTGATTGCCGGCGCGGAAGCGGTGAAGGACCGCACGCGGCAAGTGTATATGGAGCGCTATGGCATCCGCGTCCTCGAAGGCTACGGCGTCACCGAGACCGCGCCCGTGCTCGCGATGAACACGCCGATGGCAAATCGTCCGGGCACCGTCGGCCGGCTGTCGCCGCTGATGGAAGCCCGCCTCGATCCGGTCCCCGGCATCGAGGAAGGCGGACGTCTGTCGGTGCGCGGGCCCAACGTCATGCTGGGATATCTCCGTGCGGAAAATCCCGGTGTGCTGGAGCCGCTCGCCGGCGGCTGGCACGACACCGGCGACATCGTCACCATCGATGCAGCGGGTTTCATCGCCATCAAGGGCCGCGCCAAACGCTTCGCCAAGATTGCCGGCGAGATGGTCTCGCTGTCGGCGGTCGAAGCCATGGCCGCAGCGCTGTGGCCGCAGGCGATGTCGGTTGCGGTATCGATTCCCGATGCGCGCAAGGGCGAGCGGATCGTGCTCCTGACCACGCAAAAGGATGCCGAACGCCCGGCGATGCAGCGCCAGGCCAAGACCGTCGGCGCGTCCGAACTGGCGGTGCCGGCGGATATCCACGTGGTCGGCAACGTGCCACTGCTGGGCTCCGGCAAGACCGACTATGTCGGCGCGACCAAGCTTGCCAAGGAGCTTGCGACGCCGGCCGAGCCGGCGCGGCAACAGGAAGTCGCATAAATTTATCGCGTCGCCGCGGGATCAATGACGATCCTGCGGCGGCGACGTGCCGATTGTTGGTGTCGCAGCTTCTATTATTGTCGCGCTTCGGTACCTTGATGAGCGATCCGAGTGCGAGAGCAACGGCAATTTCCGGCAGGTATAAATGCTTCCATCGCCGACGCCACCCAGACTATTCGTCATTTTTGCGAAGAGCGCGCATGAAGCAGTGATTTTTAGGCGCGGACCGGCAAGGTGGTGTCACGTCATTCGCTGGAATACTCAGAATGACACCTTTTACAGCGGAGCTTGGTTTAAGGGACGCATTTATCCCGAGAAGTGCGACTTGTCTCCTGATGGAGAGCTACTTTTGTACTTCGCGCATCAAGGGAGCCGCCTGCGTACAAGTTATACTGATGCCTGGACGGCAATCAGTCGCACTCCCTGGCTGACCGCTATAGGGCTATGGCCTCAGGGGACAACGTGTGGAGGGGGCGGTCGTTTCACAAATACTCGCAGCGCTATCATCAGGGCGCATATGAGCGCTCACCCTGATCATCCCGGCGCTGGGATTTCCATCACTTTTGGCGATGGACCTCACCATGTCTCATCCGAAGAAGTTGAAGGCTCGGACTGGTCGGGACGCGATCAGAATGGGAGATTGGTGTTCACTCTGAATGGCCTCCTAATGCATAGAAGTGCCAAAGGATTTGATATCTGCCTTGCAGACTTCAATGGTTACACACCTGATCCGCAGCCTGCGCCGCCATCCGCTGGCCGACCATTGAGGGCCCTCAAACAAAGAAGCAATCTGCGAGGCAGAAAGAAATAGGGTCCATAAACCTTATGACGAGCGGCGAAGATGCGAAGTCCATTCTTGGCCTCAAGGCAGACCTCAGTTAGCCGTCCGCGCGCTTCTCCTGGCGAAATTCAGGTTGGGAGTGAGGAACTGCCGGATTGCTCGGCGCGCATCTCGGTCGCCCACTGTGTCAGACATTGCTCGGCATAGCGCAGGCCTGCGGTGGTCCGCTCCAAGCAGTCCCGCCCCGCATCGCTGTCGGGGCCATGCGCAATGGCGTCGGCGATATACAGTCCGGCCATTGCAACGCCCTTGTTTATCTCGTCCAGTGCCAGGATGCAGGCATGCTGCCGAGCTTGAGCTTCTCCGCTTGCGGGCCTCGCCTCCTTTGCGAGGGCGAGTTGAGATGCTGTTCTCAGGGCCAGCCAGCTGAAGGCGCCACACAGCTGTTGCACGAGCTCCGGTGCGGTGCGTGGATCGAAGCCCTTCACCATCCCCATCATCTGGATTTTTACAGTGACAATCGCAGTAAGTTCCTTCGTCACAGCGCGCGCGCCTGCGTCGGTGAAGGCGTAGCTGCTTGTTACGCGTGCCGTAGGCAGATCATCGATCGCTATCCGACGTGTCCAGCCGGCCTGTTCCATCTGCGACCACAACACGTCGTTGGGGCTTCCCACTCCAGTCATCATCGCGCTTCCGGGGTGCGCCGTCGCGGCCTCGTTCACGGACAGATCGCCGGGCGCAAGGATCGCGAGCCAGAGGCGAAGCCGACGGGCGTTGAAGGCAGACGAACTGGAATTGTGGTTCAAGATTGCGGCCCGTTGGGTTGCATGGACAGGGCGTATGAGTTTAACAAGGCGGGCTTGAAGCAACGGTAAAGGCTAAAAGTTGCATTTTCTACGAAGGGCGGCTCTTGGCCCCTTTTCGGACCAAAGCGGTGAAGCTGACGATGTCGGTTCGTTGAGAAAAAGCGGACCTGGCGGTCGATCGCGGTCACTTCTGGAAATGTGACCCGAAGGAGACGTCGATCATCTTGCCGCAAGCAGAGGGCGGCGGCTATTTCCCGCAAGTAGCGGTGAGACTCGAACTTCACGAAGTTGCCCGCCTGCCTGAAGGAACTCCGTTTCGAACCAAATCTGCCGCCGCACCGACCAATCAAAGCACCCGAGAGGACGCCCCTGGCGAGGATGCGATGAAACTGCGGAAGATCCTCTTCAGCTTCGACGGCCGGATCGGCCGCCGCACCTATTGGCTGGCGATCCTCGCCCTGACCGTCGCGGTGCTGATCTCGACCTTCGCCCCCTTTCTCCTCGACAGCGAAGAGACGGCCGTCCTGATGGTCGCCTTGACCTCGCAATTCACATGGCTCTTAAGCCTGTGGCCGATACTGGCCGTGGGCAGCA
Source organism: Bradyrhizobium algeriense (assembly GCF_036924595.1). Taxonomy (NCBI): domain Bacteria; kingdom Pseudomonadati; phylum Pseudomonadota; class Alphaproteobacteria; order Hyphomicrobiales; family Nitrobacteraceae; genus Bradyrhizobium; species Bradyrhizobium algeriense. The sequence continues at coordinate 7,614,495 of NZ_JAZHRV010000001.1, read as the reverse complement.
AGCGATTGCACGACCGCAACAAGAACGGCTGGCTGCTGGTTTTCTGGCTGCTCCCCTTCGCCCTGTTCTGTGGCGGCTTCAGCATCTACCTCTTTAACGACCCCAGCACCGGCCGGAGCGGAGATTTCTTGACCGGCTCGATCCTGATTTTTGCGTGCCTTCCGCCCGCGCTATGGGGCATCGTCGAGCTCGGCATTCTGCCGGGCACCAAGGGGCCGAACCTGTACGGCGCCGACCCGGCGCAACAGCTGGCTTGAAAACCGCTATGCGTCCCGCGCCGGAGCCGTCCTGATCGCTCTTGCACCATAGCCGCTCCAACCCACAACCGAGTGTAAAATCGATCAACCGGAACTGCCAGCCGCGCTTTGCTGCCGGGCGCAAGGCTAATGTCGCTTGTTGGAGTCGAAGCGTCACTTGCGATATATAGACCAATTGGTCTATATATTAGCAATGAGCCGCCAAACCCCAGTGCAGTTGCCCCGTGGCCGCCCCCGAAGTTTTGACGTGGAAGCCGCTGTCGAACGCGCGATGGGTGTGTTCTGGTCGCGCGGCTATCACGCCACGGCGCTCCCGGACCTTCTTCGCGCGACGAAGCTCTCGCGTGGCAGCCTTTACGCCGCGTTCGGTGACAAGCACTCGCTCTTCTTGCGTGCGCTTGATCGCTACATTGCCGATGCCCTGACACGGATGGATATCGAACTTGACCCCCGCAGAGAGCCGGTCGACGGCCTGCGGGCCTACCTTGCCGGCTACGTTGACCGCACGACCGGTACCAATGGTCGGCGCGGATGCCTGCTGGTGGCCACAGCCATGGAACTGGCTGGCCAGGATGCTGAAGTTGGTCGTCGCATCGCGGGCTTTTTCAAAGCCATGGAGGCCAGGGTGGCCCATGCACTTTCCCGTGCGAAGACGGCGGGCAAGTTGGCCGATGGCGTTGAGCCTTCAAGCGCCGCCCAAATTCTCGTCTGTTTCGTTGAGGGGCTGCGAGTGGTCGGCAAAACGGCGCCGACACGGATCACATCGCAAGCCACCGCTGACGCTCTTCTCGACCGCTTCATCAGGTAAACAACCCATGGGCGGCGCCTCCTCTATTGGCGCGCCGATATGTAGACCGATCGGTCTTGAAAGGAAGGATACCATGTCTGCCATCCAGATCGTCTGCGCGGTGGCCGTTCCCTTGCTCTGGGGTTATCAGTTCGTGGCCATCAAAGTGGGTGTAACGGAGTTTCCGCCTCTCTTCTTCCTCGCACTGCGCTTCCTGGCCATCGCGCTGCTGCTTGTTCCGTTCGTCAAAAGGCCCGCGCGTCAACAGTTCGGCCCTATCGCAGCTATTTCGATTTTCCTTGGTGGACTGAACTTCGGGCTCTTCTATGTTGGCCTTGGGCTCGGCTCGGGAAGCATGTCGGCCGTCGCATATCAACTCACTACGCCCTTCACCGTCCTGTTAGCGTGGCCGCTGCTCGCGGAGAGACCGTCTCTCGCCACGTCCGCCGGAGTGCTGATTGCATTCGTTGGCGTGGTCGTGTTGGCGGCCGAGCCTGGCCTGTCGGCAAACACGCTTCCGCTGCTGCTTGTGGTCGGAGCAGCCTTCGCTTTCGCGGTGTCCAACGTCCTGACGAAACGCTACGGCCCTTTTGATCCCTTGATGTTGATGGGGTGGTCGTCGCTACTCACGGTGCCGCAGGTCATGTTGATGTCGTTACTCATTGAACATGGACAACTGGCAAGCCTTGTCACGGCAGATGAACGTGGCTGGCTGGCACTCGCCTACACGATTTTCATCGGAGGAATTGCTGGGTTCGGACTTTGGTTCTGGCTGATTGCCCGATGTTCCATGGGCCGCGTCGCACCCTTTGGTCTGCTGCTTCCGGTGTTCGCCTTGATTTCGAGCGTGTTGTTCCTTGGCGACCGCATGACCCCAAAGTTGATTGTCGGTGGGCTGCTCGCGATCTCCGGCGTCGCCATTACACAAGTAAGACCGAGCGCTCGACCAATTTGAACCCGGAAGTCGCGTCGTGGCGACTTCCGGGGTCGTAGCGGCGCGCGCTGCTCCGTGGCCGGTGGGTGGATAGATCCGCGTTAGCGCCCGCGAACCGGCGGGCCACTCTGGCGACTGGGAAGTTCTTCTGTCGAGCGATCCGCCGTCGCACTGACAGCATCCTTTGCATCGCAAATCGCTTCCTGGACCTCGTGCCTCGCAGGCGAGATCAGAAGTTGCGTCCGCATTTCGGCAAGGCGGGCACGGCAGTATTCGCGGTAGAGGAGGTCGAATATGGCAGGCATGATCCAACCTCGTTGTTCGAGTTGATCTGCACCATCAGCTCCAATTAACACCTATCTTCCGGCAAAAGATGTGAACTAGATCACAGTCTTCAGCTTTCGGCGGCATAGCGGACATGACGGACCTTGCTGCGGGCTCGCCCCGGTCGCGAATGACCCCTTAGCCGACTCCCAGCCGCCATCTATCCGGCGGCTTCGGACATCTGGAGGGCGACATCGCAGGTGAATGCGGCTCGATCGACGCAAGGCGCGCTCAAATGTGCCGCGTGATGCCGCGACCGCACGCGCGGTCGAGCACGCAGTTCCTGAGCGTATTGTCGAAGTCAGTGTCGCGCTCGCCGTCGATGCGCACGTCCGGAAAGCCGTTGCGGCGCAGGTAGAGTTGCACACGCAGGATCGCCTGCTTGCCGCCCGAGAGCATCAGCGCCTCGATGTCGCGGTTGGACTCCTCGCGTTTGCCAAGTTGCGCCAGCAGCAGCGCGCGCTGGAACAGGATCTCGCGATTGTGGCGCAAGGTGACGGCGGTCGTCGGCTGGCCGGGCGGGCCGAGCAACACATTCAGGTCCTCGATCGCCTCCGCCGGCCGATCGAGGGCGATCAGCGCGAGCGCCCGTGTCTCACGCGCCATGAGATCGCTCGCCGAAATTGCGAGCGTCTTCGTCGCGTCATCGATCGCGCCCTCGAACTGTCCGAGGCGAAATTGCGCCTGCGCCTTCATTAGCCGCGTGCGGCGATCGCTCGGGTCGAGCGAAACCGCATGTTCGAGGTCGCGCTCCGCGAGATCGACCTGACCGCGGCTCAGGTGGATGCGCGCCTTGATCGACAGCATGTCGGTGTCGTCCGGCCGCTGCGCGATCGCCGCCGTGATGTCCGCGATCGCATCGGGCCCCTTCCCGGCGTTGAGCAGGACCTCCGCGCGCGAGGCAAGCAGCACCGGATTGGTCGGCTCGATCATCAGGGCGGCATTGAGGTCGCGTTCGGCCGCATCGAGCTTCAGCAGCGTTGAGAGCAGACGCCCGCGAAATGTCAGTGACGAAACATTCGCCGGATCGATGGCCACCGCCGCATTCGCCGCCTTGAGCGCTTCCTCCGTGCGCGTCTGCGCAAGCAACGCAACCGACCGCTCGATATGAGCACGCGCGAGCGACGAGCCCGACAGCGTGGCATCGACCGGCGCGGGGTCGCACGCGCCTTGCATCCATTCCGCGTACGGCGCCTTGCACTGCGCCCACCCGACCGAACGGAACGAGCCGGCCGTGCCGATGGGGTCCCTCGCCAAGGCGGGCGAGGCAAGCGCGAGCGCGAACGCAACGAGCACAAGGCGACCGATCATTGGCTCGACGCCCACTGTTGCCGGGTGGAGTAGTTGATCGCACGGGTGCAGAGAGGCGCCGTCCGTCGGCACAGGCTGCGTGCAGATGTCTGCGCGAATGGCGCCTCGCTCCGCAGCGTGCCAGGCAAACCCGCCGTGTCGCACGAACTCGCCTGCGGCCGCGGCATGGATTGGCAGACCGGCCTGCTCTCCGCGAGCGCGGCGTTGGAAAAAAGAAGGAAGGCAACGACGAATACGGCTCTGCTTTGCATCCTGTCCTCGGCTAGCATTGGGGATCGATCATGCAGGCACGCATGGCGTCATCGAGGTCCCGCGTTTGTCCACTCGGCAGTCCCGGCTCGCTCCAGTAGCCGGCGTGGCGCAGCGCGTTCATCAACCCGTTCAATTCCTTTAACCCGTCAAGATCCCTTCGACCCAGCGAGACCGCCGTTTTCAGGTCGCGCACCGCCGCATCGGTGCGCCCGAACTGGCGGTGCATGCGTGCTCGCATGACCAGGCCTCTCGTGTAATCCGGGCGCGCAGTCACGGCGGCATCGAAGGCCGCGAAAGCCTCCTCAAAGCGCTTGAATCCCGCAAGTGAAATGCCGAGTTCATAGAGCGCAGCGGAGTTCCGCGGCTCCGTATGCACCGCCTCGGTGAGGTCGCGCAGCGCGTCGTCCTTGCGCTGGACGTAGAAGCCGAGGAAATGCGCCCGTGCGGCGAGCGCAGGCGCCGAACGCCCTACATCGACCGCCGCGTCGTAGTCCTTTTCGGCAAGATCAAGCCGACCGGAGTCCTGGTAGCTATAGGCGCGCTCAAGCAGCGCCTTGACGCGGAAGTCGCGAACGATCCCGTCCTCGTCAAGAAAGCTCCGCGCGTCGTTGAGCCCGGCCTGCGAAACGGCGAGGAGCGCACTCGCGTCCGCGATCGCCTCCGCGAATTTGCGCTTGAAACGATATTCGCGCGCGCGATAATAGAGCGCGAAGCCCTCGGTCGGATCGACCTCGATCGCCTTGCTGTAGAACTCGAACGCCTTGTCGCCCTCCCCGAAGTTAAACAGCAGCGCGCCGACCGTCCTGAGCACGCGCGGATTCTTCGGATTGAGCGCATAGGCCTGCTCGACCCGCCTCTTGTAGTCGTCCATGCGCCGCAGGCGCAGATCGACATTCGACCATGAGACGAGGATTTCCTCGTTCTTCGGATCGAGCGCAAAGGCCGCGCGGTAGTCTTCGGCTGCCTCATTGAGACGCTGCGTGCGGTGATAGCCGCGCCCACGGACGAAATGCGCCTGTGCGCGGTCGCGATCCGACAAGTTGTGCGCAGCGAGCAGTTCGCCGCAGGGCGTGATGACCGACGCCGAGTCGATCGCAACTTGACCCATGGTGCATTCGACAGCTGATGCTGACGACATCGCGCCAAGGACCCATGCGACGACGAGGGCATTACGGCGGTGCATCGATCTTCAGCTCCGGTTGCGATACGACCGAGGTACCACCCCGCGCTCAAATTCCCTTGAACGCAATCGCTAAGATTCTATCGAAGCGCCTCGCCCCACCGAAGGCTGGCAGATTCTTGGGATGTGCTCTTAAGCATTTGCCAACGTCACGACGAGGCGCGAAAGTCGGCTCTTGGCCCATCGCGTATGCTAGCGCAGCGCAGCGATATGTCTGGAGTTGGAGGTAGATCGGAAATGACCGGACGACGTTTAAATCGACGCTCTTGACCCAACTCGGACATCCCCCACCTGATTATCGCCTGCGACCGGTGGTCCCGTACCACCGGCCGGACACTCTGAGGCTGCTATAGTCTGGCAATTGCGCGGAGCGGTTTTCCAGCGAGGTCATATGCGACGCTGCGACACCGCGTCTTCATCACGCTCCTCGCGGAACGGTAAGTGGCGAGTGCACAACAAGTGGCGGGAATGCCGCGCGTCATCTAACTTGCCCGGTCGGCGTTCCGTCGCAGGTTGAATTAACCCGCAGGGTTCTGCGCGAACCTCGTCACGTCGAAGGACGCAATATTCGTCTTGAGTTTCGGAGCGCAGCAGGGAATGTCGATGCGCTCCCGGCACTGGCGCAGGAAATAGTGGGGGACGGCGGCGTAGATGCCATTCGTTAAGTCCGTGGGTGGCCGCGATGCAGCAAATTGCCGACTGGCTCGAAAAGCTCGGCATGTCCGAGTATGCTCAGCGTTTTGCTGAAAATCACATTGATTTCTCGGTCCTTCGCGAACTGACCGATCAGGACCTAAAAGATCTCGGTGTCGTCCTCGGTGATCGCCGAAAAATGTTGCGTGCGATTGCCGACATTGATGAAATCGAGAAGTACGCACCAGCCGTGTGCGTCAAGGCAACTGCGGCGCGGCGTCACACACCCGTCGCGTCAGCGCCAGTCCCGACCGCAACGCCACGGCCGATCTCCGCCGCAGCCGAGGTCAGCGGTGAGCGCCGCTATATCACGGTGATGTTCTGTGATCTCGTCGACTCGACCAGCATTGCCGCGCACCTCGATGCCGAGGAGTGGCGCGACCTCCTCTGCGCTTATCTCGATGCCGCCTGCGCTGCTGTGACCGAAATGGGCGGCCATGTCGCCAGAAAGTTGGGCGACGGGCTAATGGTGCTGTTCGGTTATCCGGTGGCGCAGGAGAACGACGCCGAGCGAGCGGCGCGGGCTGCGCTCTCGATCCAACGGGCGCTCGCTGAGGTAAACCGCGGGAACGCTGATACTGGCAAGCCAGCGCTTAACGCGCGCATCGGGATTGAAACCGGCGCTGTTGTGGTCGATCCGGCCGGCGAGATTTACGGTGACGCGCCTAACATTGCGGCGAGGGTGCAGGCGCTAGCGGAGCCAGCTACGGTCGTAATGACGGCGCGGGTGCAGCACCAGGTCGCCGGTCTGTTCGTCGTTGAGGAACGCGGCAGCCATGAACTCAAGGGCGTGCCGGAGCCGGTGACACTGTACCGGCTCGTACGGGCGAGCGGTGGCGGGCGCCGCGCGAGACAGCGCCATCTCACGCCGCTGGTGGGTCGCGAGGAAGAAGTCGCGATGTTGATGCGGCGTTGGGAGAGGGCGCGGCGGGGCGACGGTCAATTGGTCGTGATCGTGGGCGAGCCGGGATTGGGAAAATCCCGCCTGATCGAGGAATTCCATCCCCGGCTGCGCGAGCAGCCGCACACCTGGGTAGAATGGAGTTGCTCGCAGCTTCTGCAAAACACGTCGCTGCACCCGATTGCCGATTGGGGCCGCCAGCGCTTCGGCGGCGCCGACATACCTGCCGAGCAGCGTCTCGCGGACCTGGAGAATACGCTGGAATTGGTCAAGCTCGACCCTGCGGAGAATGCCCCCTTACTCGCACCATTGTTGGATATTCCGCTGCCACAGGAGCGTGCGTCGACCTTGGCGCCGGAAGAATTGCGGCGCCGACAGCTGACGGCGCTCACCAATTGGGTCATGGCCAGCGCGCGAACTCAGCCGGTGGTGCTGGCAGTGGAAGATGTGCATTGGGTTGATCCGACGACGCTCGATCTCTTGCGCGGCATCGCCGAGCGGGGTGCATTCGCACCCTCGTTCGTTCTGATCACCGCCCGGCCGGAGTTCCGGCCGCCATGGGGCATGCGCTCGCATCACACCACGATCTCCTTGGCTCCGCTTGATCGCTCGCAGGTGCGCCACATGGTTGGCGAGGTTGCTGCCCGCCATGCGCTGCCGAAGGAAGTGATTGATGGCGTGACCGAGCGCACTGGCGGCGTGCCGCTGTTCATTGAGGAAGTGACCCGGCTTCTAATAGAGCGCGGCGAGAATGGTGGTATCCATGCGATACCGCCGACGTTGCAACAATCGTTGGCGGCGCGGCTCGACCGGCTTGGCCCAGCGCGCGACGTGGCGCAGATCGGTGCCGTCATCGGGCGCGACTTTTCCTATCTGCTCCTTCGCGCTGTGGCCGGGATGGAAGACGTGCCGCTTCAGAGGGCGTTGGAACGGCTCGCCAAGGCAGACATTCTGCTTGTGCGAGGCGTGCCACCGGAATCTGAATATCGCTTCAAGCATGTGCTCATCCAGGATGCGGCCTATGAGAATTTGCTTAAGAGTCGACGCCGGGTTTTGCACTGCCGCGTCGGCGAAACGTTGCGCGATGATTTTGCCGCCACCTGTGCGGCCGTGCCGGAGCTGTTGGCGCATCACTTCACTCAAGCCGGGCTCACCGAAGCGGCCGTCGAATGGTGGGGCAAGGCAGGACAGCGGTCGCTGGAGCGCTCGGCGCTGGTCGAGGCCGCAGAGCAGTTCACGCGTGCTCTCGACCAGATAGCCAGTTTACCCGGCACGCCCGCGCTGCGCCGTGAGCAAATCAGACTTCAGGTGGCGCAAATTACACCGCTTGTTCATGTGAGGGGTTTCGCCGCGCCAGAGACCATGGCTGCGGCGGAACAAGCGTACGCGCTGATCCAGCAAGCTGAAATGCTCGGAGAGCACCATGAAGATCCCCTCTTGTTGTTCTCGGTACTCTATAGCTTCTGGATCCATAACTACGTGGCCTTCAATGGCAAGGTGATGCGCGAGCTTGCTCGCCAGTTCCTGACGCTGGCTGACAAAAACCCTTCCACGGCTCCACTCATGATAGGGAGCCGTCTCATGGGTACTTCGCTCATGACGACGGGAGACATCGTCGGAAGTTTGCCACACTACAATCGGGCACTTGCGCTCTATAATCCGGCCGAGCACCGTTCTCTGGCGACGCACTTTGGTCTCGATGCTGCGGTATCCGGTCTGGGCTTTCGATCTCAGACTTTTTGGTTGCTTGGCTATCCGGATGCGGCGCTCGCAAATGCGGAGGACTGTCTAAGGAATGCACGCGAGTTTGGCCAAGCCGCCACTTTGATGTGGGCCCTATTTTACGCATTCCTTCCCAACATTTGGTGCGGAAAGTACGCCGGAGCAAAGATGCAGGCGGACGAACTCGTCGTCTTGGCGAACGAGAAGGGTACGCCCTTTTGGAAGGCATATGGCATTCGAGCGCAAGGGTACCTCTTGGCTGAAGTCGGCGACGCGGTCGACGCTATCAGTATGATCCGTTCTAGCCGCGACGCTTGTCGGTCAACTGGTTCAACCAACCGGGCGCCGACCGATCTGTCCTATCTCGCCAGCGCCTATCTGAAAGTCGGTCAGTTCGAGAATGCCGAACGCTGTATCCGCGAGGCCATGATGGCGGTCGAAAGTACCGATGAACGCTGGTACGAGGCTGAGGTCAATCGCATAGCAGGCGAAGTCACGCTCCACTCGCCCCTCAGCGACTCATCGAACTCAGAAAGGTATTTCGAGCGCGCCCTTGCAGTAGCCCGCGAACAACAAGCCAAATCCTGGGAACTCCGCTCCGCAATGAGCCTCGCCCGTCTTTGGCGCTCCCAGGGCAAGCCGCGACAAGCTCGCGAACTGCTCACTCCGGTCTACGGCTGGTTCACCGAAGGCTTTGACACGCTCGATCTAAGAGAGGCCAGGACGCTGCTCGATGCGCTGGCGTCATAAGCTAATCGAAGCGTTCGGCGACTTCCGGGTTTGTGAAGGTTTTCGGACGCCGGCCCCATGACGGTAGCGCCGCGGGCACGGGGCCGGCGTCCGAAAGCCTCCAAGGGAGGAAACCGCGCTTGAGGGAACGAAGGCCGTGCCGCAGGCGCTATGGCGATTTGAGAGCCGCGGGAGAGATTTGCGATCGGGATCGAGCCGCCCCGGCAAGCCGGTTACCGCAAGCAGGGGAGATCTCAGAACAAGGAGTTCAGGATACTGTGCAGTTCAAAGACTGTTGGCTCTGGTTTTCGCTTTGAGGTTGGTGGGCGAACTGGTTTACTCACGCGATGTCCGTCATAGCCCTCCGCGATATCACCGCTGCAACCGTGCGGGTGATTTGCGACTTGGAAACAAGAGAGGAGCAGAAACGCTTTGTCGCCCCCAATGCAGTCTCAATAGCGCAAGCGTATTTCGAGCCGCGAGCCATCTTCAGGGCAGTATACGCAGACGAGGTACCGGTTGGCTTCGTGATGTGGAAGCCAACCGATGAGACGGAAGTTGCCTATCTTTGGCGGTTCATGATCGACCATAACCACCAAAAGATGGGACACGCAAAACAAGCGATTACGCAGCTGATCGATCTTCTCCGCGATGCTGGCTACCGACGAATGCAGACGAGCGTCGTGCTCGGCGATGGCGGTCCGCTAGACTTCTATCGTTCGATCGGATTCGTTGAGACTGATGCGATGCTATCAAACGGAGAGCGGGTTCTAACGCGCAGCTTGTAGAATTCTGTATGATTCCGCTGCTGGTCTGAATTGTTAATTGGCGGCCTCTTTCATATACTGGAGCGCATTTCGCCTTTTAGATTTTTGGTTGCACCGCAGAAATCGTCGCAATCGGGCCAATGCGAACCTCGCGCCCAGCTCAGCGGCAAATGACCTGTAGCGATTGACCCCAGGCCGTGTGAAAACGCAAAGGCGATCAATCGCGATAGAACAAGTTACTCGTTCAAGGCCTTTTCATGTGCCCACATCGCAAGCGCATTCAATTTTGAAATCGAAATCAAGAATATCATTCTCGTCGCGCTTCGAACTTTTGACTTTTCACACAGCCTGGACCCAACTCGGACCTCAGATGGTGATGTGGTCACCCCTGCTTCGCCATTCGCTTGCTCGGAGAGTCGGGCGGCAATGAGACCCAGGGATGGCGTGACTCCTCCCACACCGAGACGGTCGGCGCGGGGAAATTCGGATCGGCGAAGTTTCCGATGGCAACAATGACGTATCCAGGAAAGCTTTCGCTCTCCCAGTAGACCGTGGAGCCGCACGTCGGACAGAAGTCAAAGGTCACCACTTTCCCGCTTTCGGCTGTCCGATTCCACGTCGTAGCCTTCCCGGTGACGGTGACCTGCTCGCGCCGGAAGCGCGCCTGGTTGCCAAATGCGCCGCCAGTACGGCGCTGGCACGCCAGACAGTGACACATGGAGATACGCGCCGATTCGCCTTCGATCGTAAGGTGAAGCTGCCCACAGCTGCAGGCGGCGTGTCGGGTGGTCATGGCTGAGCTCCTCGGCTGTTGATAGGGCAGAGTGTAGGCTGACTTGAAAACAACGCACAGACGCAGCGGGGTCGCGCCCGCTCTCCTCTTGGTGCTTCGGGTCACTTATCGCGCAGCCGAGAAGGGTGCTTCGACAATGAGCGTTCTTAGGAAGACGGCGAGGAGCTAGGGTGTGTCAGCAATTGGCACTTTTGAGGCATGCCCGCCTATCCCGAAGAATGTTCGTTCACCGGGGGTAGACCGGAAGTCGCCGTAGCCCGGCCAAACTAACGCGAATAACCCTTTGCGACATCAGCGGCGCGGGAATCTAGGAACGGCTTTCGCTAAAGCACTATGGGAATCGTCGGAATGGCGCAGCCGGTCACTTGGGATATTGCAAGGGCCGATTATCTGTATTCGGTTGCATATTTGCGGGCGATCTCGTTGACCTGCTCCCGAGTCAGCTGCTTTGGCGGGACCCCGGGCGGATTGCAGGTGTCGCGGAAAAAGCCATCCAAGCCAGCGGGCGCCATGATCCAGAGCAGGAGCAATTCGTGATCGGGATTGGCGAACCCATGCCAGGCATTCCTGGGAATGAATATCGTTCCGCCCCTCTCGAAAGGGTATCGTGTATCGTTCAATGTGAAAATTCCGCTGCCTTCCAGAACGTAGAAGGCTTCGTCCATCAGCAAGTGTCGGTGGATCGGAATACCCGCACCGACCGTCACCTGCTGAGTCCCCAAGGCAAGACTGTCCGAGCCCGTGGCAGGGCCGACCTTGATGAAGATATTGCCGACGTCGCGAAAATGAACGAGATGTTCGCCTTCGGCGGGGCCAAGTACATATCCCTGTGACGCCGCGGACCGAGCCTGGGTCATGCTGTTCCTCCGATCCGATGGATAGTGCTTGAATGGTATCATCCAGCACCTCATGCATCCACGGCCTCCAACGTCGGTTCTAGGCACATCACGTCAATTAGTGCTTTGCAGCGGCATGTCCGGCGTAGACCGGAAGTCATCGGCTCAGGGGTAAACCGACGCGATTGATCCGATGCGGATCTCGGTCGCGCCGGGTGGATTGGGCCAGGGATCGGGCTTGCTCACCAGGTTCTGGAGATAACATTAGGTTAGCGCGACCGAAGCCGTTCCAAGAGGAATTATGCTCGCTGAATCAGATTTCGCAGTCGACTGAATTCAAAGCCTTACGCAGGCCACCAAACGCGCTCAGCCGACAGGGCTCAGTTTCGCTGGCGCCCTTTGAACGCTCGGAAATGGTAGTTCGCTTGATATCGGTTGCCTTTGGCTTCGACTTAGGGAGGGCAGCGGTAGCGACCTTCTTCGATTTGGGATCATGCTGATGGCGGTTGATCACCCTCGGGGGCGCCGAAGAACCGATACCGATGCCTTCCGACGGAGAAACGCGTTCCGACGGAGAAATGCGTTCGTCGACCGGAGCAGGCGGCACTGGCGCCTCGCTGCTCGCAGCGGTAATTTCAAGTCGATCAACCTTCGCCAACGCACCATGTGAATCGGAAATGCCCACGACTGTCTCGGCAACAGGCTGAACGACCGCTGCCGCACGACGCGGTGGAGTTCTGAGTTCCATTGCGGCTAGTACTCCTACACCCAATGGGATGAGGAGGCCGAACAACATCATTCTCAGCATGATGCTCCTCCGACTTAAATTTGTGCCGGTGAAATTCTCCGATCTAATGAGGCAACTTGGCGGCGGCTGACATCACAACCCGACCCACGTGCAGGGCGTTTGCCAACAGGGTTAACCGGAATGACGAGTGGCATTTCAGAGAACCACCATAGGAACTGCATGAGATCAACGACAGGCGACTTCCGCTTTCGGAACTTCTCGGCCTGACTTGACGTCCTCGGTCGCATCTGCTGATTTCTGATTTTCAGAAATTCCATTGACGGCCGACCCAAATCAGCAATATATCGATTTGGTCCCGTCTCGATACGAGGGGCGTTTCGCGATCGTCACAAGCGCGGGATGGGATGCGGTGGACGTGGATGCGCCTTTGACGAACGGCGCTGATGCGTACGGCGAAGTCGTGTGGTCCTGACGCCCCGATGCTGGCGTCAAGTTGGCGGAAGCAATTCCGCCGGCGACGGTGACAACGAGCCCGGCCCGACCGGGGAGAGCACGATATAAGCCGTAAAGCCATTGCGCAGGGAATGTCGGATGCCTCCGCTGAACCTGTATGCTCGTGTGCGCCTTTTTGCACATTTTTGCACACGAGACCGCGGGTGCAGCGTGCACCCGGCATTCCCTGCGCCCTCTGACTGGAGGGTAAGGAAATTCGACAGCAAGCCTCGGGCAAATCGGGCCGCGAGATCGTGAAGTCGTGTCATCTCCCAGCCACTCCACGCAAGACAACGTCCCCATATGACCCCCTCATCTGCTAAACAGAATGCCATCAAGCAAAACAGGCGGCGCAAGACCGCTGGACGTGGAGGAAACATGTCGTCGGTTCGCCATTACGACTGGATCGCGCATTTCGGCCGCCGCACGCCGGACAAGATCGCGGCCATCGACCTCGCCAGCGACCGCCGGCTTTCCTACGCGCAGTTCGACGCGCGCATCTCGCGTCTTGCCACCCACTTGCGCGACACGCTCAAGGTCGTGCGCGGCGACCGCGTCGCAGTGCTGGCGCTGAATACGACCGATACACTGGAGGTGCAGTTCGCCTGCGGCCGGATCGGCGCGGTATTCCTGCCGCTGAACACGCGGCTTACGGTTCCCGAATTGCAGTTCATCGTCGGCGATTCCTCGCCGAAGATAATGATCCACGACACTGATCTGGCCGAAATCGCGCTGACGGTCGCAAAGCTATGCAACGTCTCCTCAGCGCTGCTGCTCGGGCCCGGCGGATCCTATGAAGCAGCGATTGCGGACTCAAAGCCGATCGACCGCTTCGAAGACGTTACGCATGACGACATCTCGACCATCATGTACACCTCGGGCACCACCGGCCTGCCCAAGGGCGCGATCATTACCCATGGCATGACGTTCTGGAATTGCGTCAATCTCGGCGGCCCCGCCTATGTCTCGCCGTCGACCGTGCTGCTCACCGTGCTGCCGCTGTTTCATACCGGCGGGCTCAATTGCTACACCAACCCGGTGCTGCATGCCGGCGGCACCGTGTTGATCATGCGCGCGTTCGACCCCGGCTTGGCGCTGCAACTGATCAGCGACCCATCCTGGGGCATTACTCAATTCTTCGGCGTGCCCGCGATCTACCAGTTCATGGCGCAGCATCCTTCGTTCGCGACATCAGATTTCAGCCGCCTCGTGATCGGCGGCGTCGGCGGCGCGCCGATGCCGGTACCGCTCCTGAAAGTGTGGGAAGAACGCGGCGTCGCCCTGCAGCAGGGCTATGGCATGACCGAGACGTCTCCGGCCGTGCTGGCGCTCGACCGCGAGGACGCCGCGCGCAAGGCCGGCTCTTCCGGCAAGCCGGTGCTGCACACGGAAGTGCGGATCGTCCGTCCTGATGGAACGGATGCGGATGTCGGCGAGCTCGGCGAACTCTGGGTCAAGGGACCGAACGTCACACCAGGCTACTGGAACAGGCCGGAGGCCAACGCGTCGTCATTCACCGATGGCTGGCTGCACACCGGCGATGCCACGCGCGTCGATGAGGAAGGATTCTACTACATCGTCGATCGCTGGAAGGACATGTACATTTCCGGCGGCGAGAACGTCTATCCGGCCGAAGTCGAGAGCGTGCTGCATCAGCTGACAGCTATCGCCGAGGCTGCCGTGATCGGTATCCCGAACGAGCAATGGGGCGAAGTCGGCATGGCGATCGTGGCGATCAAGCCCGGCCATACGCTCCGGCCGGAGGAGATCCATGCGCACTGCCAGGCCAATCTGGCGCGGTTCAAATGTCCGCGCCTGATCGAGTTCGTCGACGCCCTGCCGCGCAACGCCACGGGGAAAATCCACAAGCCGACATTGCGAAAGAATTTCAGCGCACTGAGGCCAACCGACAAGGCGGCCATTGCCTCATGATCGTGCGTCGGCATGCGACAAACGAAAAGCCCGCCGGTTCATCACCGGCGGGCTCTTGTATCAGAGGCCAATCAGAGGATCCCAGTACATCCGTGGAAATCCTAAAATCGGCGACCTTTAATCGACGCGAAGGTTCTCGGCGCTGGTCTTGCCGCGCATCGGGTCCTTCTTCGCTTCGAACGAGATCTTCTGACCTTCGTTGAGCGAGCTCAGACCTGCGCGTTCGACGGCCGAAATGTGGACGAAAACGTCCGTTCCACCATCATCGGGCTGAATGAAGCCAAAACCCTTGGTCGCGTTGAACCACTTAACTGTTCCGGTAGCCATGTAACTATCTCCAAGATGCGCGAAAGCGCTGTTGCCCGCACGACCTCCGCGCAGGCTTGATCCGATTTCAACGATGTCTTGGGGATTAGAGCCGGTTCGGCGTGGTCAACAAGGCAGAGCGATAATTCGAATAGGGCTCATATAGTGGGTTTCATTGGGAATGCAAGGCTGCAGGGCGCTATCCCGGCAGGAATAGCGCGAAGGATTCATCAGTGGTCCGCCGCAAATGCTGGCGGTACAGCGAATAATTGGGATCGTCGGGCGAAACCCTGCCAAAGGTCGGATGAGCTACCATTTTAATCGGCAAATAGGCGATTGGTGCCGCGATCGGCGTCAGCAACGAGCCGCGACCCGCGAGCAGCGTCGTGATGATCCCGTACATCTCGCCCGAAATCGCCAGGTGCGCCACTGTGATCAGGCGATGCTGGCCGTGCCGGTTGGTGACGAGATAGATATGTCTCGACTGGTTCGGCACCGCCACCTCGCCGAACTGGGTGAAGGCCGCGTCCTGCCGTTCGCTTTCGTGAAACACCAGCGAGGATGCCGCATTGTCCCAGGTGATCTCGGTGCGGTACGCGAAGATCGCGTCCTTGTCGCCGAACGAGGGGCGCACCGTGACATAAGTTCCTTCGATCCAGGCTACCGCGCGGCGCGAATAGGCGCCCAATCCATCCGGCGCAACCTCGCCGTTGACGGTGGCCGCGGGCGCCGGCCCCTCCGGCGTCTTGCGCAGGGAGACGCCGAGCGCCTGCTCGAGGCGGACGGTGGTGGCAAGCGTGAACGGCCGGCGGCCGCCGAGCACCTTCTCCAGCGTCAACAGGCTGAGTTTCGCGAGTTCGGCCAGCGATTGCCGGGAGATGCGGCGGCGGGCGATCTCCTCACGAATGGTGTCGGCGATCTGCCGGCTTTGCTCGGCGGAAAGCTGCTTGTCCGACGTCGGCATCGTCACCTCTGGCTTATCCGCGCCAGTCTAGCAGACGCACAATCCATCACAAACCCGCACAAAACCGTCCCGACCGTGGCGGCGCACGGTGGCGGGCGACCGAGCTAGGCCGATCATTCCGCTCGCGCCAAATCGCGGCTTTCCGCACCCTCACACCACGGCGAAATCGCCGTTCGGAGTGAGCAACATGACGACATGCGACGAAATCGAGGCCGACAAACGCAGCGAACAGCCCGGCCTGATCAGGCTGGTGCTGTTCTTCGTGATGCAGGGCGTTGCCGTAATCCTGGTCGGGTTCGCGGCATTATTTTTGAGCTTTGAACCGGTGTGGTCGACTGAACGCCCGCTGGCCGCCTATCTCAAACCCGGTGACGCGCGCTCCGGCTCGCTGCTGCTGAAGAACGAAGAAGGCTATGCCGACGCGACGCGGCTCGGCATCGATGTCGATCTCACCGTATCGGGTCCGACGGTCCGCGCCCGCGTCACGCAGATCTTCCGCAATCCGACGAAGGACTGGGTCGAAGCAGTCTATGTCTATCCGCTGCCGTCGGGCGGCGCGGTCGATACGCTGAAAATGGTGATCGGCGATCGCGTCGTGGTCGGCGATATCAAGGAGCGGCAGCAGGCAAAGATCATCTACGAACAGG
Organism: Bradyrhizobium algeriense; assembly: GCF_036924595.1. Lineage (NCBI taxonomy): Bacteria > Pseudomonadati > Pseudomonadota > Alphaproteobacteria > Hyphomicrobiales > Nitrobacteraceae > Bradyrhizobium > Bradyrhizobium algeriense. Next base: position 7,597,920 of record NZ_JAZHRV010000001.1, on the reverse strand, counting down.
CCAAGCAAAATGGACAGAAGGCGGCGCTGACCGAACAGGAACGGCCGAACATCTTCACCAACTCGGTCGCCAATATCGGTCCCGGTGAAACCGTGCTGGTGCAGATCGAATATCAAGAGCCGGTCCAGCAATCCGGCAACGAGTTCTCGCTGCGGGTGCCGATGGTGGTCGCCCCGCGCTACAATCCCGTGCCGGTTGTCCAAAGCGTCGACTTCCGGCCCGACGGCGGCGGCTGGGGTTCGGCCAAGTCCGATCCCGTGCCGGATCGTAACCGCATCTCGCCCGAAGTACTCGACCCCGCAACCAACGCGCCGGTCAATCCGACCCGCATCACCGTGCGGCTGCAGGCCGGCTTCCCGCTCGGCGGGATCAAGAGCCACCACCATGCAATCAAGACCGAAAAGCCAGATGCAGGCACGAGCATCATTCGCCTGGCCGAAGGTCCGGTACCGGCCGACCGCGATTTCGAACTGACCTGGAAACCTGTGGCCGAGAAGGCGCCCTCGGTAGGGTTGTTCCGCGAGCACGTCGGCGACAGCGATTACCTGCTCGCCTTCGTCACGCCGCCTTCGGTCGAACAGGCTCAGCAAAAGCCATTGCCGCGCGAGGTGATCTTCGTGATCGACAATTCCGGCTCCATGGGTGGCGTTTCGATCATTCAGGCCAAGGCAAGCCTCATCTACGCGCTCGACCGTCTGCAGCCGAACGACCGTTTCAACGTAATCCGCTTCGATCACACCATGGATGTCCTGTTCCCCGCGGCCGTGCCGGCTGACAGGGAGCATATCGGCCGGGCCACCTCCTTTGTCGACGCGCTACAGGCCAGTGGCGGCACCGAAATGGTGCCGGCGATGCGCGCGGCGTTGTCCGACAAGGTCGGCGATGCCAGCTACGTCCGGCAGGTCGTGTTCCTGACCGATGGCGCGATCGGCAACGAGCAGCAATTATTCGAAACCATCAATGCGCTGCGCGGCCGCTCGCGGATCTTCATGGTCGGCATCGGCTCTGCCCCGAACACCTACCTGATGACGCGCGCTGCCGAACTCGGCCGCGGCACCTTCACCCATATCGGTTCGGTCGAACAGGTCGAGGAGCGCATGCGGGGCCTGTTCGCCAAGCTGGAAAATCCAGCGGTGACCAATCTCACCGCGAAGTTCTCCGACGCCACGGCCGATATCACGCCGGTCGCGATCCCCGACGTCTATCGCGACGAGCCGCTGGTTCTGGCGGCAAAGCTCGACAAGCTCGCGGGCTCGATCGAGATCAAGGGCCGCATCGGCGACCGTCCCTGGGTCGTCACTCTGCCGCTGGCGAATGCGGCCGAAGGCAAAGGCCTGTCCAAACTCTGGGCGCGGCGCAAGATCGCGGATGCCGAAGTCGCGCGCACCACGCGGCAGGCGGGCCCGGAAGATGCCGACAAAACCATTCTGGCGCTGGCGCTCGAGCATCAGCTCGTCACGCGGCTGACCAGCCTGGTCGCGGTCGACAAGACGCCGAGCCGTCCGGAAGGCGAGCCGCTCAAGGTCTCGGAACTGCCGATCAACCTGCCGGCCGGCTGGGACTTTGAAAAAGTCTTCGGCGAACGCCTACGCCTTCCGGCAACGCCGACGGAACGGCGCGCTGATACGGAGGAAGCGCGGCTTCAGGTCGCGGCGCTGAAGCGGGCACAGCCTGTCGTCACCCAGGCGCCCAGCACGGTCACGCTGCCGAGGACGGCGACTGACGCTGAACTGAGGATGATCGCGGGTGTGATCCTGCTCACGGTCAGCCTGATCCTGTTGGTGTTCACTCGACGTCAGTTCAATCGACGTCAGATGTCACTGCGTTGACGTCGGCTGAAAGGAGGAGGTCTCCCCAACCTCCCCTTCCAGAGCGCGCGCGGCTCCACCCGTCCCCCAAGGCCGCGCGCGCCGCTTTCTCGATGATCGTCATTGCGAGCCAACATAATGCCCCGCTTCGTTCTCCCTCTCCTTCTCGGTTCCGCGGGCCTGATCCTGTTCGGCCAGGGGGCTTACATCCACGCCAAAGCGCGGCTCGCGCAGGTGCTGCTGGAACGGGCCTTTGAAAAAACCATCGCGACAGGGCGCGAGACAAAATCCTGGTCATGGGCCGACACATGGCCGGTCGCCCGCATCGAAGTGAAGCGGCTCCATGCCCGCGCCATCGTGCTCGCAGGCAGCAGCGGCCAGGCGCTCGCCTTCGGCCCGGGTCATGTCGAGCGGACGCCCGACGCCGGCGAACGCGGCGTGGCTGTCTATTCGGCGCATCGCGATACGCATTTCGCCTTCCTGAAGAACGTCGTCGTCGGCGACGAGATCGACGTTACAAGACACGACGGCCGGACGTTTAGCTACAGGGTCGATACGACCTCGGTCGTGCGCTTCGATGCCTCCGGCATCGATCCGCTCGCAGGCGGGCATGAACTGGTGCTGTCGACCTGCTGGCCGTTCGACGCGCTGACGCAAGGGCCCGAACGCTATCTTGTGCACGCCACGATGCTCGGAGACGCGCCGCCTTCACGCTGAATTCTCCGCGAGCCGGGATATCGTGCGTGGCGCGAATGGCGCTGCGCGCGCAACGCGTGTTGCCACCCCCGCCAAGTCCCAATAGAAAGGCCTCAATCATAAGAAAACCATGGCGCGGCGTTCATGCTCGATCGCCATGGCCAAAGAAAACAACAGAGTTAAGGGATATCCATGGACGCTCAGGCAAGCACCGCATCGCATCAAGCCGAAAAATGGTCGCCTTCGCCTGATGCCAGCGACATCGTCAAAAGCATCCATGCGATGCTGCACCCGCGCAATATCGTTCTGGTCGGCGCCACCGACAAGCCCGGCAACTATGCCGAGCGCATCTGGAACAATCTGATCAAGTACAAGTACGAAGGTGGGCTGTTCCCGGTCAACGCCAAGCGCGAAATGATCTGGGGCGTGCCCTGCTACAAGGATTTCGCCAGCCTGCCGGAAAAGCCCGATCATGTGCTGGTGCTGGTGCCGGCGCGTTTCGCGATGCAGGTGATCCGTGACGCCGCGGCGGCCGGCGCGCGCTCCGCCACCATCGTCACCTCGGGCTTCAGCGAGTTGCAGGACGAGGAAAGCCAGCGGCTTGCGGTTGAACTGAAGCAAGCCGTGAAAGAGACCGGCCTTGCCGTCACCGGCCCGAACTGCCTCGGCAACTTAAGCGCAGGCGAAAAGCTGTTCACCAATATCGACGACCGCATCGTCACCACGGAAGCAGGTCCGGTGGCGATTGCCGGACAATCCGGCGCGATCGTGATGGCGATCCGCCAGACGCTGGAGGATCGCGGCGTCGGTGTCGGTTACATGGTCACGACCGGCAACGAGACCGGCCTCGAGACGCCGGACCTGATGGCCTATTTCGCCGCCGATCCCTCGATCCGCGTCATCGTGGTCTATCTCGAAGGCGTGCGGAACACGAAGGTGTTTCGCGAAGCCTGCAAGGCTGCGCGCGCCGCCGGCAAGCCGGTGATTGCACTCAAGCTCGGCGCTTCCGAGGGCGGCCGTGCCGCCGCGATGGCGCATACCGGCGCGCTCGCCGGCTCGATCGAAACCTTTGACGCGATCTCAACGCGCGAAGGCGTGATCCGGGTGCGCGGGCTGGACGAGCTGATCGAGACCACCGAATGTTTCGTCCATGCCGATCCGCCGAAAGGCAACCGTATCGCCGCGGTTTCCCTGTCAGGCGGCAAGCGCGGCCTCCTGATCGATGCGTTCTATTCGGCCGGCATGAACTTCGCGCCGCTCAGCGCGAATGCAACCGAGCAACTGGCGCAAATGCTCGGGCCCGGCAGCATTGTCGGCAATCCGCTCGACGCGGGCTTTGCCGCTGTGGTCGATCCCTCGGTCTACATCAAGTCGATCAAGATCATGATCGACGACCCCGACACCGATATCGTCATCATCGACGCCGAACTGCCGAAGGCGCCGCACGAATTGCGCGAGCGCAATCTGCGGCTCGTCAACGAGATGGCAGGCGCCGCCAGTAAGCCCGTGGTCTATATCAGCGCGATGTCCATTGGATTCACTGAGTTCACCAAGGCTTTGCGCAAATCGCTGCCGAACATCGCGGTCATGCAGGGCCTCGACAGGGCGGTCGGCGCGATCAAGTCGCTGATCGAATATTCTTCCCTGCGCAAGGAAGTGCCGGACATCGTGTCGAGCTCGAAGGCGTCCGCGCGCGCGGTGCTGGAGAGGGCGCTGAAGAGCGCCAACGGTGCCGCCGCACTGGACGAGGTCGCCTCGAAGAAGCTGCTCAAGGCCTACGGTATCCCGGTTTCAAAAGAAGAAATCGCGCAGACCGCGGCGGAAGCGGTGAAGATCGCCAAGAAGATCGGCTTTCCCGTCGTCGCAAAAGTCGTCAGCGCCGACATCCTGCACAAATCCGACATCGGCGGCGTGGTGCTGAACCTCAACAGCGCGGCCGAGGTGAAAAAAGCGTTCAACGATATCACCGGGCGGGTGAAGAAGCTGAAGGGCAAGCCGAAGCTCGAGGGCATTCTGATCGCGCAGCAGGTCAAGGCCGACCTCGAACTCGTGGTCGGCGCCTCGCTCGACGCCGAGATGGGACCGGTGGTGCTGTTCGGCACCGGCGGCGTCGATATCGAACTGATGAATGATGTCGCCCTCGCCGGCGCCCCGCTGGATGAGGCCGAGGCGAAGCAACTGATCGCCAGAACGAAGGCCGGCGTGAAGATGAAGGGCTATCGCGGCAAACCGGCGCTGCACGAGCCTTCCGCCGTAAAGGCGCTGGTCGGGCTCTCCAATCTGATGGCCGACGCCGGCAACCGCATCGCCTCGATCGATGTCAATCCGTTCCTGATCAACAGCAAGGTCGGCGTCGCCGTCGACGGCCTGATCGTGCTCAACAACGATGCCGCGAACAAGGCGGCGGGGCATTAGCCACGGAAGCCGTAGGGTGGGCAAAGCGTAGCGTGCCCACCATCACGGGCAGAGTGCTTGATGGTGGGCACGGCGCAAGCGCGCCTTTGCCCACCCTACGGCACCGAGCAAGTTACAATCCCGCGCCCCATTTCTGCGCGGTCCGCACAATCCAGTCCCGATAAAGCGTAAGCGGCGTAACACCGGTCATGCCGCCGCAGCCAGCACTTCCGTTCGGTCCGGTCGACCAGCTCACCACGCCGACGATCAAGGGGCCGCCTTGCTTGTCCTCGAAAACAGGCGCGCCGGAATCTCCTGTGCAGGCGCCAAGCCCGTCACGCGTGCCCTGCCCGACGGGATCGACAAGCCGGATCTGCAGCGTGCCGGGCTTGCCGGTCGCGACCAGGCCGGCGACGCGGATGGTGCCGCCGCTCTTGCCGTCGCCGCGCACGGTCACGCCGATGCCGGCGATGGTGAAGCGGCTGCCGATCATGATGGGGATATTTGGCATGCCGAGCGCGGATGGCGTCTTGCCCTTGGGCGGCGCCGCCAATTGCAATAACGCGACATCTGCCGTCGCACGATGCGCCTGCATGGCCTGCATATTGAAGCCGGGATGAATGGCGACGGTCTTGACGTCCTGGAGCGACGGCTGCCGGTCCGCACCATATTCGACGATCTTGTAATCCGCGCCGGGCTGCACGCAGTGCGCCGCGCTCAGCACCAGTTTCGGCGCGATTAACGCGCCGGTGCAAAAATTACCGCGCGAGCCGACGATGGTGACGACCGAGTGGGCCACACCTTCCGTTGACGGCGAACCGCCGCCGACGATGGCGTGCGCGGGAACGGAGAGCAGCGGGGCAAAGCTGGCAATAAGGCCGGCAATCAAGCGAGGCAGGATTTTCATCGGCGCAGCAATAACCCGCGCAGCGCATGTCGCCAAGCGCCCGATCGCACTGGTTCCAGCGGGCAATTCGTGTTAGCCGCTCGCCAACGCATTTGTTTCAGGCAGGGCATGATGATCGAGGCAGTGATCTGGGATTTCGGCGGCGTGCTGACCACCTCGCCGTTCGAGGCATTTGCGCGGTATGAGACCGAGCGCGGGCTGCCCGCCGACATCATCCGGCGCACCAACGCCGCCAACCATCTGGAAAACGCCTGGGCCAAGTTCGAGCGCGCCGAGGTCGATATCGAAGCGTTCGACGAATTGTTCGCGGCCGAATCGCTGGCCTTGGGCGCGGCGGTTCGCGGCAGGGACGTGCTGCCGCTGCTGTCGGGCGATCTGCGGCCCGAGATGGTCGAGGCGCTCAAGCGCGTGAAGGCGCAGTTCAAGACCGGCTGCATCACCAACAACCTTCCCGCCAACGCCATCGGCAGCCACAGCGGCCGCACGCTCTATGTCGCCGAAGTGATGGCGCTGTTCGACCATGTCATCGAGTCGGCAAAAATCGGCCTGCGAAAACCCGACCCGCGCATCTACCGCATGATGGTCGAGACGCTGCAGGTCGATCCCAAGAACTGCGTCTATCTCGACGACCTCGGCGTCAACCTGAAGCCGGCGCGCGAGATGGGGATGACCACGATCAAGGTGGTCAATGCGGCGCAGGCGATTAACGAGCTGGAAGCTGCTACCGGGCTGGCATTGCGCTAGGCGGAAAATGGCGGAATTTGCCGCCGCCCATGTCCAAACGACGCTTGTTCTTTGCCGGGAACGCAGGCAGAACACTCTGAAATCCATCGAATTCGGAGTTGAAACCCGTGGCTGATATCAGGCCGTCGGCCTCGATCGAGGCAGTGGAAAGCGGTCTTGCGGCGCAAGGCTATATTGCGAGCCGCCAGATCGCGACCGCGGTCTATCTGGCGCAGCAGATCGAAAAACCCATCCTGGTCGAAGGCCCCGCCGGCGTCGGCAAGACGGAACTTGCGAAAGCGATCGCCGCCTGGCGCGGCATGAAGATGATCCGCCTGCAATGCTATGAGGGACTCGACGAAGCCAAGGCGCTCTACGAGTGGAAATACGCCAAACAGCTTCTGTACACGCAGATCCTGAAGGACAAGCTCGGCGAAGTCCTCGGCGGCGCTCCGACGCTGGAAGCGGCGCTCAATCAGCTTCACGATTTCGGCGATGTGTTCTTCTCCAAGGAGTTCGTCGAGCCGCGGCCGTTGCTGCAGGCGCTGGAACAGCCGGCCGGCTGCGTATTGCTGATCGACGAAATCGACAAGTCGGACGCCGAATTCGAATCGCTCCTGCTGGAAATCCTCAGCGACTTCCAGGTGACGATTCCGGAACTCGGAACAGTCGTCGCCGTCGCGCCGCCGACCGTGATCCTGACCTCGAACAGCGAGCGTGATCTCGGCGACGCGCTGAAGCGGCGCTGCCTGCATCTTCACATCGGCTTCCCCGAGCAGAAGCTGGAAGAGCGGATCGTCGAGAGCCGCGTGCCCGGCATTTCGCAGACGCTGCGCAAGCAGATGGTGGGCTTCATTCACGAGGTCCGCACGCTCGATCTCAAGAAATTACCGTCGGTCAGCGAAACCATCGACTGGGCGCGTGTGCTGGTGCTGTTGCAGGCGCCCGAACTCGGCCACGAGATGGTCAAGGATACGCTGAACGTCCTCCTGAAATACGAGGCGGATATCGAGGCCACCATGCCTCAGGTCTCCACCTTCATCGCCAAGGCCTCGCGTCAGAACGTCTTCGGATAGACAAGGGATGAGAGAGAACCTGCATCGCTTCTTTCGTGCGGCGCGGGGCGCGGGGGTGAGACTCTCGCCGGCCGAGAGTATCGACGCGATGCGCGCCGTCTCCAAGGTCGGCTTTGCCGACCGGACGGTGCTGCGCGATACCTTCCTCTTGACGCTGGCCAAGACGCAGGATGAGAAGAAGGCGCTTGGCGATTGTTTTGATCTGTTCTTCGATCAGCCGGAGCCGCAATCTCCACCTGAAGACAGCAAGGCCAACCAAGAAGACCAATCGGGATCCAGTCCCTCATCCGATTCGTCTGATGACGCCAGCGGCGGCGGCGAGCAGGCCGAGGGGCTTGGCCAGCTCGCCCAGATGCTGCTGGCGCAGGACCGCAACCAGATTTCGGCGGCCATCGCCAACGCCGCGAGCGCGGCGTCGCTGTCCGACATCCGCTATTTCACGCAACGCGGTATCTTCTCAGGCCGCATCCTCGACCGGATGGGCATCGAGCGCCTGCGCGACGATCTCGATAATCTCGCCGAAGCCAACCCTGCCCTGGCCGAGCGGCTGACCAATGCGCTGGACGGGCTGCGCGGAACGGTCCGCGACACCGTCTCGCAGGCGCTGATGCTGTACGGGCGCGAGGAAGCGGAAAACCTCCGCAATGAGATTTTGCGTAACGCGCCGCTGTCGCGGATCGAGCCGCGGCAGGTCGAGCAGATGCGGCACCTGATCCGCCAGATCGCCCGGCGCCTGCGCGAGCGCTACTCCAAGCCGCGCAAGCGCCAGCGCCGCGGCCATCTCGACGTTCGCCGCACCATCCGCCGCAACGCCGCCTGGGGCGGCGTGCCGTTCCTCACCGCGTGGAAGCGCCGGCACCGCGACAGACCGAAGATCGTGGCACTCTGCGACGTCTCGGGCTCGGTGGCGCGAGTGTCCGATTTCTTCCTGCTGTTGATCCACAGCCTGCACGAGGTCGTGGACGATGTCCGCTCGTTTGCGTTCTCCGGGCATCTGATCGAGGTCAGCGACATCCTGGAATCCAAATCGCCGGAAGAGGCGATGGCCGAGATCATGTCCAAGGTCGGCTTCGGCTCGTCCGATTACGGCAATTCCTTCGACGATTTCGAACACGGCTGGATGAGCGCGATCACGCCGCAGACTACCGTGATCGTGCTCGGCGACGCCCGCAGCAACAACCTCGATCCCCGTGCCGACATCCTTCGCCGCATCGCCGAGCGGTCGAAGCGGGTAGTCTGGCTCAATCCCGAGGGCCGCATGGCCTGGGGCTGGGGCGATTCAGAGATGCCGCGCTATTCGACCTTCTGCACCGTAGTCCGCCAATGCGCCACCGCGAAACAGCTCGAACGCGCTGTATCGGATATCGTGGCAAGCTATCAGTAGGCGCCTTCACGCATCGATCGCCTGCTTGATGCGCTTGCGCGTCAGCGGCAAATTCCGCAGCCGTTTTCCCGTGGCATTGGCAATGGCGTTTGCAATCGATGCCGCCGCCGGCCCCTGCCCGGTTTCGCCACTGCCGAGGAACGGCTGCCCCGGCCGGTCGATGATGTGAACCTCGATGCTGTCAGGCACGGCGTCGAAACGCAGGATCGGATAGGTCTGCCAGTCGATGCTGGTTATCCTGGTGTCGTCGAAGGCAACGCTTTCGTACAATGTCCAGCTCATCGACTGCACGATTGCACCTTCGATCTGGTTGATCAACCCGTCCGGATTGACCACCTGCCCGCTGTCGACCGCCGCCACCGCGCGGACCAGACGTGGACGGCCGGTCTCCCGATTAACCTCAACCTCGGAAGCAATGGCGCAATAGGCCGCCAGATTCTTGTAACGCGCAAAGGCAAAGCCGAAGCCGCGATCCCGCGGCGCTTTCTGGCCGCGCTTCCATCCGAAACCCAGCGCCGCCTTTTCGATCACGGCACGGCCACGCTGATCCTCAAGATGTTTCAAACGGAATTCGACGGGGTCGGCATCGGCGAGGCCGGCGAGTTCGTCCATGAAGCTTTCGATCGAAAACACGTTGTGATAGGCCCCCAGCGCCCGCATCGCCGAAATCCGGAGCGGCATCGCCGGGATGAAGTGGTGCACCACCTGCGCGTTGGGAAACGTGTAAATCGGGATTGCGTTGCGGTCACCGCCGCCTTCCGGCAGCGGCAACGGCCTGGGAGCAGGCACGGCAAAGGGTTGCGCCATGTGCTGCGCCGCCAGCATCGCTCCGGCGCCGCCCGGCCGCATCGAGTGCGTATTGCTCCAGACATCGAAATGCCAGTCGGCGATCTTGCCGTTGCCATCGAGCGAGGCCTTGAGTTTCGTCACCATCGCCGGGCCGAACGGCTCCCAGGCATGTTCCTGTTCGCGCATCCATTGCACGCGAACGGGGCGGCCGGGCAATGCGCGGGCGATCAGCGCGGCGTCGGCCCCGGCATCGTCGGCGCCATTATGGCCATAGCAGCCGGAGCCTTCGACATGGATCAGGCGAACGCTGGCCGGAGGCATGCGCAACATTTCCGCGATGCCCTGACGATCGGGATAGACGCCTTGCGTATGCGTCCATACCGTCATCGCGCCATCGATCAATTGCGCCACGGCACAAGACGGACCGATCGATCCGTGCGCCTGATAGGGCCGCGTATAGGTCGCCTCGATGGTCTTCTGGCCAGTGACTGCAGGATTGCTGCGCTCAAAGATGGTCGTGTTCTGCGAAGGCAAGCCAGTCAAGACGCGCGGTAGATCATCCTGCTTCGGCAAGCTTGCGGTCTCCTGCCACTTCGCGGCGGTGGCAAGCGCATTCATCGCCTTGATCGACTGGAACTCCTTTTCCGCGACCACCGCAAGGAAATTGCCGTCACGCACCACCTTGACGACGCCGCGCAGCTTCTCCACAGCGGCGGTATCGCATTCCGTCAGTTGCGCGCCATAGCTCGGCGGTCGCACGATGCGGGCGTGCACCATCCCGGGCAGTCGCATGTCCTGAACATAGGCCGCACCGCCGGTGACCTTGGCGGGGATATCGACGCGCGGCACAGGCCGGCCAATGACCTTGAATGTCGCGGGGTCCTTCAGTTCCGACTTCGGCTGCGCCTGGACATGCAGCATATCGTCCCGGACGAGTTCACCATACGACAGACGTTTACCGTCAGGCGCGATTACCGCGCCGTCTGCCGTCCGCAGATTCTCGGCCGGCAGTCCAAGCCGCCCTGCTGCTTCTGCAAGCAGCAGTTCGCGCGCCTGCGCCGCCGCGTTCTGGATCGCGGTGCCGCTGTCCTTCATGGAGTTACTGCCCGCCGTATAGCCCTCGTTCGCAGTCAGACGCGTGTCCGCCGTCGTCACCTTGAGAGATTCAAAGGCCACGTCGAGCTCCTCAGCCGCGATCTGCTGAAACGCCGTCTTGAAACCCTGACCGAGTTCGGCCTTGCCCGTGAACACCTCAATACTGCCACTGGCGTCGATGCGGATCCATGCGTCGAGATAGGGCGAATTTTTCAAGCTGCCGGGCAGGCTCGGTGCGGGAGCTGCTCTGGACGCGCCTTGCTGCTGCGCCAAAGCGCCTGACAACGAGAAGCTGACAATCAGCGCGCCGCCGCCTGCCAGCACGCGACGGCGATCGATCATCGCGGGGGCGTTCATCGGGCCCTCCTATCGGCCGTCAACGACGCATCCGCGCTGTCCATCAGCCTCGCCGCGCGACGCACCGCGCGCAGGATGCGCATGTGGGTGCCGCAACGACATAGATGAGGCTCAAGCTCGGAGCTGATCTGTTCATTGGTCGGCCTGGAATTTCTCTGCAGAAGGGCCTGCGCCCGCATCATGATTCCGGCGATGCAGTAGCCGCATTGCGCTGCCTGCTCTTCCATAAAAGCGCGCTGGATCGGCGCGGGTTCTGACGCTGTGCCGAGGCCCTCGAGCGTCGTTACCTGCTTGCCTTCCAGCAAAATCATCGGCGTTACGCAGGAGAGCACGGCCTTGCCGTCGACGATCACCGTGCATGCGCCGCATTGGCCCAGTCCGCAGCCGAATTTGGCGGCGTTGAGCTTGATGTCTTCGCGCAACACATAGAGCAGCGGCGTATCCGGATCGGCATCCACCTGATGCTCCCGACCGTTGACCTTCAATGTCACCATGGCTTTTCTCGCTGCTGAGAATCGGTGGGCGGGCTGCGCGGCGCGGGCGATGTCTGGAGAAATGCAGTCTGCGCGCGGCGTGCATCTTGAACCGTCTTTTCAACGCCAGACCATGGCGGTTGGTTGCTGAACCGCGCGCGCAGATAATTCAACAAGGCCGAAACCTGCGCATCGGTCATGCTGGCGGCAAATCCGGGCATGATCGGGCTGCGTTCGCCTTCGATGGCCTGGACGCCGGACAGCACGATATTGGCGAGATTGCGCGGATCGGGGCTGGCGATCGCGGTACTGAGAGCCAGATCGACCCCGCCATAAGGCAGCGGCCGTCCGCTCGCATGGCATGACGCGCAGGCAGCGGCATAGATCGACGCACCGGCCGTGTTGGTTTGGGAAGCGGGGACCGAAGATGCTTTGGCTTGTTCCAGCGCGGCCTCGCCCTGACGTTTGCGATCCGGCGTCGGCGTTCCCGATACGCCGGCCATGTAGACCGCGATCGCGCGGACGTCGCTTGACGGAACCGAGGACAGATTACTGACCACCTCCGCCATCGGCCCGCGCGCCGTGCCGTGGTCGGGGTGCCAGCCGTCGCGCAAATAAGCGAACAGGGCATCAGCATCCCAGGGCACCGGCGCGTGGGACCGATCGTTGAGCGCATAGGCGTGCCAGTTGTCGACATCGCCGCCGGCAAATTGCGCGCTGTTGCGTTCAGCACCCAGCGCATTGCGTGGCGTGTGGCAGGCGCCGCAATGCGCCAACCCCTCGACCAGATAGGCGCCGCGGTTCCATTCGGCGCTTTGCTTGGGATCAGGCTGATAGGTGCCGTGACGAAGGAAAAGCAATTTCCATCCGGCAATGGCGAACCGCTGGTTGAACGGGAAGGAAAGCTGGTTTTCGCGCGCCGGCGCGCGGACGGGCTGCCGCGTCATCAGGAACGCATAGAGTGCCCGGTCATCCTCGTCGCTGACATTGGTGAAGTGGTCGTATGGGAATGTCGGATAAAGGTGCTGCCCTTCACGATTGACGCCGGAGCGCATCGCGCGCTGAAACGCGGCTTCCGACCATCGCCCGATTCCCGTCTCCGCATCCGGCGTGATGTTCGAGGAGAAGATCGTGCCGAACGGGGTCGGCACCGGCAGACCGCCGGCAAAGTTCTTAGCCCCGCGCACGGTATGGCAATTGCTGCAATTGCCGATCGCCGCCAGGTCGCGACCTCGCTTGACGAGAGCGGCATCGAAGGCCTGCGGCCCGGGCGGCTCGACCGCCGCGATCGCCGGGCGCCACACGATTGCAAAGGCAGCCGCCGCGCCGCCAAGCAGCACGACGGCAACGATGCTGACGACAATTCGGGACGGTCCCATCATGCGGTCCCTTGCGCTCCCTTTGCGTTTATAGCTGTTGGGTTGTATTTTAACACAGTTCACCCGCCACCGTTCACCCGTGGAAGCATCAATTACCGCAAGTCTGCCCTGCAGGGAGCCCGCACGGGCGCGCACCGGTGGGAGTGTCGAATCTGGATTGGACGTGCCATGATCGATGGTAATCTCGACTTCCTGCCTCAAGAGCGCCTGCGCGCGAACCCCGATCGGACGACATAATCCCCATGCCTGCTCCCGCCGCCCTTCACCGCGACAGTGTTCCTGATGCGCTGTCGGTGCTGAACTCGGTATTCGGCCTGCCCGCCTTCCGCGGCGCGCAGGAGCAAATCGTTCGCCACGTGACGGACGGCGGCAACTGCCTGGTGCTGATGCCGACCGGCGGCGGCAAGTCGCTGTGCTATCAACTGCCTTCACTGCTGCGTGAAGGCTGCGGCATCGTGGTGTCACCGCTGATCGCGCTGATGCGCGACCAGGTCGCGGGACTGCTGGAGGCCGGCGTCAACGCGGCGGTGTTGAACTCGACGCTATCGTTTGACGAAGCCTCGGAAGTCGAGCGGCGGCTGCTCGCCGGCGACCTTGACCTGCTCTATGTCGCGCCCGAGCGGCTTCTGACGCCGCGTTGCCTGTCCTTGCTCGGACAAGCCAACATCGCGCTGTTTGCGATCGACGAGGCGCATTGCGTGTCGCAATGGGGGCATGATTTCCGCCCTGAATATATCGGCCTGTCCGCGATCGCCGAACGCTTTCCCAACGTGCCGCGCATTGCACTGACCGCGACCGCCGACGAAATGACGCGCAAGGAGATCGTGGCCCGCCTCGGGCTTGCCGGCGCGCCAAGCTTCGTCGCGAGTTTCGACCGCCCGAATATTCGTTATGAGATCGTCGAAAAACAGAATGCGCCGGCCCAGCTCAAGGCCTTCATCAGCGAACGCCACGCCGGAGACGCCGGCATCGTCTATTGCCTGTCGCGCGCCAAGGTCGAGGACACCGCTGATGCCCTGACCAAGGCCGGTATAGCTGCGCTGCCTTATCACGCGGGCCTCGATGCAGGCCTGCGCGCCCGCAACCAGGATCGCTTCATCAACGAGGACGGCGTCGTCATCGTTGCCACCATCGCGTTCGGCATGGGCATCGACAAGCCGGACGTGCGCTTCGTGGCGCATCTCGATCTGCCGAAAAGCATCGAGGCCTATTATCAGGAGACCGGACGCGCCGGGCGCGACGGCAAGCCCTCCAGCGCCTGGATGGCCTATGGCCTGTCCGACATCGTGCAGCAGCGCCGCATGATCGACGAGTCCACCGGCTCCGATGCGTTCAAGCGCGTCTCGATCGGCAAGCTCGATGCGCTGGTGGCGCTGGCGGAAACCGCGGGCTGCCGGCGCGGCCGCCTGCTCGGTTATTTCGGCGAGGAAGCGACCTCCACCAGTTGCGGCAACTGCGACAACTGCCTGTCGCCGCCGCAGCTTCGCGACGGCAAGGTCGCCGCGCAAAAGCTGCTGTCCTGCGCCTATCGCACCGGCCAGCGTTTTGGCGCCATGCACCTGATCGATGTGCTGGTCGGCCGCCTGACCGAGCGCGTCACCCAATTCGACCACGACAAGCTATCCGTGTTCGGCATCGGCAACGATCTCAACGAGAAGCAATGGCGCGCCGTGGTCCGCCAATTAGTCGCCATGGGCCATCTGCGGGCCGACAGCGAAGCCTTTGGCGCGCTGAAACTAACGGAGAGCGCACGCGGCGTACTGAAAGGCGAGACGGAAGTCATGCTGCGCGAGGCGGCACCCGGCACGAGCATCCGCGCCAGCCGCGCCAAATCAAGGCGCGGCGATCTGGCGCCGCGCGCCGAGACTAAGCCTGCGGACGCCGGCCTGCAGGCGGCGCTACGGGCATGGCGGGCCGATATCGCGCGCCAACGAAACGTGCCGGCCTATGTCGTGCTGCATGATTCCACCATCGACGGCATTGCCGCCGCACGGCCGGCAACGCTCAACGAGCTCCGCAACATCGCCGGCATCGGCGACAAGAAGCTCGAGCATTACGGCGACGAACTGCTCGCGCTGGTGCGGGCGGCCGACGCGTAAATCCTCAGCCATTCCGGAAGGTGTAGGCGTATCCGTTGATGGCGGGCGCACCGCCAAGATGGGCGTAGAGCACCTTCGATCCTTTCGGGAAGTAGCCCTTGTTCACGAGGTCGATCATGCCCTGCATGGATTTTCCTTCGTAGACGGGATCGGTGATCATGCCTTCGAGGCGCGCGCACAGCCGGATCGCCTCCTTGGTCTCCTCTGAGGGAACGCCGTAGGCCGGATAGGCATAGTCCTCGATCAGGACGACATCGTCATCGACGATCCCCTGGCCCAATTCAACGAGGGCGGCGGTGTTGCGGGCGATGTCGAGCACCTGGGCCTTGGTCTGGGCCGGGGTGAAGGAAGCGTCGATGCCGATCACCTTGCGCGCGCGGCCATCTTTGGCAAATCCCACCAACATGCCGGCGTGGGTCGAACCGGTGACCGTGCAGACCACGATGTAGTCGAAAGCGAAGCCGAGTTCCTTCTCCTGCGCCCTGACCTCTTCGGCGAAACCGACATAGCCGAGCCCGCCATATTTGTGCACGGAGGCGCCGGCCGGGATCGCATAGGGCTTGCCGCCCTTCGCCTTCACGTCTGCGATCGCCTCTTCCCAGCTTTGGCGAATGCCGATGTCGAAACCTTCGTCCACCAGCTGCACATCCGCGCCCATGACGCGGCTGAGCAGGATGTTGCCGACGCGGTCGTAGACGGCGTCCTCGTGCGGCACCCAGCTTTCCTGCACCAGGCGGCACTTCATGCCGATCTTGGCCGCAACGGCTGCGACCATGCGGGTGTGGTTGGACTGCACGCCGCCGATCGAGACCAGCGTGTCGGCATTGGAAGCGATCGCGTCGGGGATGATGTATTCGAGCTTGCGCAGCTTGTTGCCGCCGAAGGCCAGACCCGAATTGCAGTCCTCGCGCTTGGCATAGAGCTCGACCTTGCCGCCGAGATGCTGTGAGAGCCGCTCCAGCTTCTCGATATGGGTGGGTCCGAAGGTAAGCGGATAGCGTTCGAATTTTTCCAGCATTGACGTCCCCCGTTGATGGCCTGATGTCCGGAGAACGCCCTATCACCGGACGCAGGAAAAGTGCTCTCAAAGTTGGCCGCTGATATATGCGTAGCTTGCGCCTTTCTCGGATAATGTTAGCTTTTCATCCAGTATTGAGTACTTATCCGAGAGATTCTTTCATGACCGGCAGGATCGACCGCATCGACCTTAAGATATTGCGCTTGCTGCAAAATAGCGGTCGGCTGACCAATGCCGAGCTGGCCGAAACGGCCGGCGTCAGCGCCGCAACCTGTCACCGGCGCATCCAGCGCCTGTTCGACGAGGGGTTCATCGCCCAGGTCAGGGCGATGGTGGCGCCGCGCAAGGTCGGCAAGGGGGCGCTGGTCATGGTGGGCGTCGTGCTCGACCGGTCGACGCCGGAGAGCTTTGCCGCCTTCGAGCGGGCAATCGCCCAACTGAAATTCGTGCTGGATTGCCATCTGGTGGCCGGCGATTTCGACTATTTCCTCAAGATCCGCGTCGGCGACATGGAGGATTTCAACCGCATCCACGGCGAACAATTGATCGCGCTGCCGGGCGTCCGCCAGACTCGGACTTTCTTCGTCATGAAGGAAGTGGTCGACAACGCGCCGCTTGATTTCTGATTGCGGTTCGGCGCTGCAAAATGGGGCTATCCTGCCTTGGTACACTTCCGGAACCTTGCGAGACTCTGGTCACACAGCGCGCCATGTCCTATCAACCGGGCATGACCATGAAGCTTTGCCGGCAGGCTTTCGCCCTTGCCATCATTTTCATTGCAATGCCGGCCCGCGCCTCGGACGAACTTCAGCGGCAAGAGCCCGATACCGTCATCTTTGCGATGATGTCCGGCAAGTGCAGCACGCTCAAGGTCGCGGGACGGGATTTGGCCTGCCGGGCCGTTGCCTTCTTCCAGACTGAGGAAGGCCGGGCGAATTTTACCGTGGCGATCGACGATCCCAGTGACGACAGCCACATCATCACGTTCTCCGGCGACAACGGGCGAAGGCCGGAGGCCAATCTGTACGAATTGCCGATCGACCGGATGCTGCTGAAATCCAAGGACAGGCCGAAGGCCGACGGCCTGCCGGTGCCGTCAGTCGAATCGACCGCCGGCCTCTGCAAACAGGTCGGCAACTTCGTGACGCTCGAACTTTCCAGCATCACCTGCAGCGCTGTCGACAAGAACGGCAAGAAATACGAACTGCAGTACCAGTCCGACGGCGCGCCGATGGCGGTGCGCCGCATCAAGCGGATGCGCGTCGGCAGCCCCGCGGTGTCGCCGTTCGACGATGTGAAATAAAGCGCGGGGCGCGAAATGAAGGCCGCCGGCGGAAAACCGACGGCGGCCAGTGTCGATCCGCGCATGGCTCGCGACTGCGCGGACAAGCTCATGCTAGTTTGAAAAGTCCTCCCACGGAGTGGAGGCTATCCGTCAAGGTCGAGTGATTGCCTTCACGCGGGCTTTACCGTGAGCCGCTTCGCTCGCGTCCGCTCCTCGTTGGCAGGATGGAGCTCGCGATATCAAACGCGACGGCCCATCGCGGCTTTTCTTCCTCCGCGCCGGGCACGTTGATCTGAACGCCGACGCCGTCGCTGATCGTATAGGATGCGGCCAGTGCGGCGGCTTCGAGGGCGGCGCCCCGCGAATCGTAGACGCCGCCGATCTTGACGTTGTCAGCAAATACCGACCAGCCCAGCGGCGCCTTCACGATTTCGAACACGGATCGTTCCATTGGCTCACCCCGTATCGTTTCACCTGTATCGCTTCCGCCCCTCGCCCACGTGGCGAATCCTGACCATGGGAGCGTGGCGTCGGGACGTGGGCTTGTCGCCGGCGGCCTTCGCCCGCCAGGCGGAAGCCCGCAACCCCGTCAACGAGTACAACGCCGGTGCAGGCGCGATTTCCTTCCGCACGGCATCGACAATTCGATCGAATTCAACTTCGCTCATCGCACGCTCCATTGCGCCAGTCCGGCATTCTGCCGTCAGGAGGATAAGAGAGACCGCGCTGGTCACAGATCGCCATGCAAGTTTGTTGTTTGAAGGCTCGCCCGCGGTCGCTTCGATGGCAAAATGGGGTCGAAATCGGGAACGGCCGGACCATGCCTCGCGAAACCAGTGGGCCCTGATGACCCGCTGGGTTCCCCCTTGGCCCAACTTGCCTCATGCGTGCTAGATTCGGCCACGAATCAGGAGGGTTTGCATGCCGGTAGACAGTGACAGCGCCATTGCGTGGCACCGCGCCCAGCTCAAGAAGCTTCGCGAGACCTTGAAGAACATCGAAACCGCGAGGTTCATGGTGGGCGAGGCCGCCCAAGCGAACAGGACCGGCAAGACGCAGAAGACGATTGCCGAACTCGAGCAGAAAATCCGGCAGTCGCAGCACATCATCGCCGCCTATGAACGGCAGACCCGGCGGCCGCTTGCGACGGACCAGCGAAGCCTCGCCAGCGTTAGCTGGAGCATCTGGACTGCCCAGACCGCGCATGGCCGCGGCAATTCGCGGTAAGCGTCGAGCGGCCTGAAGCCCGGCAGTGCAGCGATGGCCTAAGGACGGCGCCTTCCCCTCGGGAGGCGCGGGCCGCCAATGCGATTGCAATGGAGGAGATACTCACCCTCATCCTTCCATGCATTGGTCTTGAGGATATCTTTTCGAGCCTGATTCGGCACACAAACCCAAGCCCCGCTCCCAATCCGGCGTCACCCGGTGGTGAGGAAAGTCCATGCCTCCGACCAACGCAAAGCGACAGCCGGATATGGGTTCACACCTAGATGGGTTAAGCTGAGCGATCAACACGCCCGCTGCCAGATATCTGGCTTGCCAGCCATTCCGCTTGGGTCATTGCGGTGGACATCGTGGTAATCTCCACATTTGAGCCTTTCAACGCGTCCTTGAGCTGCGCAATTCGGTAGTCTGCGAGCTGTGGCCCCTCAAGACCTGCTTCGCCGGGTCCGCCAAAGCCGAGCTGTTGGCCAAGCGAGCCATACTCGTCATGCAGTTCGGTGACTCCGCTGTTGTAGACGCGGCCGACAACGACACCGTTGATCTTGATTTCAGATCGAACTCCGCTGGGGTCATTGCCCCACTCTTCGCTCGAACCCGACGGGTTGGACGCAGCGCCGGCAGGTCCAACGGATGCAGGTCCGCTTGCCGCAGAGGACGCCTTCGACGCGGCAAGCGCATCGACGCGATCATTATAGAGCTTGTGAACTTCATCACTCGACATGCCGAGAAGATTGCCTGCAAACTTTAACGCCATCTCGGTCGAGGGATCATTGTTGAGTGCGGATTGAAAACGCCCGATCTCCGACTGCGAAGAGGCAACTTCATTCTTGGCGCTGGCTAACTGCGCGTTCCAGGAGTCGCGTTCCTTCTGTGACGTCTGCGGGGGCAGGTTTTCAATGACGGAACTTAGTCTCTGCACGGCACTCTGGTCGTACTGGAGCTTGGACGTAAAGCCTTGGACGCTTTCCCGGCGCCCAGAATTGGTCTTGATGAGGCTGTCGATCAAGCTCTGCGCGCGAGCACTCGTGCCGGGCAATTTCGCGGCATCGACCGATTTCGCATCGGCGGTCGTAATTAGCTGTGCTGTCGTCGCCTTCGGAGTGCTGGCGTAGTTCAAATAGCTCGGTGACGTGCTGAAGCCGGTTATCATGATGGATCCCCCTTGATTACAGAAGCCATCAGTCACTTAGCAATTCTCATGCCGCGAAATTCTACTTTCCCACCAATAGCGTATGATCTCGTTTCCCGGAAAATGCTGCCGCGCGTGGAATAATTTGCCGCCCCTAGTTACGCAGAAAACGTGTCTACGTTACGCAGAAACGTGTCTACGAACTTCAATCTTCATTCTACGAGTCAGAGCAGGGGCGAGCTTTGGGTTCGATTCGACTGCTGCCAGCGGCGACAAGGCGTAAAACCCTAGAGCGAAAGCTGCGTTCGTATCCCGTGCAAAATCGCCGTAGTTGCCGTCCTGGATAATCCATGAATGGAGCCCCACGACTAGGGTATCAGCCATCTGCACGGCCTCGCTTGCGTTTAAGGATTTCCCTTGGCACCCGAGCCTAAGACCAGCCAACGGCTCCCAAAAGCGAAACGGCGTTAACGTGGTTCATCCCGAGTTCTTCGCTGTCTCTTTTTCCCTCGCCTTGGCCTTGCAGGAGATCAGGAACGTAAACGCCCGCGCATTGCGCGCGATGTCGGCCGTCTTCAACTCGTCCTTGGCGTCGGAGATCTGATAGGGCACCACGCTGTTATCGAGAAAGTCCCGCAGCGCCCCGGTCTTGATGGCGAAATTGATGTTCTCGGGAATGTTGCCCGTGGCCCTCACGAACTTGATGGCGTTCAGTTTCGCCGCGACCACGCCGACCACGTCGCCGCTGGAGGCCAATAGCGGCCCGCCGCTGTTGCCGGGTTGAACCGCCGCGCTGATCTGCAGAAAGCGCGTGTCGTTCAGGATGCCGCTGAGCGAGCTCACGATCCCGGTCGTCACCGTGAAATCGGATGTCAGCAGCCCATGAAAGGGATAGCCGATCGCTACCACGGTGTCGCCGGACTGGATCGCCTTGTCCCTGATTTTGGCGATGTCCTTGAACGAGCCCGTCACCTGCAGCAGCGCAAGATCGTTGGTCTCGTCGCTCGACACCAGGCGCAGTTTGGCGGGCGCCTCACCGGACGGATTGCCCTGGATGTCGCCGACGCAGCCCTGCACCACGTGCGCATTGGTCACGAGGTGTCCGTTCGTGCTCACAAGGAAGCCGGTGCCCTTCTGGTCAAACAGTCTGTCGGGCTTCGCCGGCGCAGAGTCCGGTGCCGCCACAGCGACCGCCTTAGCTGCGGGAAGGACCGAGAAATCGCCGGCACTGGCCACGCCCGATTGCCTGACCTTGGCAACGCAGTTCGCCAAAATGGGCAGTAGCTGTCCGGTCTGATCCAGGCTGAACTGGAAGAGCTGCCCTTGCGTATAGGCCGTCATCCCCTTCGCCTTTCGGAATTGGGCGATGAGCGCGGAATTGCTCGGCATCGGCACGCGAACCACCTTGTCGCCGATCGGGATACCATGGACATTGAACGGTTGCTGTCCATCGAATGTCAGGGTCAGCGGAAAGGCCTGTCCTGGCGTGAGCGTCCATTGCTCATGCATGAACCCCAGACCCCACCCGCCATTGCCGTCGATCGTCACCATGAAGTAGACGCCGCTGGCGTATCGGGCGCCTGCGGCACAATGCGAAAAAGATCCGGTCTGGTCGTTGGTGTAGGCCCCGCCCTGCCAGTTGCCGATGCTGATCGAACCGTAAGGCCCGCGCGCATCCGCATTCGAACCGGCAAAAATCGTACACAACAAAGCTGCGATCGCAGCAGCACGGCATTTCATACGTGTATTCCCCACAGACCCAGGGTGAGCATATTTATCTTTGCAACCGAAGTCCATTTGGGCCGACGCAGGAGGCCGATATTTGCCCGCCTTGCTGTTTCCCGTGCTGCTGATCCCGGAGTTTCGGCCCCGCCACCAGCGCGATAAGCGCGTGCGCCAACCTCCTGTCGGATAGCTGGCGCGTGCCACACCAGAACAACTGGCCCCGAGGCTCATTGGCAGCGACCAAACGCCCCGGTGCCGCCTTGTTTCCGACCCATCATTTTAATGGATCACGCGTGGCATCTTGCATACGGTAGGGTCCCGCTGCCCCCTGTCCATTCCGGCTAGACGCCGGAACCAGCGAGGCAAAAACAACCGCGCCGCTGACAGCGGACGCCAATCTGCAATAGCCGAGGAAAATGCTGTGAAACCAAGAGTTGCCCGGTACGCGCTGTTTACACTCCTGGCGGTCGTTTCCGCCATGGCCGGCCAGGCCCAGGCCCAAACATGGCCAGACAAGCCGATCACCTTCATCGTCCCGTTCGCAGCCGGCGGCGGCACCGATGCCTTTGCCCGTCCGCTGGCGGCCCAGCTCGACACGCAACTGGGCAAGCGCGTGCTGATCGAAAACCGCGCCGGCGCCGGCGGCACCGTTGGCGCATCGCTCGCATCAAAGGCCGCGCCGGATGGCTACACCTTCTTCATGGGCGCGGCCCATCACGCCATTGCACCCTCGCTCTATCCCAACCTCGACTACAATTTCGAGAAGGACTTTATCGCGGTGGCGCTGATCGCGCGGCCGCCGCAGGTGGTGGTCGTCAATCCGGACAAGGTCGCCGCCAAGACGCTCGCCGAGTTCATCGCCTACGCCAAAGCCAATCCGGGCAAATTGAACTACGGCTCCGCCGGCGCCGGCACCACGCACCATCTCGCGGGCGAGCTGTTCAAGATCCTGACCAAGACCAGTATCCAGCACGTCCCCTATCGCGGGGCCGGCCCCGCGATGCAGGATCTCATCGCCGGCCACGTGCCGGTGGTGTTCGACGGGCTCGGTTCGTCGGCAGCGCCCGTCAGGGCCGGACAGTTGCGCGCGCTCGCCGTCGCCGCGCCGAAACGCGTGCCGGCATTCCCCGATCTTCCGACCGCCGCGGAAGCAGGCCTGGCTGGATATGAAGTGTCGACTTGGTACGGCCTGTTCGCACCGAAGAACACGCCGCCGGCGATCGTCAATCAGATGGTCAAGGAATTGCAGAAGGCGATGCAGACGCCCGCCATCAAGGAAGCCTGGGAGCGCAACGGCTCCGATGTCCCCGATGTCACGGGTCCTGCGTTCGCGAAAATGGTGTCCGCAGAAATCGAGCGCTGGCGCAAGGTCGTGACGGAAGCGAACGTGAAGCTGGACTAGCCTTCGGCAAGACAGGCTCGCAATTATGTAAGACGAGAAGCCGGCACGGCGGAGAGCTTGAAAGAGCCTCCGCCGTCGCCGTGCGAATTCTGCAGGAAGAAGACGTTCCGATCCGAACCAAGGCTGAGCGGTAAACATCTCGGCCCGCCAGCCGAATGCCGCATTGCTTGCGGGCTTATAGGAACGGATCTTCTTCGCGCCAAACCTGGCTGATCAGTTACCCACGCGCACGCCATAGCGCGTAAAGTCATCATCGATCCCGGCCCGGATGGCCTTTGCCGCGGAAACATCGGCATCGCCGCCAGCCTTGTCGCCGTTCTTGAGCCTGGCAAGCCCGCGCCCATAGAGCGCACTCGCCAGCTTCGGGTCGAAGCGCAGCGCGGAACTGAAATCATCGATCGCCGCGTCGGCTTGTCCCATCTTCAGGTGGATCAGTCCACGCGAGTCATAGGTGGTGGCGTCGTTCGGCCACGACTGAAGCACCTTGTTGCAGTCCTCGAGCGCCGCCTGCAACGAGCCGAGGATAGCCCGGATCCAGCAGCGGCCGCTCCACGCGGCTTCCAGATTGGGATCGAGGCGAATTGCCTCGTCATAGTCCCGCGCCGCGCGATCGTACTCGTTCTTTTTCAGGTAGACTCCGGCACGGTTGATGAAAGCTCTGCCGTAGTTCGGATTGAGCTTGATCGCTTCGTCCAGAGCTTTGAGGGCGAGGTCGTATTCGCCTTTCCTCAAATAGGCCGCGCCGCGGTTGTTGAAGGCCTTTGCGAAAGTCGGATCGAGCTTGATCGATTGATCGAAATCCAGGAGAGCGCGATCAATGTCTCCGTTTGCCGTATGGGCATTGCCACGATTGTTATAGGCAATCGCGCGCGCCCTCGCCGTACCCTGACCGGAATCGATAAACGCTGTGCAACCATTGATTCGGACTGCAAACGACGTCTGATCCGAACCGTTGCACAACGTAATGTTCTCGATATAGTCGCTCTTCTTGGGACTCTGCGCGGCAGCCAGCGACCCGAACAGCGCCAAGGCAAAAGCAGGCGCGAGCCGCTGAATGACGCGCCGGCTCGCACTGCATTTCATATCAGGCTCTCCCTTCCTGACGCTGGCGACGGGGCGACCGTCGATTTGAAGTCCCGGACATGGTTGGCTGACGAATCTCCCGCACCGCGAACGGGCCTAGCACCCGCGACAGATGTTAAGATTTGATTTTGGATAGGGCTTTTGCTCGGGTTGCTGTATCGCTGGTGCTCCGGGCTTTCGCGGGCCCTTGTTCTTACCTTCTTCAATGAGCGTCGAAAATCTGACTGTCCCGTCATCCGAAATTTCGATGCGTGGCGTCGTGCCTCGAATGCCCATGGTCGCAACTGGGGTATCGACCTTCATATCCCCGGTCTTCGCGACCTGGCCCGCGACAAAAGTGAAAGTGCCCTTGCTCAGGCTGAACAAGGTCGAGTTGGACGCACTCTTCGGGTCGTACACGAACTCGTCCAAAGCCATGCGCGCGTTGTTCGACAGATTGAAGGAGCTGCCATCGGTGAAGTTGATGCCGACCCGGCCGTCGGCGCCGGTTGCAACGATATCGCCCTGATAGACGAGATCGCCTACCTTCGCCTGACCAGCTTGACCTGCGGTGCTCGCCTGAACGAGCACCGCACTCGCACGCTCGAGCGTGACCGAACCCGTAGCGACAACAACTTTTCCAATTGGTTTTGATGCGAGATCCTGAACGGCGGGCCTGGCGATATCGCGTTGCGCGTGAGCCGGTCCGGCGAAAAGCCCGCCCGCCGTCAGAACGAATCCTGCCACCAATGCGGCAATCGCTTGCGTGCGCATGATCCCCCCTTTCCCGAGAAGATCTTGTCCGAGAGACCGCTCACCGGCTCTTTGAGCCGGTGGCCAAGGCGACATTAGATCCCAACCTTAGACCCGATGTCGGGCACCATCGACCATCCGTTCAAAAGGATTACTCCTTTTGAGCCTAAAGCCTAACGCCCATAGATTGGGTAGTTTGGAACAGGAGTCTCGGCTGCCAGCCTTCGGCTGGCAGCGCGCTGATGTTTTGACCTCAAGGGCTGGGTAAAGCCAGACCACGAAAATGCACACGAGATAAGTGGCAGTCGGGGGTTGGCCATGCTCGTCGGGTTCCACGCCAAGACCGGGTACAAACGTAAGGCCGCTGCGGCCCTACGGACGGCGGCCGGCTTCGGCGTCCTGAGGCCTGCGGGCGACACTGCCGCTCAAGCCACACTCGGCGATCCCCGAACCCGGGCCCATGCCGGCGGGTTCGGCTTGCTGTGGCTCACAGCGCTGACCTTCTCGGTGATGAAACAGGCCCAGGCCGCCGAGCCGAACGTCACACTCCTGGACGACGGCAACATCACATACAAGGATCTCGAGCACGGCGCATTCGAGTTGATCACCAAGGAAGTGATCCCTCGGCACTTCCTCGTTGAGGATCCTGGGCAAACCATCATCCTGCGTTCGCAGGGGTCCTCGGTCAGCGTCAGTCAGAGCACAAACTCCGCGGCGCGAATGGCCGAATTGCAGGCGGCCCAGCAGGAAGCGCTCGCCACCTTCGAAAAAGGACTGGGGTCGACGGGATCGAGCACGCCTCCTCCCCTCGAGCAGCTGCCCGTGCAACCGATCAATTTCATCCCGATCGATGATTCGACCCCGGTGCAGGATTTGCCTGCTTTGCCTGCTGTGATCCTCGCATCAGTCCCGGAGATGATTATCGGGCAAACCCCGGCCCCACCGCCAACGCCGCCGACGCTGAATGCGGCGATTGGGCCGACCGAGATCGACACGACGGTCTTTGACCTCTTCACCGCGACAAGCGGCACTTTCCTTGCCAGCAGCCCCAACAGTGGCGCCACGCTGACCTTCAGCATCAGCGGGGGAACCGGCGGCAGCACCGTGATCGACGGGGTAACCTACGATGTATCGAAGGTTGGTCCTTACGGCACGCTTTATGTCGATAGCACGACCGGCGCCTATACGTACGTTCCGGATAGTGACGCGATCAACGCGCTGACCGAGCCCACGACCACGGACTTCACGATCACCGTATCCGACGGCACGCTCTCGGCCGCTCAACCCTTTACGATTGCCATCAACGGCACCAACGACGCGGCCATCATCTCCGGCGCCACCAACGGCACGGCGATCGAGGCCAGCGCCGTCGCCAACGCCGCGCTCGGTACGCTGAGTGCCACCGGGACGCTCACCAGCACCGACGTCGATGATGCGCCCAATACTTTTACGGCGGTTGGCACTCCGACCGCGAGCGCGAGCGGCTTTGGCACCTTCACGATGACGGCGGCCGGCGTATGGGCCTACACGGTCAACGACTCCAACAGCGCGGTGCAGGCACTCAACGTCGGCGATAAACTGACTGACTCCTTCACGGTGACCACCATCGACGGCACCCCACAGACGGTGACAGTCACCATCAACGGCACCAACGACGCAGCGGTCATTTCCGGCACCACAGCCGGTTCCGTGACCGAGGACGGTGGCACCAAGTGCGACCTGCCTACCGCGACCGGCACGCTCACCGCCGCCGACGTGGACAACGCACCGGGTTTTACGGCGGTAGATTGTCCGACGGTCAGCGATGGCGGCTATGGCACCTTCACGATGACGGCGGACGGCGTGTGGACCTACACGCTCGACGACGCCAATTGCGCGGTGCAGGCACTTAATGTCGGAGACAAGCTGACCGACACTTTCAGGGTGACCTCCCTGGACGGCACCGCGCAGCTGGTGACGGTTACCATCAATGGCACCAACGACGCCGCCATTATTTGCGGAACCAAGCAAGGCTCGGTCATCGAGGCTGGCGGCGCGGCCAATTCCGTATCTTGTAAACCAACCGCGACCGGCACGCTCACCGACACTGACGTCGACAACACTCCCGACACATTTACGGCGGTCGATTCGCCAAAGGCGAGCACGGGCGGCTATGGCACCTTCACCATGACGACGGATGGCGTCTGGACCTACACGCTCGATAATACCAACTGCGCAGTGCAGGCACTCAATGTCTGCGACAAGCTGACCGACTGCTTCACGGTGACAACCATCGACGGCACCCCGCAGGTGGTGACGATCACCATCAACGGCGCCAACGACGCTGCCGTCATTTGTGGCGCCACGACCGGCTCAGTAACCGAAGCTGGCGCTTGCACATACGGTACGCCGATCGCCACCGGCGCGCTTACCGATACCGACGTCGACAACACACCCGATACCTTCAAGGCAGTGTGCTCGCCGACGGCGAGCGATGCCGGCTATGGCACCTTCACGATGACGGCAGATGGCGTCTGGACCTACAAGCTCGACAACGCCAACTGCGAAGTGCAGGCGCTCGACGACTGCGACACGCTGACCGACTGCTTCACAGTGACCACCATCGACGGCACCGCACAGGTGGTGACAATCACCATCAACGGCGCCGACGACGCGTTCCACTTCAAGGATAAGATGTCCGACGTCAGAACTCCTGACGTCATCGACCTTGCAGAGGACATCCCGGCGTCGAGCAGCTCCGCCGAAAACGCTGCAGCAACCAGTGCGCCGCCGGCGATTTCAGAGGCAGACCAACCGATCGAGCTGTCTGCACAATGGTCCGGCACCTCCGTTTGGAACCAGCCGGTTAACGTTGTCACTGCCCTCGCGCCGCAAGATCTGATCGTGTGACGGAGCCGCGCCGATTTTCGCCCCGCCATTCCCGTGGCGCATGCCGCCCTACTTCGCTTCGCTCGCCTTGATCCCTGAGCTTTCAACGAGCTTGGCCACCCGCGGCAGGTCGGCGGCGAACAGGCGCGCATGCGCCTCGGGCGACAACTCGTTGTCGGGAAACGGCAGCGTTCCGAGCTGCTTCAGTTTCTCCAGCAGGACGGGATCGGACAGAGCCGCGCGGAGCGCCGAGTTCAGCGCAGCTATGGTCTCCTTGGGCGTGCCCTTCGCCACGTAGAGCCCATGCCACATCGAATAGCTGACCTCGGGCATGCCGAGCTCCGCGGTGGTCGGCACGTCCTTCAACTGCTCAAGACGTTGCGGCGACGTAATGGCGATGCCGTGAAGTGTTCCGGCCTGAATTTGCGGCAGCGCGTTGGTTACCTGATCCCACAGCAGATCGATCTGCCCCGCCAGCAGATCGGAGATGGCCGGAGCCGATCCGCGATAAGCTGCGACCGTCGGCTTGAAGCCGAGTACATTGCCCATCATCACGGCGCACAAATGACTGTTGGTCCCGAGACCACCGTGCGCGAAGTTCGCCTTGTCGCCCTGCGCCTTGATCCAGTCCACATAGTCCTTTGGCCCTGAGCCTGGGATCGACTTGCGGCCGATCAAAACCATCGGCGCGTTGTTGACGAGGCCAACCGCCTCGAACGCCGTTTTGGTATCGTACCGCAGGTTGATGAACAGGCTCGGCGCCGCGAGCAGCGCGACGTGATTGATCAGCACTGTCGAACCGTCAGGCGCCGATCGCGCGACGCGATCATTGGCCAGCGTGCTGCCGCCGCCGACCACGTTCTCAATAATGACGGTCTGGCCGAGCGTGCGCGACATCCGCTCGCCAATCAGACGTGCGACGGTGTCCGTACCGCCGCCGGCCGCGAACGGGACCACCAGCGTCACGGTCTTCGGGGTCGATTGCGCATGGGCCTGCGGCGAAAGCGCCGCAATCAGCAGACCAACGCCCATGACGGCGCTTCTAAAAGGGAGATTGATCACGATGGCGTCCTCCAAAGTCTTTGTTTTTTGTCGTTGTGCCGCATTGTTGCGGACGTGCGCGTTGGCGGTGCCACGCCGCGGAAAACAGCGGGGCATCGCATGACTGCGGATCATGCTGATTGCGGCTCTGCAAATCAATTACAAAGCGAGCGTAGCTCGCCGGCAGACCGGCGTGATACGATCTCCACAAGGGACGGATAGAACTGGGGCTGATAGCACTGGGACGGATTGAATGGGACAGGCTGCATATGTCGCGGTCGATTGGGGCACGAGCAGTTTTCGGCTTTGGCTCGTCGACCGAGCCGGCAACGTACTGGGGGAACGCCGCAGCCGCGAGGGCATGATGGCGGCGGGCAAGCTCGGCTTCGCGACCGTGCTGCAATCGCATCTGGAAGCCGTCGGCGCCGCGCCTGGGCTGCCCGTTGTCGTCTGCGGCATGGCCGGCGCCCGACAGGGATGGGTTGAAGCCGGCTATGTCGACACGCCGGCGCGGCTCGCATCGATCCTCAAGCATGCCGTCCCGGTGCCGGGACAGAACCGTGACATCCGCATCCTCCCGGGCATCGCGCAGCGAGACCCCAGGGCGCCGGATGTCATGCGGGGCGAGGAGACGCAGTTGCTCGGCGCCTTGGGCGCGAACGCGGCTGACGACGCGGTCGTCTGCATGCCGGGCACCCATTCGAAGTGGGTCAGGGCGAATGGCGGTATCGTCGAACGGTTCGCCACGTTCATGACGGGAGAACTGTTCGACGTCATCTCGCGAGAGACGATCCTGTCCCACGCGGTGACCGGCGCCGATCAAGCGGAAGATATCGACGCCTTCAAGTCCGCGGTCATGGCCGCCTTTGAGACGCCTGCCTTCGCCGCCAATCTGCTGTTCCAGGTGCGATCGGGTCAGCTCCTTTATGGCGGCACGCCATCCTCGGCACGCGAGAAAATATCGGGAACGTTGATTGGTCTCGAATTGGCGGCGGGACTCGCCGGAGACGTACCCAGCACCGGCATCACGTTGGTGGCGTCAGGGAGGCTCCAGATGCTTTATCAGTTGGCATTTGACACGGTTTCCGTTCCTGTCAGATCAATCGGAGCCGAGGACGCGGTCCGTCGCGGCCTTTCGATGGCCGCGGAATCGATTTGGAACGTATAAAGGATCAGACGATGAGCGTTGTCCCATTCCCCCCGATGAAGCGGCCGCTGGTCGCGATCCTGCGCGGCGTGAGGCCCGAGGAAACGCAGGATATAGTCGGCGTGCTGGTCGACAACGGCATGACCGCGATAGAGATCCCGCTCAACTCGCCGGATCCATTCCGCTCCATCGAGATCGCGGTCAAGAAGGCCCCTGCCGGAATCCTGGTGGGAGCCGGCACCGTCCTGACGCTGGAAGCCGTCGAGCGGCTCCATGACGTTGGCGGCCGGCTCCTGGTAACCCCCAACATCGATCCCGAAATCATTGCCCGCGCCCGGGCGCACGGCATGGTCACGATGCCCGGCGTCTTTACCCCGACGGAGGCGCTGCTTGCCGCCAAGGCGGGAGCCTCCAGCCTCAAGTTCTTTCCGGCGAGCGTGCTTGGCGCCGCGGGCATCACCGCCATTCGCGCCGTTCTTCCCGCAGACCTGATGATCGCCGCTGTGGGTGGCGTCTCGGACACGAATTTTGCGGAGTATACGAAAGCCGGCATTACAGCGTTCGGCCTCGGCAGCAGCCTCTACAAACCCGGCATGACGGCCGCGGAAGTCGCTGTTCGCGCCAAGGCGACGATCGACGCGTACGACAGAGCGATTCAACAGGCGAGGTAGACGGGCATGCCGCGCCGAAGCGAAGGCGGGTGGCGGAGAGAGTGTCAGTCAATCCTCATTGAATGATCGGGAATTTTCGGCCTTCGTAGACCGAAACCCACCGTTTGAGCAACGGCCGTAAAATGGGACTTCGCCCCTGACCACAACCTGTTCCGCCGATGGCCCGTCATCCACGAAAATGCCACCAAGCGACTCACATGTTCCGGATCGTGTCGGGCGCGCCAGTGTTTAAGGCATGTCTTGCAATACGCACGTTTTGAGCGTCGCGCCGGGTAAGCAATAGCTAAGCACCTGCGTCTCGCTCTCATCGATCACCTGAAGGCTCGATCTTTTATTCGAATGTAGCCCCGCTCGGTTGGGGCCCCATGGCGCCTCGATTGGAGCGTCAAAAGAGCTAATTCCCGCTCTGCTCACGATCGGCACGAGTGTCTTGGCTCCTTTCACCAATGGAGTAACCTTGATGGTGTATGCCGATGACGGGCGACGCGAAGCCGAGCAATACCGCACCGGCGACCTCCTTGGGCATCGCCGCCACCAGCGCTCCTTGCCGCCCTTGCAGTATCGATAGATCCAGTTCCTCGACGTAAGCGTTCTCCCTACAGCGTGCCAAGGAGTCTGCTGGCCGTCCGGATATCCGCGGTATCGGAACCTTCGGCAAAGCCTTCAACGGCCGATTGCAGCAACTGCTTTGCGTCGTTGCGCCGTTGCTGCCCGGCCAAGAGTTCTGCGAGATCGATCGCGGTTCGCAACTCCCATGCCCTTGCGCTCTCGCGACGGCTCAGCTCGAGCGATTGCATGAACTCGACCTGTGCTTGGTCGCGATTTGGCTGCGGCTGGGACAGGAGAACCTTGCCCTTCACGCGCAATAGTTCCGGCATGTAAAGGTGGTCTCCACATCGCTCGACCAGCGCGATCGCCTCGTCGATCAGGCGCATTGCCTGCTCGAACCGTCCGAGTGCGAGCAGGCCTTGAACCAGCGCGAGATTGAACGTGGTTGTGAGCAACTCGTAGCCGGCATCGTGCAGCTCCTCGAGGCAGCCCTTGATTGTTTCTACGCCGCTGCGCGCGTCCCCCCGCAAGATCGCGAGTTCGCCTTTGACGCCTCGCCCCACCGCAAGATAGGGGCCCATCGAGCGCGACTCGGCATGGGCGATGAATCGATCGATGTCGGCTTCGGCGCCGTCGAGATCACCGCTCCAAAGCGCGATGGAGACGGCCCAGATCAACGCAATGCACAGCGTGATCGGATGATCCATCTGGGCCGCCTCGGAGACAGTTTGCTGCGCCAGCTGCAGCGCATCCGCCGGCCGACCCTGCAGCCACAGCTCTCGTGCCAGAGTGATGCCCGCCCGGTTGCGATGATCGAAGCCGTAGACCGTACTGATCCGATCCGTGCCCGGTCCCTGCCAGGCGATTTCCAACATCTTCAGTGCGTCGCGGTGCTTGCCGGCAAGGTGCAGCGACACCCCCGCCAGAGAATGAGCGAGCGCGATGGACGCCGCGTCACCGAGCGCACCAGAAACTGCAAGGCTCTGCTGCGCATAGCCGAGCGCGGCCTCGAACTGTCCCATCCGCTCGTGGAAGATGTGCATCCGGCCGAGCAGCTGAAGCTGGTTCATCGTATCGCCGCGCGCCGTTGCGATCTCGAGGCTTCTGCTCAAAGCGCCGCGGGCTGCGTCACTGCCGCCGCGCGTGAACATCAGCGTCAATCCGAGGGCGGCCTGGAGGTGCATTTCCTCGGCGCTGCCACGCGCCTGAGGCTCGATCGCGCGCAGCGCTCGTTCCGACCAGCGGCGGCATTCGACGAGCAGCGACATGGCCAGGAAAATCGGAGCCGCCGCGGCGGCGAGCGCGATCCCGATGCCGACGTCGCCGCCGTTGAAGCACCAGTCCAGCGCGGCGCGCACATTGTGGAGGGCGGAGAAATGGACCGCCCGTTCGTCGGCGCTCGGCACCGCAGCCCAGGTCGTGCCGGCCTGATCCAGCCAGCGTCGATAATACGAGGCGTGGCGGGCGGCGAGCGCTGCCCCGTCGGCCTCGATCTTGAGAAGATAGGCTCGCGTCGTATCGAGAAGACGGTAGCGCATCATGGCGCCGATCGGGCGCGGCGCGACCATCGACTTGGCGACGAGGCTGTCTATGGCGTCGAACAGAACGGAGCGGTCGACGCGGTCATCCGGCACGACCTCGAGGGCGGCGTCGATGGTGAAATGTCCGGCGAAAACAGCCAACCTGCGCAGCACCAGGCGTTCGAGATCGGACAACAGCCCGTAGCTCCAGTCAAGCGTCGCCTGCAATGTCTGCTGCCGCGGCGGCGCGGTGCGCTGGCCCTGCCACAGTAGGCTGAGCCGCTCGTCGAGCAGCGCCGCGGTTTGCACGAGGCCATAGGCCTCGACCCGGCCTGCAGCGAGTTCAATCGCCAGCGCCATGCCGTCGAGCTTGCGGCAGATGCCAGCAACGATTGCCGCATTGGAATCGTCGAGCGCGAGCTGCGCGCCGCCGGCCGTCGCTCGTTCGAGAAAGAGCTGAAGCGCAGGATAGGTCCAGGCGACGGCGGCTGTCAGTCCGGGGCCGTCGGGCGGAACGGCCAAGGGCGCCAAACGATGCACCTGCTCGCCTTCGACTCGCAGCGCTTCCCGACTCGTGGCCAGGATGTGCACATGCGGCGCGGCCTGGAAAATCTCGGCAGCCAACGGAGCGGCTGCCGAGATGACGTGCTCGCAATTGTCCAGGATCAACAGCATCCGCTCGTCCCGCAGATGCGCGAGGAGTGCGGGCATTGGATCGTCGGCCTGGGCTGGCAGACCGAGCATCAGCATGATCGAGGTGATGACGAGATCGGGATCGCTGAGCGCGGCCAGATCCACGAAGTGCGCGGCGTCGGCGAACGTCTCGAGCAAATCGTGGGCAATCGCCACCGCAACGGCGGTCTTGCCGACGCCGCCGGGGCCGACGATCGTGACGAAGCGTGAAGCCATCAGCTTCTCCGCCACCGCACTGATTGTATCAGCCCGACCGACCATCCGCTGCAGCCGGTTCGGCAGTTTGACGGGTGGCAGTTCCATCTGCGGCTCCGGGCGCCGCTTCGCAGCAAGACTCGCGCGCGCGATCGGCGCCACGAAGCAATAGCCTCGTCCCGACAGCGTGGTGATGTAGCGGGCCTCGCCCTTGCCGTCGCCGAGCGCCTTGCGGAGCGCCGCGACATGGAAACGCAGATTTGCTTCCTCGACGGTCATGCCGGGCCACACCGAGGCTATCAGCTCCCATTTGCTGACGACCTCGTTCGGGCGCGACATCAGCGCGATCAGAGTGTCAAACGTCCTGCCGCCCAGGGGCAGCGCGACGCCGTCCCGCATCACCAGCCTTTCATGCGGCGTCACCGTGAACGGCCCGAACGATAGTGTCTCCGCCGCACGATTCGCCGGCTCGGTCATAACGAAAACGTGTCCTTTCGCCGGAACCGCATAACCAGTGCGCCGCGATCCGGCAAGCTGGGACGTTGCATCGATATCATGCCGCGCATGCAGTCCTCGTTAGCCGCGGCCTTACAATTTCTCACAAATCCAAACGGGTGTCCTTCGAGCGCGGCTGGTAGTCGTTTTGCGTGACAACAAGGACACCTTCATGACGAAAACCGCAAAGCTGCTTTACACGGCCCGGACCCACACCACTGGGGGACGCCTTGATGGCATGTCGCGCAGTTCCGACGGCCGCCTGGATGTAAGGCTCTCGCCGCCCGGTGCCGCGGGGATCGGCACCAATCCGGAGCAACTGTTCGCGGCCGGCTGGTCCGCCTGCTTCGAGGGCGCCCTGGAGATCGCGGCGCGCAGGCGGAAGATTGTCCTGCCGCGGAAATGCGCGATCGATACCGAGATCGACCTCGTCCTGGAGGAGGACGCTTACTCCCTCAGGGCGCGCCTCAACGTCAGCCTGCCCGATCTCGACCGCGACATCGCGCGCGATCTGATCGATGAGGCGCACCGGATCTGTCCCTACTCCAAGGCCGTCCGCAACAATCTCGACGTCTCCGTCAACCTGATCTGACGGGCCTCATCACCGGTTCGGCCGGACGTACCGGCCGGTACATCATCCAACCCTCAACAAGGCAGAAGCAAGATGAAGCAGATTTTTGACCAGCATCGGCGTCGGTTTTTCGGTGTGGCGGCAGGGACCGTCGCTGTCGGTCTCGGTGTGATCGAGCTCGCACGCGCCGAATCGGAATCGCCGCAACCGTCCGTCACGAACGCATCCTTCGGCGCCCTCAAGCAGATCGATGCCGGCGTTCTGAACGTCGGCTATGCGGAGATGGGACCGGCTGGTGGCCCCGTCGCCATCCTGCTCCACGGCTGGCCCTACGACATCTACGCCTTCGTCGATGTCGCGCCGATCCTGGCGCAGGCCGGCTATCGCGTCATCGTCCCGTATTTGCGCGGTTACGGAACGACGCGCTTCCTCTCCGGCGAGACGCCGCGCAATGGCGAGCCTGCCGCGATGGCCGTCGACATCATCGCATTGATGGACGCGCTGAATATCAGGAAGGCCGTCGTAGCCGGGTTCGACTGGGGCGCGCGGACGGCCGACATCATCGCCGCGTTGTGGCCCGAGCGCTGCCAGGCCCTGGTGTCGGTCAGCGGATATCTGATCTCGAGTCAGGCCGCGGGAAGCGCACCGTTGCCGCCGCAGGCCGAGCTGCAATGGTGGTACCAGTTCTATTTCGCGACCGAGCGCGGCCGCATCGGATACGAGAAGTACACGCACGATTTCGCCAAGCTGATCTGGAAGCTCGCTTCGCCACAGTGGAAGTTCGACGACGCCACATTCGACCGTAGCGCGGCGGCGTTCGACAACAAGGATCATGTCGCGATCGTGATCCACAACTACCGCTGGCGGCTCGGACTCGCCCAGGGCGAGCCGAAATACGAGCACGTCGAGAAGCGGCTCGCGGCCGCTCCGGTCATCGACGTGCCAACGATCACGCTCGAGGGGGACGCCAACGGCGCGCCGCATCCGGACGTCAGTGCCTATGCCAAGAAGTTTTCGGGCCACTACGAGCATCGCCTAATCACGGGCGGCATCGGCCATAACCTACCCCAGGAAGCGCCGAAGGCCTTTGCGAAGGCTGTCGTCGATGCCGACCGCGCCTGAGGATATGTCAGCACCTCGGTCCAGTTCGGCTGGATCGAGGATCAATTCTCGAACTCAGCTTGGTACAGAGTCATGACCTCGACGGAACCTGAAAAGAAGAGATCGCCCTGCGCCACGGTCATCGTGGTGGCCGTGGTCCTCCTCGTCGTTCTCCTCACTTGCATGCCATACCTGCTCTCGATGGCCCTTGCGCAGGCGCCCGCGGCACGCGCCGAGGCATCGCCAATCTTCGGCGTCACCATCCCGGATGGCTACAAGCAGTGGGAACTGATCGCGCCCGCCGAGGAGGCCGCTCCCCTGAATGAGCTGCGCGCCGTCGTCGGCAACCAGACCGCGATCGACGCCTACAACGACGGAAAGCTACCGTTCCCCGATGGCACCATTCTCGTCAAGCGCGCCTGGAAGCGGGCGAAGTCTCCCGAGTTCGCATCCGCCACGATTCCCGGCGCCGCGACCACAGTCCAGGTGATGGTCAAGGACTCGCGCAAATATGGAGCGACGGGCGGTTGGGGCTTCGGCCGGTTCGTAAACGGCAGGCCGGTCGACGAGGGGCAGCACCGCACCTGTTTTGCCTGCCATGAAGCTGGTGCGAAGGACCACGACTACGTCTTTACGCGCCTCGCCCCATGAGCTGCGAAAACAGTTGCGAAAATCCATCCGCAGCAACTTATCCGGAGATATCTCATGAAGACCTGGTTCATCAGTGGCAGCTCCAGAGGTCTGGGGCGTGCCATACTGGAAGCCGTGCTCGCTGTGGGTGATCGAGTGGTCGCATCGGCGCGGGATCCCGAACCGCTGCAGCCGCTGCTCGAACGCTTTGGCGAAAGCCTGCGGATCGCAAGGCTCGACGTGACGGATGACACCGCTGCGCAAGCGGCCGTCCGCCTTGCCGAGCAGGCGTTCGGCGGCCTCGATGTGCTCGTGAACAATGCCGGCTACGGCGATCTCGGATCGGTCGAGGACACCAGCCTCGACTCATTCCGCCAACAGATCGAAGTCAACCTGCTCGGGACCATCATCGTCACCAAGGCTGCGATCCCCGTTCTGCGCCGGCAGCGCCGCGGGCACATCGTGCAGCTCTCGTCCGTCGGCGGCAGGATCGGCGCACCAGCGCGTGCGGCCTACTCCGCCGCGAAATGGGGGATCGAAGGTTTCTCGGAGTCGCTCGCCCGCGAGATGGCGTTGGTCGGCGTGCACGTGACGATCGTGGAGCCCGGCGGCCTCCGCACCGGCTTTGCCCAGGCCGCGCATGCGGCCGATGAAGGGCGTAGCGAGTACGCCCCCGTCGTCGGCGCTGCCGTGAGGATGCAGCGCGCTTACGATGGCCGCCAGCCCGGCGATCCCGCCAAGGCGGCTGCCCTCATCCTCAAGCTCGCGGAGCTGGATCGTCCACCTCTGCGGGTTGCGCTCGGCAGCGATGCGGTCGACGCGATCGCGGCAGCCGATCGTCAGCGCCTCGAAGAACTCGAGAGGTGGCGCGCGCTCAGCGTATCGACGGACTATTGATCGCCTTGCGCTCGCGCGTGGAGACAGAGCTCTACTCCGCCGCCACCGTCTGCTGCGTGCGCCAGTGTCCGAGCAGAGCGCGCAGCGAAGCCATGAGACGGGCCTGGAGTGCTCCACCATGAAAACCGGTGGCTCAACAAACGCTTCATTCTGAAGGACTTCTGCGCTGTCCGAAATCGATGGCGGAGAGAGTGTCAGTCAATCCAGATTGAAAGATCAAGTATTTTCGACCTTTTCAAACCAAAACCTACGATTTGAGCAACAGCCTGAAAAGCCTACGCGCCTTCCGGACGGTGCCGTCGCGCCGAGTCGGCTCCCATCAAAAATATCGAAAACAACCCCATGCAAAGTAGCCGGCGGCCGCCGCAACCGACAGTTTGGACCGAAAACTTGACACGTCGGGCAAATCAGCGGCACAATTTCATCATCCCAGAATTCGCCAAACGACTGCGTGCGCGCAATATCGATGCGATCATGTTTCGCGTGGCTGGACCGTTGAGGACACGCCGCCGTCGCTTGCGCGAGAGTGCAGAAACCGCGAAAATCCCGGCTGTTTCAGAACTTATCAGGGGACTCCCACACAGATGCAGTTTGATGACGTTATCCTCGGTCGCCGGAGTATTCGCGGCTACAAACCCGATCCGGTACCCAAGGCGCTGATTGCGGAAATCATTGGTTTGGCGATGCGCGCCCCGTCGTCGATGAACACCCAGCCCTGGAATTTCTACGTCATATCAGGCGAACCGCTGGATCGAATTCGCGCCGGCAATACCGAGCGGATGGTGGCGGGCATCCCGCAGTCGCGCGAGTTCCGCGCGGGCCAGGCCTTTGCAGGCAAGCACCGCGACCGGCAGGTCGGTGTCGCCAAGCAATTATTCTCCGCGATGGGGATCGAGCGCGACAACAAGGACAAGCGCCAGGACTGGGTGCTGCGCGGCTTCCGCCAATTCGACGCGCCCGTCTGCGTGATCATTACCTATGACCGCGTGCTTGATGGCAGCGACGATACGCCCTTCGATTGCGGCGCCGTGGCGACCGCCCTGGTCAATGCCGCCTGGTCTCGCGGGCTGGGCGCCGTGATCAACAGCCAGGGCATCATGCAATCCCCCGTGGTGCGCGAGCACGCAGGCATAGCCGACGATCAGGTCATCATGAAAAGCATCGCGCTGGGCTGGCCGGATGAGACGTTTCCGGCGAATGCGGTGGTGTCGGAGCGGAAGTCTGTTGAGGAAGCTACGGTGTTCGTCGGGTTTGAGAAGTAGCGGCGCGCGGGCGGAAGGGCTGGTACAGCAGTGATCCGCGCCATGGTCCGACGTGCACTTGTGCTGGCAGCGGCTTTTGCTGCTGCCTTGACGCCGGTCACGTGCCTTGGCGAAAGCAGCAAGCCGTTGCCGGCCAAGGCGACACAGGAATTACCGGCCGAGCTGCTCGCGCTGCTCGAACAGAAGAAGATGCCGAAATATTCACCTATCGTTGTGCGTCTTTTCAAGGAAGAGGCGGAGCTCGAAGTCTGGAAACAGGACACGGCCGGCCGTTTCCAGATCCTCAAGACCTATCCGATCTGCCGGTGGTCGGGCGATCTCGGGCCGAAGTTGTACGAGGGCGACCGACAGGCTCCGGAAGGGTTTTATACAATTACACCCGAGTTGATGAATCCCAACTCCAACTTCTATCTTTCGATCAACCTCGGCTACCCCAACAGCTTCGACAAGGCAAACAAGCGCAACGGCAGCTTCCTCATGATCCACGGCGACTGCTGGTCGAGCGGTTGCTATGCCATGACCGACGAACAGATCAGCGAAATCTATTCGCTGGCGCGCGACTCGCTCAGCGGCCGACCGTCGTTCCAGGTCCAGGCCTATCCATTCCGCCTGACGCAGGCGAACCTGGCGCAGCATCGAAACAGTCCGAACATGACCTTCTGGAAAATGCTCAAGGTCGGCAACGATCATTTCGAGGCGACGGGGCGCGAACCCAAGGTGGATGTGTGCAACCGCCGCTATGTATTCGATGCGCAACCTCCGCTAAATTCGCCGCACCCGCTTGTGTTCAACGCGATCGAAAAATGTCCGCCCTTCGTCGTCAATCCGGAAATCGCGCGGCGGGCGCTGGAAAAAAAGCGCACCGACGAGCGCCTGTACGCGCAATTGCTTGAAGACAATTTGCCGGCTGCGCCGATCTACAGCGGGCTTGACGGCGGAATGAACAAGGCTTTCCTCGCAAAATTTCCGGGCAGAGTGACGCTTGCGAAAGTGATGCCGTATGCATCTTACTTGCCGCAATTGCCGCCGATCCCCTGGATCGACAGTGATGGCTCGTTGACGAGCAAATGGTTTGGTGTCTCGTTTTCCGGACTGGCTGTTTGTGATGCGGCCCGTGTCGGCTTTCCGTCGAGTCGGTGCTAAACCGAGGCAAGTTCTTCACGGTCTTTTTCTGCTATTTTGCTCGTGTTGGAGAGTCGCTACTGTGCCATGCAACGCCAAGTCGAGGGCTGCTAACGCCATTTTTTCTTTCAAAACAACAGGATGAGCCGAAATACCCCCGACTGGGCCGGCCGAGATAACCGACTTTACAGGACTAACCCAACCCCAAATATTGCCTGCTCAATATTTGTCGAAGGAATAACATCATCAGCTCTATCCCGACCATGTCCGCCGCACAGTTCGCGACAGCTTTCGCTCTCAGGCCAAACCTGGTGGCGTGGTTTCTCGGCGCCGGTGCATCGGCCGCATCGGGAATTCCGACCGCTTACGCGATGATCCGCGATTTCAAGGCGCAGATCTTTTGTCGCGATAACGGCCTTTCGAAACGAGAAATCGACACGGCCGATCCGGTGTGGATCGAAAGGATAGATATGTTCTTCCAGCGAACATCGATCCTGCCGCCAAATGGCGACCCGACCGAATATGCAGTCGCCTTCGAAGCGGTCTACCCGCAGCCTCGGCATCGGCGGCAATACATCGATGACGCGATTTCTAAGGGCACGCCCTGCTTCGGGCACAAGGTTCTCGGAAGTCTCATCGCGAACGGGAAGGTCAATTGCGTTTTCACCACAAATTTCGACCCGCTGATTGAGGAATCCGCTCTTTCGGCAAATGCCATTTTGGCGGCCGCTGACCAAGTTCGTCCGACCGTTGCTGCCATCGACTCTTGCGACCGCGCGATGCGTTGCCTGAACGAATCCGACTGGCCGCTGGTCGCAAAGCTGCATGGGGATTACCAGTCGGTCGCCATCAAGAATACGGGATCGGAGCTCGAGCAGCAGGACATCCGAATGCGGCACGTGCTGGTGGAAGCCGGAAAGCGCTTCGGTGTGGTATTTGTCGGGTATAGCGGACGCGATGCCTCGATCATGGAGGCGTTGAACTCCATACTCGCCGGTCAATCGCCGTTTCCGAACGGGTTGTATTGGGTCGCCTCCTCGGCCTCGCGGCTGTTGCCGGCAGCGGCTGAATTCTTAGAAAAGGCGCAGCTTGCAGGCGTCGACGTTGCGATCGTCGAGTGCGCAACCTTCGATGAACTGACCGCAGACATAGTCAAAACGGTCGACCTTCCGACGATCTTGCTCGATCGGGTGATGCTCGGCCGCACCACGCCGCGGCTCGTGCCCGTGAAGTTACCGACCGCGGAAGCGCGTTCTTTCCCCGTTTTGCGGTATTCTGCCCTTCTCATCGAAGCGATGCCGCGCAGCGCCAGGCGAATGACGCTCGCGACACCTACGACGTCTGTCGCCGTCAGGGAGTTGCTTAGGGAAAAAAACTGCAAGGCGACCATCGCGGCGAATGGCCGCGAGTTAGCTGTTTTCGGTAGAGATCAAGATATCTTGGACGCCCTGGCATCACTCGGCGCGAAGTTAGGGGGAGAGGTCGCACTGGACCCTGTCACCGATAGTTGGGCACTCGGACTCCTCTACGACGCGCTCGTAAAAGGCATGGCGAGACGCCGGCCGCTTATTCCCAGGTACAGGCGCTCTGGTCATTCAATAGTTGTCGCCGCGCCTCGCGATGGGGAAGATCCAGAGCGCGCACGCCAAAACGAGCTGGTGCTTAAGAGGCTGCGAGATGCCTACGGAAGTACATTGACCGGGACCGTACCGAAGCTCGGATTTCCCTACCAGGAAGGCGTCTTCCTGAAGTTAGACCAAGTCGGCGGGCGCTGGTGGTGCGGTTTCGAGCCTTTCACCTTCGTGCAAGTTCCGAAGCAAACTCTTCGCCCAAGCGCCGATCCGGACGATCCGAGCGCGGTCGACCCAGATCCAATGGGCGCTCCTACGGATCGCGGGGGCGATCCTGTGGGCGACTGGCGCCGAGAACGGTGGGCGCAGCGCTACAACAGAAACTGGGCAGGCATCATAGATGCATGGGCGCAGCTTCTTACCAATGCCGGCGACAAGAATAAGCGTGCCTTCGGGCTCGAGGACGGCACAGGGGTCGACGCGGTATTCGAAGTCGCGCCGGTCACCGGCTGGAGTCGACCGGGCAATCATCACGTCTATTTCGATCGGACGAAGTGATGAGCAATCCAGCCGTTTTGACGAAGCTTCCGCCGTTCACGCTTCTGGACGAACCTCTTCTGGCATTCTCACCCTCCGATTCCGCGCAGGTTGATGTCCACCCGCTCAGGGGCCTAGTAAATTTCGGTCCTTATTCGAAAGGATCGTTCGGAGGATACACGTCGCGCGTACGAATCGCGACGGTGGGTCCGGAGAGTGCTTTCAAGCGTCGCGGCGAGCTCATGCTGTCGCTCCGAGAAACCCACCGCCCTTCCGATCGTTCTGAATACGTACCAGAGTATCCAGGCTTCGAAACGCTCTTCCAGGTCGCACTTGAGGCCGCGCCGCGCGACGCGCACATCAGATGGCCCGATCTCCTGCACCTGCTTCCAGGCGAGGGCGACCCGCAAGCACGGCTTTTTCTTGCAATGGAAGCCGCGCTCCGACGGCTCGATACGGTGCGAAGCGAATTTGACGTCGTGCTCGTCCATTTTCCCGACAGTTGGAATCCAGCCACGCGCGGCAAATTCTTTGATGCGCATGATGCGCTCAAGGCCCTTGGCGCGAAATACAATATCCCCACCCAGGTGCTCAACGATCGAGCGTTCACCTTCGCCCATAAGGCATCCCTTGCGTGGCGCTTGGCGACTGCCTTGTATGTGAAGGCCGCCGGCACACCTTGGAAGCTGGCACCGCTGAAAGGTGTACCAACAGATACCGCCTATATCGGGCTCGCTTATGCGCTCCGCGGCGATCAGCGAGACGCGCACTATGTGACGTGCTGCTCACAAGTCTTCGATATGGATGGCGGCGGCATGCAGTTCGTCGCGTTCGAGGCGCGCGACCCGGTCGCCGATGTTGCTGAGGCCCGCAGAAATCCGTTTCTGAGTCGTGACGACATGCGAGCGGTACTCGCCCGCAGTCTCGAGCTTTATCAAGGCCGCAATGGCGGCAACCTTCCTAAGCGGATGGTCATCCACAAGACTACCGCCTTTAAGGACGGTGAAATCGAAGGGGCGTTCGATGCATTATCCGGCGTACCGGAGATCGAGTGCATCGAGATCAGTTCGGC
Source organism: Bradyrhizobium algeriense (assembly GCF_036924595.1). Lineage (NCBI taxonomy): Bacteria > Pseudomonadati > Pseudomonadota > Alphaproteobacteria > Hyphomicrobiales > Nitrobacteraceae > Bradyrhizobium > Bradyrhizobium algeriense. Next base: position 7,555,200 of record NZ_JAZHRV010000001.1, on the reverse strand, counting down.
ATCCTGCTGGCGTGGAGTTTGGTTGATCAAATCTGGCCAGCGGACCCCTCCTACGCGGCCGTCGGGCTATCCCGTGCCCCGAGGAACGATGGTGGTGAGATCCGGCAACTCCGCGCTCATATGGGTGGCGGGAAATGCTCCTGAGGTTTCGACCAAGGGGGACTATTATCAGGGCAAGAAGAGCATTCCGCGCCCGCTGCAGCTCATCCGCCATGCCGGCAGCGGCCCTCTTGAGCTAAGCGCTCATGAGGCGCTGGCGCTGACCAAGATGGATTGGAACAACGATGCACTCTACGACCCCGTACCGGTGAGCATCCGCTACTCCCAAAAGCTGGCAAGGACGATTGCGAACGTGCCGGACCTGCCGCGAAACGTCTATCCGTATCGCCTCTTCATGTGAGACCAATCGAGTCTTGTTAGGGAGAACTCGGCGGACGGCCTGAGTTGACCTCGATAGAACCCTTGGCGACCGGGAAGTACGGCGCCCAAATTTGCATGGGCTGGCGGAGAGAGTGGGATTCGAACCCACGGTACGGTTTCCCGCACACACGCTTTCCAAGCGTGCGCCTTAAGCCACTCGGCCATCTCTCCGGAGGCCCTCTCTTGAAGGGGCAGCACTGATTTTGCAAGGGACGCCGGCCACCGCGGCTAAAATTTCCCCAATTCGTTGAATTTGTTTGGCAATTTGGAACGTCCGGCATCGGATATCAGGCGGTTTGCCGGGCCTTGAACCGGAATCCGGCCACGATCGACGACGATAAGTGGCAACGCAATTGGTGGAGGACGCAACGATGATCGCACGGACGCTCTTGCTCCCGGCTCTGGCCGCAACTTTCGCGGCAGCCGCTGCCGGCCCGGCGCTGGCGCAGGCCTGCACCAAGCAGGGCGTGGACGTGACCTGTGACGACGGCCGGCGCGGCATCTTTGCGGGCGACTCCATCGTGTGGGCCGACGGCTCGAAATCGAGGCTGGCCTCGCCGCACCCGAGTGTCATCATCGGCAACAAGTCGTCCGTCGTCATCGGCCCCGGCGTGTTCGCCGGCAACGGCAAGGGCGGCTACGTGCCGATGGAAAATCCGAGCGCGCCGAACAAGGCGCGCTGCCCGGTGCTGGATGGCGTGTCGTATTGTTATTGAGGGGCGCGCGGCTATCGCGCACCCTCATGGTGAGGAGCGCGCCTCCTGACGATGCTTCGCATCGCTCGGAGAACCATGAGGCCCGCCGGCCTCATCCTTCGAGACGCCGCTAGACGGCTCCTCAGGATGAGGGATAACGAGCGCTCCAAGCTCTCTCCAGGACTCTAGTGATACCGCGCGCCGCCGTTGGTGGCGGAGCGAAGCGGCCATAGCGCGGGCTCGCTCACCACAGGCGCCAATGCTTCCCTGTCGAGCTGGCATTCGTGCAGCGCGTCGGTGAAGTCGGCGAACCATTGCTGGATCGTATGGCCGCGGAGCTTCGCCATCATCGCTTCCCAGCGCATCCGACGTTCGGTCAGCGGCATCGACAGCGCAACCGCGATGGTGCGCGCCATGCCGTCAATATCGTGCGGGTTGACCAGCAACGCGGTATCGAGTTCGTTGGCGGCACCGGCGAATTTCGACAGCACGAGCACGCCGGGGTCGACCGGGTTTTGCGCGGCGACATATTCCTTGGCGACGAGATTCATCCCGTCCTGCAGCGGCGTCACCACGCCGACCTGCGCAGCGCGATAGAGGCCCGCAAGCACGGCCTGGCCGTAGCCCTTGTTGAGATAGCGGATCGGCGTCCAGTCGACTTCGCCATGTACACCGTTGACGTCGCTGACGAGCTTTGCGACCTCGCTCTGCAGGTTGCCATAGGCCTCAATCGCGCCGCGCGAGGGCGTCGCGATCTGCAGCAGCGACGCCGTGCGCGAAAGCTGCGGATGCAGCGTCCACATCCGGTCGAAAGCCTTGATGCGGTTGATCAGGCCCTTTGAATAATCCAGCCGATCGACGCCGATCGCGAGCTTCTCGCCGTTCAGGCTGCGCCGCAGCCGCGAAACGTCAGGATGGGTGGACGCCTTCGCCGCCAACTGGGCGAATTGCTGCGGATCGATGCCGATCGGAAATACCGCGGCGCGCGTTCGGCCGTAGCGTGAAATGACGACGCCGTCATGCACGACGAGCCCGAGATCGGACTGCGCGTAAGACAGGAAGTTCTCGCAATCTTCCTCGGTCTGGAAACCGATCAGATCATAGGCCAGCATCGCCTCGATCAGTTCGCGATGATGCGGCACGCCACCGATCACCGAACGCGCCGGCCACGGCGTATGCAGGAAGAAGCCGATTGGCTGTGTGACGCCGAGATCGCGCAACTCGGCGCCGAGCGCGAGGAAGTGGTAGTCCTGAATCCAGAACGCCGAATCCGTTTTTCGGAATCGCAGCAGCGCGCGCGCCATGAAGGCGTTCACTTCGCGATAGCTGAGGTAGTCCTCCTGCGTGGCGCGGATCAGATCGGCGCGCGAATGCAGCGCCGGCCACAATGCGGAATTCGCAAAGCCTTCGTAATAGCCGCCGTAATGCGCGGCCGGCAGATCCAGCATCGCCAGCGCACCGGTACCCAGTGCTTCAATTTCGGCAAAAGGTTCCTTCAAGTTCCCGTCGCGGACGCGCCCCGAGGAACCGACCCAGATAGCGCCCGATTTCTCGACGATCGGCAACAACGCCGCGGCGAGTCCCCCCGTCATGGGTTCGTTGGGTTTTCCGCGCGAAACGCGGTTAGAAACGACGACGAGGTTCAATGGTCCCCTCCCGTTGGTACGCCCGCGGTTAACAACCGTTCATCAATATGGTTCCGGATCACCCTTTCAACGAATTGAAACCAAATTCGGGCTGCGGCGCGGAGGAACTCACCGGAACTCACGAAAAATAAATTTTGCTGTGAACCTCGGCATCAAGCGCGAGAATCTGTGGTGGAAAGCCGTCGAGACGAAAAACATTATGGCAGCGGTGCGTCCCTTTCGTCATCAAGCAGGTGCGCAAGAAATTCTCTCACGTCGCTTGGTGCATCGAAGTGTCCGGCCACGCCCTTGGCGCGGCGGCCGACGGAAAAAGCGAGGCCATCGAGATCAGGCATGATCGCAAACACGGTCTCGTCGGTGACATCGTCGCCGATGAAGAACGGACGGCGGCCCTTGAAAGGTTCGCGTTTCATCAACTCGTGCACGCCGCTCGCCTTGGTGAATCCGGAATGCTTGATCTCGCAGACGCATTTGCCGGGTAGCACCTCGATCGGCGCGTTGGGAAGATCGGCCCTGATCAGTGACACCGCCGCATAGATCGCCTTCTCGGCGTGCGGCGCGAGGCGATAATGCAGCGCCAGCGAATAGCCCTTGTCTTCCAGCAATATTCCCGGGCTGAGCTTTGCGATCGCGGCCAGCCGGCGCTTCAATTCCTTGTCCATCGGCGGCGCGTGGGCGGCCACCGCCTCGCTATCCGGCTCGATCCGCATCTCGGCGCCATGGCCGCCGACAGCCGGGAACAGATCGGGTGCGAAAATCAAATCGATATCGTTGAGCGAGCGTCCGCTGACCAGCGCCAGCGCGCCGTTGGTTCTCACCAGCAGACGATTCAAGGTTTTCACCAGGCCCGGCGGCACCCAGACTTCGCGCGGCGTCGGCATCAGATCAAGCAGCGTGCCGTCGATGTCGAGCAGGATCGCGGTTTCGCTTAAGTGCGGCACCAGCGAGCGCGGGACCGGAACGGTTTCCGGCGCGGCGTCGTCTTCACGAACGATATCTTCTTCCAATGGCATTTCCAACAGATCCTCATTCATCTCATCCTACTCCACAAATGCGAGCGGCCGTGCGACAGATTCGAGCGACTTGCGCTCGGCCGCAATGGCATACCGCCACGCGACGGCAGCAGCTACGATCATCAATGCAGCCCCGAACAGGTAGCCGGCGAAGACACTGTTGCGCGAGCCGGTATCGATCAGGGCGCCAAACAGCGCCGGTCCCGCCACGCCGCCAATGCCCGTGCCGATCGCGTAGAACAGCGCAATTGCCAGCGCGCGCACCTCCAGCGGAAACGTCTCGCTGACGGTGAGATAGGCCGCACTCGCCGCCGGCGAGGCAAAGAAGAAGATCACCATCCAGGCGATGGTCTGGGTTTGCGCGGTCAGAACGCCGATCGAGAACAGATAGCCCGACAGCGCGAGCAAAACGCCCGAGACGCCATAGGTTACCGTGATCATCATGCGACGGCCCAGCGTGTCGAACAGCCGGCCGAGCAGCAGCGGTCCCAGGAAATTACCTGCCGCGAAGGGCAGGATGTACCACCCGACATGGTTGGCCGGGATGCCGAAGAAATCGGTCAGCACCAGCGCGAAGGTAAAGAAGATGGCGTTGTAGAAGAACGCCTGCGACGCCATCAGCACCAAGCCCACCAGCGAACGCTGCCGGTACCTCGTGAACAATGTATGCGCCACTTCTCCCAGCGGCGTGTGGCTGCGCATCCTCAGCCTGATCTTCGGGAAGACCTCATCGGCCGGATGATCCGAATGTCTCGTAGACGCCCTCTCGATATCGTCGACGATCGCGTGCGCCTCCTCGGGGCGGCCATGGATCATCAGCCAGCGCGGGCTTTCCGGAATCCACATCCGCATCACGAAGACGATCAGGCCGAGCGCGGCGCCGATGAAATAGGCCATCCGCCAGCCGAGATCCGGCGCCAGCACGCTGGGGTCGAGCAGCACGATGGCGGCGACTGCGCCGATCGCAGCCCCGATCCAGAAGCTGCCGTTGATCACGAGATCAGTCCAGCCGCGATAGCGCGCCGGCACCAGCTCCTGGATCGTCGAATTGATCGCGGTATATTCGCCGCCGATACCCGCCCCAGTCAGGAAGCGAAACAGCGCGTAACTCGCCACGTTCCACGACAGCGCGGTGGCTGCGGTCGCGGCGAGATAGAGCGCGAGCGTGATGAAGAACAGTTTCTTGCGCCCGATCCGGTCGGTCAGCCAGCCGAAGCCGAGCGCGCCCAGCACTGCGCCCGCGAGATAGGCGCTGTTGGCGAGGCCGACATCGAAATTCGAAAACTGCAGCGTCGGGCTCTCCTTCAGCGCGCCCGACAATGCGCCCGCAAGCGTGACTTCCAGTCCGTCGAGGATCCAGGTGATGCCGAGCGCGGCCACCACGCGGGTATGAAAGCCGCCCCAGCGCAGGCAATCGAGCCGTGCAGGGATACTGGTCTCGACAATGCCGTCGTTATCCTGCTTGGCCGTTGCGGAAATGGAAGCACTCTCACCCACTGCCGCACCGTCCCGTATCGCTTTCGCAACCATCCGATTGGACCAATGAAAAACACCCCGGAACGCCCCAGCCCCAGGGTTTTCACGTCAAATTGCGGCAAACATGATGCCCGACACGAAGATAACGCCCTCGGAGGATGGGGGTTCCGCGGGCATTGGGGTGGCGAAATTGCATAGCTATCGCGATGACGCGCGCATGCGCGGTATTCCGTGCGCTATGGCCTATCCACGTCATTGCGAAAAACGACAAGGGAACCGAACGATCGGGCGACCGTTTTCGGCCAAAACCGGAAATGGAGTTGACCATGGCCGAACGACGCAAGACCACACACCCACGGAAGACCGCAGTCCGAGAAAGCAGCCGCAGGACACCTGCGAAGAAATCCTCGCCGAAGCGCTGGTCGCAGCGCGTGACAAGGGAAAGCGACGCGCTCGATCTGAAACGCGGTGTCTTCAAGCTGACCAGTGCGAAGAAGATCGCGGCGTCGCTCAAGCGATCCGCAGAGCACAGTTCGCGCCGCAAGGCTGGCGCCTATCGCTCAGCGCTGTCGATGCTGACCTTCTATATCAACCGCGCCGGCAAGACCTTGCCGAAAACGCAGCGCGCGCGACTGGAACGCGCGAAGGTCGAGCTGAAGCATCAGTTCGGGAGAGACTAGTCGCGATGTCGTCCCTGCGAAAGCAGGGGGACGGGTTGATAGGTTCTCGCCCTTACTCGCTGTCGCCCCTGCGAACGCAGGGGCCCATACCGCGTGATCCATCGAGGAAGCGTGGTGGCTGACGCTCTGCGTTAATCAGCTAGCGCTGTGGGCTGCTGAGCGAAGCCGTCGCACGGCGTGCCCTTCATACCGGCCGCGGCGTATGGGCCCCTGCTTTCGCAGGGGCGACAGCGATGGATACCCTCATGCCGCCCTGATATTCGCCATGAAGCGGTCGAGCTCTTCGCGCAAACGCGTGCTTTCGCTCGACAGCGTGCGCGCCGAATTGAGCACTTCCTCGGAAGCCGAGCCGGTTTCGGTCGCGCCGCGATTGACGTGCATGACGTTGGCGGCGGCCTCCTGCGTGCCTTGCGCGACGTTCTGGACGCTGCGCGCGATCTCCTGCGTTGCCGAGCTTTGCTGCTCGACGGCGCTCGCGATCGTCGCGGCGATGTCCGAGATTTTTCCGATGGTGCCGCCGATCTCCTTGATGGCGGCGACCGATTCCTGCGTCGCGCCCTGCATACCCGAGATGTGATTGGAAATCTCGTCGGTCGCTTTCGCGGTCTGGCTGGCGAGCGATTTGACTTCGGACGCCACCACGGCAAAGCCGCGGCCGGCATCGCCCGCGCGGGCGGCCTCGATGGTGGCGTTCAGCGCCAGCAGGTTGGTCTGCTCGGCGATCGCCGTGATCAGCTTGACGACGTCGCCGATCTCCTGCGCGGCGCGCGACAGCTTGCCGATCCGGCCGTCGGTCTGTTCGGCTTGACGGACGGCTGCTTCCGCGATCTGGCTGCTTTCCTTGACGCGGCGCCCGATCTCGTCGACGGAAGCCGACAATTCCTCGGTTGCTGATGCCACCGACTGCATGTTGCTGGAGGCTTCTTCCGAGGCGCCGGCAACCTGGCTCGACAGGCTCTGGGTGGTTTCAGCCGTCCGCGTCAACGTGCCTGCGGCGGCTTCAAGCTGCACGGCCGACGACGATACGTTGGCGACGATGGCGCCGACCGCCCTCTCAAATTCGTCGGCGAAGCGAATCAGTTCGGCGCGGCGCGCGGTGCTCGCCGCCTTGTTCTGGGCTTCCTGGGTGGCGGCGTCGCGCTCGGCGCGGGCGATGGCCTGCACCTTGAACTCCTCGACCGCACTCGCCATCTCGCCGAGCTCGTCCTTGCGGCCGAGGCCGGGCAGAACAACTTCGAAATTGCCGGCAGCGAGTTCGCGCATCGCACTGCACATCGCCGTCATCGGCCGGGATATGCCCTTGCCGAGCAGCAGCGCCAGCAAGCCGCCGAGCACGAAACCGCCGGCGGCCAGCATCAGGATCAGCCGCTCGGTCTCGCCGATGGTCGCGTCCGACTCGGCTTCGAGCCGCTTCTGGTCGGCCAGCAGATCGGACTTCATCGCCGCCGAGCCCTTGTTGATGGCTGCGGCCGACTCCGTCATTTCCAGGGTCAGTTCGTCGATCTCCTTGGCATTATCGACCAGCTTGGCGAGCGACTTCTGGTATTCCTCCAGGAGAACCGAGATCTCCTGAACCCCCTCACGAATCTTGTCATTGTTCGCCGGGATCGCCTTTAGCGAGTTGCCGAGAAATTTCAGGCGCGCGAGTGCGCTGGATGCGACCGTTTTGTCCGAGTTGATGACGAACGTGTTGGCTAATCCGACCACGGCCTGAAATTCATCGGCCACTTTTTTCGCGCTGAAGGTGACCGCCTGAAGCTCGGATTCATCGGCATTGCTGGGGAGATCGTCGAGCTTGTAATAAAGCGACTGGCCGCTGCGCGTCAGCTGGTTTTGCGCGATCCGGGCGCTCTCGTCCTTGACCTTGAGGATATCGGCGAAAATCTTGGTGAAGGCGCGGAATTCGCGCTCCAGTTTTGCGACCTGTTCGAGCCGGCCCGGGCTGATGGTGCCCTTCATCGAGGCGATGATCGCTTCCTTCAGGTTGGCTTCGGCCGCCAGCGCCGCCTTGCCGTCCTCTTCCTTTCCGGTGACCACGAAATAGCGGGCGAGCGAGCGATAGGAGATCAGTTCGCGATCGATGTCGCGCGACAGATCCGCCTCCTGCACGCTGCGCCGGTAGGAATCCACGCCGGCCGAAACATGTTCGAATCCGAGATAGGCAAAACCCATGCTGGCGGCCGAAATTGCCAGCACGACGGCAAAGCCGAGCATGATCTTGGCGCGGAACCGCAGGGTTGGGAGCTTGAAGGACGAGCCGCCACGTTTCAAAAATCGCACGTCACACCCCGTTTTCGTTCTGAAAAACAGGCATCGGGAGGCTCCCGCCCCCCAATCCAGTGCGCAAAGATAAGGCAGAATGGATAAGGCTGCGTAAATCCGGGCAAAGTTAGCAAGGTCCCGGGGACGGCCGTCTCTTACCCTCCCCTGGAGGGGGAGGGTCGTCACGCATCGCAAGATGCGAGACGGGGTGGGGTGACGGTCTCTACACTCGGGCACTGTTGGATGTGGAGAGACCGTCACCCCACCCCGTCTCGCATTTCGCTTCGCTCCATGCGAATCGACCCTCCCCCTCCAGGGGAGAGTAAGAAAGTTCGAATTGGTCGCGGCGCGCGCTTCCCGCTGATGTAATCACAATGACACGGGCGACCAAAATCCTAGTTGCAAGTTCCCCCTCCCGTGTTTCTAATTGGAATAATTATAAAACATCGGGAGGTACCACGCGTGTCGACAGTCAAACTGACGGTAAACGGCAAAGCCGTCTCGGCCGAGGTCGAGGACCGGACCCTTCTCGTCCATCTCCTGCGCGACAATTTGAACCTGACCGGCACCCATGTCGGCTGCGACACCAGCCAGTGCGGCGCCTGCGTCGTCCACATCGACGGCCGGGCGGTAAAATCCTGCACCGTGCTAGCCGGTCAGGCGGCGGGTTCGAACGTCACCACCATCGAGGGCATCGCCAAAGGCGACGAACTGCACCCGATGCAGGCGGCGTTCCGCGACAATCACGGCCTGCAGTGCGGTTACTGCACGCCGGGCATGATCATGTCGGCGATCGATATTGTGCACCGCCACAGCGGCAAGCTCGACGAGGCGACCGTCCGGCACGAACTGGAAGGCAACATCTGCCGCTGCACCGGCTACCACAACATCGTCAAGGCGGTGCTCGATGCGGCCGGGCGCATGAAGGTCGCGCAGGCGGCGGAATAGAAGCCGCCGGCCAGCAATTTCGAATTCAACACCGCGTTTCGAAGGAAATGGCGGGAACAATAACTCCGGTTGGGAGGACAGGACATGGGCGTTGAAGGCATTGGCGCAAGCGTGGTGCGCAAGGAAGACCGCCGTTTCATTACCGGCAAGGGCCGCTACGTCGACGATATCAAGCTGGTGGGGATGACCCACGCACACTTCGTCCGCAGCCCACATGCGCATGCCAGGATCAAGAGCATCGACACCTCGGCGGCGATGAATATGCCGGGCGTGGTCGGTGTCCTGACCGGCCAGCAACTCGTGGACGACAAGATCGGCAATCTGATCTGCGGCTGGGCCATTACCTCCAAGGACGGCACTGGCATGAAGATGGGCGCATGGCCGGCGATGGCGCCGGAAACCGTGCGCTTTGTCGGCCAGGCGGTCGCGGTGGTGGTCGCCGAGACCAAGAACCAGGCCAAGGACGCGGCGGAAGCCGTGGTCGTCAATTACGAAGAGCTGCCCGCCGTTCCGGACATTCGCGCCGCGATCGCGCCGGGCGCACCGCAGTTGCACCCGGAGGCCCCGGGCAACGTGATCTACGACTGGACCATCGGCGACGAAGGCGCGACCGATGCCGCCTTCAAGTCGGCGGCCAATGTCGTGTCGCTCGACATCACCAACAACCGGCTGGTGCCGAACGCGATGGAGCCGCGCGCGGCGATCGCCGAATATAACGAGCCCGAAGAGCATTTCACGCTCTACACGACCTCGCAGAATCCGCATGTCGCCCGCCTCGTGCTGTCGGCGTTCTACAACATCGCGCAGGAGCACAAGCTGCGGGTGGTGGCGCCCGACGTCGGCGGCGGCTTCGGCTCGAAAATCTTCATTTACCCTGAGGAAATGGTGGCACTGTGGGCCTCCAAGAAGGTCGGCCGTCCGGTGAAGTGGACCGGCGATCGCACCGAAGCCTTTTTGACCGACGCCCATGGCCGCGATCACCTCACCAAGGCGGAGATGGCGTTAGACAAGGACAACAAGGTCACCGGCTTGCGGGTGAAAACCTACGCCAATCTCGGCGGCTACATGTCACTGTTCTCCTCCTCGGTGCCGACCTATCTCTATGCGACGCTGCTGTCGGGCCAGTACAATATCCCGAACATCTTCGCCGAAGTGATCAGCGTCTACACCAACACCGTGCCGGTCGACGCCTATCGCGGCGCAGGCCGCCCCGAAGCCAGCTTCGTGGTGGAACGGCTGATGGAAACGGCGGCGCGGCAGTTGAAGATCGATCCGGCGGAGTTGCGCCGCAAGAACTTCATCACGCAGTTCCCGCATCAGACGCCTGTCATCATGGCCTATGACATCGGCGACTTTAATGCTTCGCTCGATGCGGCGATGAAGGCGATCGACTACGCGGGCTTCCCCGCGCGCAAGGCGAAAGCCAAGTCCGAGGGCAAGCTGCGCGGCATCGGCGTGTCCTGCTACATCGAAGCGTGCGGCATTGCGCCGTCAAAAGCCGTCGGCAGTCTCGGCGCCGGCGTGGGTCTGTGGGAATCCGCCGAAGTCCGCGTCAATCCGGTCGGCACCATCGAAGTCCTGACGGGATCGCACAGCCACGGCCAGGGTCATGAGACGAGCTTCTGCCAGCTGGTGGCAGAGCGCCTCGGCATTCCCATCAGCCAGGTCCAGATCGTGCATGGCGACACTGATAAAGTACAGTTCGGCATGGGCACCTATGGCTCGCGCTCGGCGGCTGTCGGTCTCACCGCGATCCTGAAGGCGATGGAAAAGGTCGAAGCCAAGGCCAAGAAGATCGCAGCCCATCAGCTCGAGGCGTCCGAGAACGACATCGTCATCGAGAACGGCGAGTTCAAGGTCACCGGCACCGACAAGTCGATTGCGCTGCCGATGGTCGCGCTCGCCGCCTACACCGCGCACAATTTGCCTGACGGCATGGAGCCGGGCCTGAAGGAAGGCGCGTTCTACGACCCGACCAACTTCACCTTCCCGGCCGGCGCCTATATCTGCGAAATGGAAGTCGATGCCGCCACCGGCAAAACTTCCTTCGTCAACTTCGTGGCGGCGGACGATTTCGGGCGCCTGATCAACCCGATGATCGTCGAAGGCCAGGTCCATGGCGGCCTTGCCCAGGGTATCGGCCAGGCGTTGCTGGAGGGCGTGGTGTATGACGCTTCCGGCCAGCTCGTGACCGCGTCGTTCATGGATTACACCATGCCGCGCGCCGACGACCTGCCGTCGTTCAAGCTGTCGCACACGACCACGCTGTGTCCGGGCAATCCGCTCGGCGTCAAGGGCTGCGGCGAAGCCGGCGCGATCGGCGCTTCGGCTGCCGTGATCAACGCCATCACCGATGCGATCGGCAACAACAATCTCGAAATGCCCGCGACGCCGGATCGCGTCTGGCATGCGATTCACGGCTGAGAGGGAGGACACATCATGTACCAGACAACCTATCATCGCCCCTCTTCGGTTGACGAAGCAGCGGCCGCGTTCGCCAAGGGTTCGGACTCGAAATACCTGGCCGGCGGCCACACGCTGATCCCCGTGATGAAGCAGCGGCTGGCCTCGCCATCCGACGTCATCGATCTCGGCAAGATCAAGGAGCTGATTGGCATCGAGCCAAGCGGTGACGGAATAGTAATCAAGGCGGCGACGACCCATTACGACGTCACCTCCAGCGATACCGTGAAAAAGGCAATCCCGGCGCTGGCCTACCTCGCCTCGCTGATCGGCGACCCGGCCGTGCGACATCGCGGCACCATCGGCGGCTCGCTCGCCAACAACGATCCCGCGGCCGACTATCCGGCGGCGGTGCTGGCGCTCGGCGCCACCGTGAAGACCAACAAGCGTTCGATATCGGCGGATGATTTCTTCAAGGGCCTGTTCACCACGGCGCTCGACGACGGCGAAATCATCACCGCCGTGTCGTTCCCGGTTCAGGCCAAAGCGGGCTACGCCAAGTTCAACCACCCGGCGTCGCGCTTCGCCCTGACCGGCGTGTTCGTCGCCAAAACCCCGGGAGGTGACGTCCGCGTCGCAGCCACGGGCGCATCGCAAAACGGCGTAATGCGGGTGTCCGCGATCGAGGCGGCGCTGAAGGCGAACTGGTCGGCAGGCGCGATCGACGGCGTCAAGATTTCCGCCGATGGCTTGATGAGCGATATTCACGGAACATCGGACTATCGCGCCAACCTGATCAAGGTCATGGCGCAGCGCGCGGTGACCGCCGCGGGCTAGCAGCGCCTGAACACAACTTTCATGCGAGCGGCGCGCAGCAATGCGCGCCGCTTTCGCATTTTGATACGATTCTCGGCAAAAGATGCTTGCCACGCTCTCGCTTCGGCAGGACAATTTAGCTAATCAACTAATTAAGACGCTTCTGTTGGGAGAGAAAACAAGTGCTCGACAAACCAGCCGCCCAATCCGCTACCCGCACCTCCGGCCCGCTCGCCGGTTTCCGCATCGTCGAATTCGCCGGCATCGGCCCGGGCCCGTTCGCCTGCATGCTCCTGGCGGATATGGGCGCAGAGGTCGTTACGCTTGACCGCGTCGGCGCCGGCAAGAACCTGAAGGCCGTCGCGGTACGCGGCCGCAAGGTCATCGAGCTTGATCTGAAGGATAAAGCTGCCATCGCGCAGGTCCTCGACCTGCTTGCCGGTGCGGACGCACTGATCGAAGGTTTCCGCCCCGGCGTGATGGAACGTCTCGGCCTCGGCCCGGACGTCGTGCTCGCGCGCAATCCAAAGCTGGTCTATGGCCGCATGACCGGTTGGGGTCAGGAAGGCCCGCTTGCTAACGCCGCCGGTCACGACATCAACTACATCTCGATCACCGGCGCGCTTGCTGCGATCGGGACGAAGGAAAAGCCGGTGCCGCCGCTCAACCTCGTCGGCGATTTCGGCGGTGGAGCGCTCTACCTCGTGGTCGGCGTGCTTGCCGCCATGCTTGAAGCCTCGAAGTCGGGCAAGGGCCAGGTAGTGGACACCGCGATGTGCGACGGCGCGGCATCGCTGATGTCGATGTTCTTCGACATGAGCGCGATGGGGCGCTGGACCGAGGGCCGCGACCAGAACTTTCTCGATGGCGGTGCGCATTTCTATGGCGTCTATGAATGCTCCTGCGGCAACTTCATCTCGATCGGCTCGATCGAACCACAATTCTACGCGCTGCTTCGCAAACATGCCGGCCTGACCGACGCCGATTTCGACGCGCAGATGGACCGCAAGGCCTGGCCGGCGCTGAAGGACAAGCTGACAAAGGTGTTCAAGAGCAAGACCCGCGAGGACTGGTGCAAGATCATGGAAGGCACCGACATCTGCTTCGCACCGATCCTGACCATGGCGGAAGCGCCGAAGCACCCGCACATGGCGGCGCGCAAGGTGTTCGTCGAGCGCCATGGCGTGACCCAACCCGCGCCCGCGCCACGCTTCTCACGGACGCCGTCGGCTATCCGCGAGCCGGTGTCGGCGGATATCGGCGAACTGACGAGCGCGTGGAAGGCGGGAAGGTAATACTCGCCGTCGTCCCTGCGAACGCAGGGACCCATAACCACAGGGTTTAATTGTGAGTTGCAACTGACTCCCACGCAAAATCGTGAAATCACGCGGTATGGGTCCCGGCTCAAGGCCCGGACGACAACAGCTTACGCCGCGTCATCTACCTTCAGCACACCTCTTCGAATCTGATCTTCCTCGATCGATTCGAACAGCGCCTTGAAATTGCCCTCGCCGAACCCGTCGTCGCCCTTGCGCTGGATGAACTCGAAGAAGATCGGCCCGATCGCGTTCGCCGAAAAGATCTGCAGCAGCACTTTTGTCTGGTCGCCATCGACGACGCCCTCGCCGTCAATGAGAATGCCGTCGCGCTGGAGACGGGCGACGTCCTCGCCATGCCGCGGCAGCCGCGCGTCGATCTTCTCAAAGTAGGTATCGGGCGGCGACGGCATGAACGGCAAGCCGGCGTCGCGCAGCGTCTCGACGGTAGCGTAGATATCCCGCGCGCCGCAGGCGATGTGCTGAATGCCCTCGCCGCGATAGATGTTGAGATACTCCTCGATCTGCCCGGAATCGCCGGCGTCCTCGTTGATCGGAATCCGGATCTTGCCGTCCGGGCTGGTCAGAGCGCGGGAGAACAGACCGGACGCACGGCCCTCGATGTCGAAGAAGCGGATCTGGCGGAAGTTGAACAGCTTCTCATAGAAGCCGGTCCACACATCCATGCGGCCGCGATGGACGTTGTGGGTGAGGTGATCAATGTAATAGAGCCCGGCGCCCGCGGGACGCGGGTCCTTCGCGCCAAGCCATTCGAACTCGATGTCGTAGGCTGAGCCCTTGGCGCCGTAGCGATCGACGAAATAAAGCACGCTGCCGCCGATACCCTTGATGGCGGGCACGTCGAGCGTCTTCTGCGCGGAAGAAATATCAGCGGCCTCCGCACCGAGCGACAGTGCGCGCTCATAGGCCAGCTTCGCATCGACCACGCGAAACGCCATCGACGGCGCGCAGGGCCCATGCGCGGCGACGAAGCCATGGCCGTGGGTGCCGGGCTCCTCGTTGACGAGGTAATTGATGTCGCCCTGGCGATACACCGTGATCTTCCTGGCCTTGTGACGGGCGACCGGCGCATAACCCATCAGCGCGAACAGCGCGTGCAGCTCCTCAGGCTTCGGGTGGGCGTATTCGACGAACTCAAACCCATCGGTGCCCATCGGATTGTCGGCGCTGATGGTGGCAGCCGGCGCGTCATGCGGAAACGGACCCATGGAGAATCTCCCGAAAATTGATCTGGATCAATATCGATCGAAACGGGCGCAAAGTGCGTGCAAATGGCGATGTATTTAGCTATAATCACGCACATATCGTGCATAGAAACGGCAATTTCCGCATGATCTCCGTAGACGCCTTCGACCTCAAAATGCTCGCCGCGCTGCAGGACGATGGCCGGCTGACCAACCAGCAGCTCGCCGACCTCGTCGGCCTGTCGGCCTCGCAGTGCTCGCGGCGGCGGATGCGGCTGGAGGAAGAGAAGGTGATCGCGGGCTACCACGCCGATCTCGCCGGCGAAGCGCTCGGCTTCAACCTGATCGCCTTCGTCCACATTACGCTGGCGACGCATTCGCCCGACAACGCCAAGAAATTCCGCGCGCTGGTCAACCGCGTCGACGACATCCAGGAGGCCTACTCGCTGACCGGCGACGCCGATTACGTGCTGAAGGTCGTGCTGCGCGACCTGAAGGACCTCTCCGGCCTCGTCAACGACGTGTTGATGCCGCACCAGAGCGTGGCCCATGTGCGCTCCTCGATCGTGCTGGACCGGCTGAAGGAGAGCGCGAGGTTGCCGCTGAAGTCCTGACGTGGCCCAATTCGAGGGAAATTTGTCATTCGCGTTTTCCGGCCGATTTGCGATGATCGCCCGGAATCACACCGCGAGGCGACGATGGCGCTGCAACTCCGCCCGAACTGCGAATATTGCGACAAGGACCTGCCGCCGAACGCTGTGGACGCGCGGATCTGTTCCTACGAGTGCACGTTCTGTGCGGAT
The DNA here is from genome assembly GCF_036924595.1 of Bradyrhizobium algeriense. NCBI lineage: Bacteria > Pseudomonadati > Pseudomonadota > Alphaproteobacteria > Hyphomicrobiales > Nitrobacteraceae > Bradyrhizobium > Bradyrhizobium algeriense. The sequence goes on along the minus strand of NZ_JAZHRV010000001.1, from coordinate 7,539,517 downwards.
TGCGTGGACAACAAGCTGCATAATGTCTGCCCGAACTGCGGCGGCGGTTTTGTGCCGCGGCCGATCCGGCCCGCCACCGAGCGGCGGCCGGGGGTGTGCGTCACCAAGCAGTTGCCATCGGACAAGCGGGTGCATCTGAAGTACAGCGTCGAGGACGTCGCCGCTCACTCGGCGCGGCTGCGGGATGTTCCGCCGCAGGATCGTTGACCCTCCACGCATTGCGAGCGATGTAGGGTGGGCAAAGCGAAGCGTGCCCACCACTCTTGCACGGAGCGGGATGGTGGGCACGGCGCAAATGCGCCTTTGCCCACCCTACGGCACTGCGTCACTCCGCCGCCAAAATCGTCCCCTCGACCTCGCCAAAGCCGACGCGGTAGCCGTCGCCCTGGCACCAGCCGCGCATCACGAGCGAATCCCCGTCCTCCAGGAACGTCCGTTTCACGCCCGCGGCCAACTCCACCGGTTCGGTGCCGTTCCAGCTTATTTCAAGCAGGCTGCCGCGCTGATCCTTTTCCGGACCCGAGATGGTGCCGCTCCCTAAGAGATCGCCGACATTCATGGCGCAGCCGCTTGAAGCATGGTGCACGAGCTGCTGCACCGACGACCAGTACATGTATTTGAAATTGGTGCGGCTGATGTTTTGGGGCGCATTCATCTGCGTCGCGCGCAGGCCGACCTCGAGCGCCATGTCGTAATTGTTCGGCTGCACCTGCTGAAGATACGGCAGCGGTTTTGGATCCTGCGCGGGACCGTGCAATCGAAATGGCTCCAGCGCCTCGCGCGTCACCAGCCATGGGCTGATCGATGTCGCGAACACCTTGGCCTGGAACGGGCCGAGCGGCACATACTCCCACTGCTGGATGTCGCGCGCGCTCCAGTCGTTCAGGATCACGAAGCCGAAGATCATCTCTTCCGCCTGCTTCTCAGTCAGCATTTCGCCCATCACCGACGGCTGGCCGACGATCACGCCCATTTCCAGCTCGAAATCGAGCCGCTTGCATGGCCCGAAACTCGGGACCTCGGCGCTCGGCGGCTTCAACTGTCCGCGCGGACGGCGCACCGGCGTGCCGCTGACCACGACGGTCGACGCGCGGCCGTTGTAGCCGATCGGCATATGCAGCCAGTTCGGCTGCAGCGCGTTGTCCTTGCCGCGGAACATCACGCCGACATTGGTGGCGTGCTCCCTGGATGAATAGAAATCGGTATAGCCGGAGACGGCGAACGGCATGTGCAGCTTGACGTCAGCCATCGGCACCAGCGCGCGCTTGCGCAAGCTCTCATTGTCGCGCAGTTCCGGATGATCCTGCCGCAGAAGCTCGCTGATCCGCGCGCGCGTGTTCGACCAGACTTTTGGTCCCAGCGCCATGAACGGATTGAGTTGAGGTGCTGCGAACACCGCCGGCTCGACGACATCGAAGCGGCAGTCCTGCGCGAGCTGCCAGAGATCGAGCACGTAATCGCCGATCGCGACGCCGACGCGCGGGGCGAGCCCGTCCTTGGCGGAGAATACGCCGTAGGGGAGATTCTGGATCGGGAAATGAGACGTGGCGTCGACGGGAATGAAGGAGCGGAGCGAGGGATCGTTGGGATGGGGCATGGTTTCCTCGTGAGACGCAGCGGCGCTTTTTTCACCCTCCCCTGGAGGGGGAGGGTCGGCTCATATTGAGCGCAGCGAAGTATGAGACGGGGTGGGGTGATCTCTCAACTCGGGCACTGTTCGATGCGGAGAGACCGTCACCCCACCCCGCCGCTCATTTCATGAGCGTCGACCCTCCCCCTCCAGGGGAGGGTAAGATCACGGCTTGGTCGGATCGAACCGCTTCTCCAAGCCCTTCCAGCAATCGGCGTAGTCACCCTGCAAGGTCCCCGACTTCGCCGCATGCGCGGTGACGCGCTGCGGGTATCGCGTCTCGAACATGAAGGCCATGGTGCCAGTCAGCTTCACCGGCTTCAACTCGCCATTGCTGGCGTGATCGAACGCCTGGCGATCCGGGCCATGCGGCAGCATCATGTTGTGCAGGCTGATACCGCCGGGGACAAAACCTTCCGGCTTGGCGTCGTAGACGCCGTAGATCAGCCCCATGAACTCCGACATGATGTTCATGTGATACCATGGCGGACGGAAAGTGTTTTCGGCGACCGCCCAGCGTTCCGGGAAAATCACGAAGTCGATGTTGGCGGTACCCGCGGTCTCCGACGGCGAGGTCAGCACCGTGAAGATCGAGGGATCGGGATGGTCGAAGCCGATGGCGCCGACCGGCGAGAACGTGCGCAGATCGTATTTGTAGGGCGCATAATTGCCGTGCCACGCCACCACGTCGATCGGCGAATGCGGCAAGGTCGTCTTGAACAGCGAGCCGCCCCATTTCACGTAGAGTTCGGTCGGCGTGTCCTTGTCCTCGTAAGCCGCTACGGGCGTGAGGAAGTCGCGCGAATTGGCGAGGCAGTTGGCGCCGATCGGCCCCCGTTCGGGCAGCTTGAAGGCGCCGCCATAATTCTCGCAGAGATAGCCACGCGCGGGTCCTGACGGAATCTCGACGCGGAATTTCACGCCGCGCGGGATCACCGCGATCTCGCCGGGTTCAATGTCGATACGGCCGAATTCGGTGACAAGACGCAGATTGCCCTGCTGGGCCACGAACATCATCTCGCCGTCGGCATTGTAGAAGTGCTGATCGACCATCGACTTCGTGATGAGATAGACATGCGCCGCCATGCCGGCCTGGGTGTTGGCATCGCCCGCCGTGGTCATGGTCTGCACGCCCTGCAGGAAGGTCATGTCCTCCCCAGGGATCGGCGCCGGGTCCCAGCGCAGCTGTGCGATCGGCAGTTCATATTCGTGGCATGGCGCGGTGCGCCACAGCCCGGTATCGGCTTTGGCAAAGCGCCCTGAATGCTTCACCGATGGGCGAATCCGATAAAGCCATGAGCGCTCATTGCTGCCGCGCGGCGCGGTGAACGGCGAGCCGGAAAGCTGCTCGGCATAGAGCCCGTAGGCGCAGCGCTGCGGCGAGTTGCGCCCCATCGGCAGCGCGCCGGACAACGCCTCGGTCTCAAAACTGTTGCCGAAGCCGGACATGTAGCCCGGCGTCAATTGCCCGGTGCCTCGAACCATCTGATCAGGCGAGGTGTTGATATTCATGGTCATCCTCCTCCTTGCAGGGCGGCCCACATTTCCTGATCGCGCTTGTCGGTCCAGATCACGGGATCGTCGATCCCCGATGCTTCGTCGAACGCGCGCGAGACGTTGAACGGCAGGCAATGCTCATAAATGGCGAAGCTGGAGAATTTCGGGTCCATCACCTCGCGCGTCGCGGCCATGGTCTCCTTCAGCGTGCGGCCCTTGGCGACCGAGCTTTCTGCTGCGCCGTAGAGCGAGGTGACAAAATCGCGCGTCATCGCAATCGCGTCGCGACCGGTCGAAAGACCTTTGAGCGCATCGCCACGGCCCGGCGCGATCGCCTTCGGATTGAAGGCGCGAATTTCATTCAGCGTGGCCGGCCATTCGCGCAAATGCGCGTCGCCGCAATAACAGGCCGAGTGGTATTCGATGAGGTCACCCGAGAACATCACTTCCGCATCCGGCACCCAGGCCACGATGTCGCCCGAGGTATGCCCCGCGCCGAGCTGCATCAAACGCACCTCGCGTTTGCCCAGATAGATCGACATCTCGCCCTCAAAAGTCAGCGTCGGCCAGGTCAGGCCGGGGATGCTCTGCGCATCCTGGAACAGGCGAGGAAATCGGCCATATTCGGAATCCCAATCCTGCTGGCCGCGCTCCTCGATCAGCCGATGGGTTTCTGCTGACGCCACGATTCCCTGCGCCTTGTAGGCAGAAGCGCCGAGCACGCGCACGGCGTGGTAATGCGACAGCACGACGTACTTGATCGGCTTGTCGGTAACGGTGCGAACGCGCTCGATCACCTTGTTCGCCATCGCCGGCGTCGCCTGCGCGTCGAACACCAGGCAGCCGTCATCGCCGACAATGATCGCCGAGTTCGGATCGCCCTCGGCGGTGAACGCGTAAAGATCAGTGCCGATTTCGGAGAAGGTGATCTTCTTCTCGGCGAGATCCGTGGTGGACGCGAAACCTTTGGCCATCAATTCGATTCCTGACTTCGTTCGAGATGTGAATTATTGCTGCTGTTGTTGCTGCTGTTGCTGGCTCGCATCGAGCATCCGCCGCTTGGCAAGGGCGATGGCCTCGTTCAGCACATCGAGGTCGCCGATGTGGTTGGCCAGCACCAGAACCAGCGCCGCGTCGAGATCGGCGCTTTGCGCCTCGCTCAGTCCGCGATGCGCCTCGACGACGGCGCGAAATGCGTCGTCAGGCTTGGCAAAATTCGAACTGGTCGACAGCGCCATGACAAAACCTCAGTTCAGGCCGGACGCGCGCGACAGCGCCGCATCGACTGCCGATCGTGACGGCTTGCGGAAACGCGCCGCGACGTAGCCATCAGGCCGCAGCAAATAGGCAGAGCCCGGTTCGGCATCGTAACGCGCCGCAGCAAGGCCCGCGGCATCGGTCAAGCCGCCATCGCCGCCAATGCGGATGACGCCCACCCCTTCCGGTATTTCCGCAGCCGCACCATTGCCAAACTCCAGCAGTGTGAACCGCGTTCCACTCTTGATGAAGGCATCCGTCAGGAACATCGGCTCACCGTTTGCGGCGGCGACCGGCGCATCCTGCATCGAGGCCCCGGGTTGCGGGCCGCCGCGCCAGGAATCGCCGTCGGCGGTCGAGAGCGGTGTCGCGTAGATCGATGGCGTCGAGAGACGCCCCCCGTTCACCATGCGCTTGCCGAATTCGCTTTCCTTGGCGAGCGACAGCACCGCCTTGCGCAGCCGCGCCTCCTGCGCTGTCACCGGCGCCATGAAGTCGGTCGAGCGCGTGGACTCGCGGATGTTCTCGTCGGCGGCAGCGCTGCGCTCGGTGTGATAGCTCTCGAGCAGCGCCTCGGGCGATGTTCCCCGCAGCACGCGATCGAGCTTCCACGCAATATTTTCGGCGTCTTCGAGGCCCGAATTGGCGCCGCGGGCGCCGAACGGCGAGACCTGGTGCGCGGCATCGCCGGCAAAAATCACCCGGCCATGGATGAACTTGTTCATCCGCCGGCACTGGAATTTGTACAGCGAGATCCATTCGAAATCGAACTTGTCGTGCCCAAGCATGCGCGCGATGCGCGGCCGCACGTTCTCCGGCAGTTTTTCGACAGCGGGATCGGCAAAACGATTGAGTTGCAGATCAATCCGCCAGATGTCGTCGGGCTGCTTGTGCAACAGCGCGGAGCGCCCGGCGTGGAACGGCGGATCGAACCAGAACCAGCGCTCGGTCGGAAACGCGGCTGTCATCTTGACGTCGGCGATCAGGAACTGGTCCTCGAACACCTGGCCCTCAAATTCCGCACCCACCATCTGTCGCAGCGACGAGCGCGCGCCGTCGCAGGCGATGACATACTGCGCATTCAGCCGATACGGACCATCAGGCGTCTGGATCGTCAAAGCCACGTGGTCGTTGCGCGGATCGAGCCCCGTCACCTTGTTGCGCCAGCGCAGGTCGATTGCTGGAAGCTCGCCGACGCGGTCGACCAGATAGGCCTCGGCATAGAATTGCTGCAGGTTGATAAAAGCCGGCCGCTTGTGCCCCTGCTCGGGCAGCAGATTGAACTGGTAGAGCAACTGCTCACCATGAAAGATCTTGCCGACGCTCCACACCACGCCCTTGTCGACCATGCGCTGGCCGATGCCGAGCCGGTCCCAGAATTCGAGCGAGCGTTTTGAGAAGCAAATCGCCCGCGAGCCCTCGCCGATCCGGTCGGCATCGTCGAGCAGCACGACGGATTGCCCGCGCTGCGCCAGATCGATCGCCAGCGACAGCCCCACGGGACCCGCGCCGACCACGACGACGGCGTGTTCGGCCGGATTTGGCCCCGCCCGGTCCTGATCGGGGTGGCGGCGATAGCCGAACTGGGTATTAGTCTGCGCCATGCGGGCTCAATCCCCTGACTAGCCAAGGGCGTGCGATCCTGTTAAATTAGTCGCACCTGCAACTATCTTTAAACCCCGAGCCGGGTCCGGCGTCAACTCAAATCGAGGCTATCTTTGCCGAAAGCGTCTTCAAGCGAGGTGGCCACCGGTCCGCGTGACGAAAGCGCGTCGAAGAAGGACGCCAGGCTGGATCTCTTTGAGTTCGTCCCGTTCCGGCTGAACCGGCTCGCGGCCGAGGTCAGTTCGGCGCTGTCGGCGGAGTATGCGGTCCGCTACGGGCTCGATATTCCGGAATGGCGCGTGCTGGCGACGCTCGGCTTCCGCCACGATGCCTGCAGCGCGCAGTACATCGCCCAGTGCACCCGCACCCACAAATCCACCATCAGCCGCGCGGTCACGTCGCTGATGAAGCGGCAGATTGTCGAGCGCGTCGAGAACGAGGACGACCGCCGCGAATTCCGGCTGCGCCTGACGCGCAAGGGCGCAACGCTCTACGAGGAACTGATCCCGCGCTTGTTGCGCAGGGAGCAGGAGATATTGTCATGCCTCTCCGCGCAGGAGCGGCGCGATTTCGCGCGGCTGCTGGGCAAGATCGAGCAGAGCCTCGATCTGGTGCAGACCAGCGAAGAGGCGGACGCGAAGGAAGCCTACTGACCGGCTCACTTCACTGCCGTCACCACGATCTCCACGATGTGCGGCGGCTCGAGATCGACGCCGATGCAGGCGCGCATCGGCGGATTTTTGGTATCGACCCATTCGTCCCAGGCGCGGTTCATCTCGCCCTTGCGCTTGATGTCGGTGATATAGACGATGGCCGAGAGGATCTTGCTCTTGTCCGTGCCACACAGCGCGAGGCTTTCGTCGATCCGGGCGAGCGCCTTTGCGCTTTGCTCGTACATCGAGGGACTGACCGGATCGGGCGCGACCGCCACCGTGAAAACCAGATCGTCATGAGCGACGGCGCGGCTGCGGGTTGGCGTGAGCCCGGGAAAGCGGCTGATCATGGTTGCCTCCAGTTAGCGACTATCAAAGTGTGGTGTGCACCTCATTCCGGGGCGATGCGGAGCATCGAACCCGGAATGACGACGTTCACAACCGATCAATGTGCTTCGCGATGACAGGAAAATAATTATCCCCTGAACCGGCATCGATGGCTTCCTGCAGCACCTTGCCGATCAATTCCGCGCCGCGAATTCTGATGCCGGCGTCGGACGCCAGCTCCAGCGCGTAAGACAAATCCTTCAGCGCATATTCGGTCGAGAACGCGCGCTCCGGAAAATCACCGGGCACGATCGCCTTCATGCCGTGATTGCGTAGCGCAAAACTGTCGGCCGAGCCCTTTGAAAGCGTATCGAGCAGCAGTTTTGGATTGACGCCATTGTGCTTCGCCACCGCAACCGCCTCGGCCAGCGCGTTGACGGTTTCGAACAGCACCATGTTGTTGAGAATTTTCGTGACCTGCCCCGCGCCGACCTCGCCGCAATGGGTGATGTCGGTCGCAAAGCAGCGGATCAGCGGCTCGATCTCAGCGTAAAGCGCGGGCGTTGCTCCGACCATCACGCTGAGCGTGCCGTCCTGCGCCGCCTGTCGCGTGCGCGCGATCGGCGCATCGGCCCAGGCAGCGCCTTTGGCTTGCAACTGCCGGGCAAAATCGCGGGTCTGGCTGACCGAGGACGTGCCGAGATCGACCACGACCTGCCCGCTCCGGACGTTCTTGAGAATGCCGTCGCCTTCGAATACCGCGCGCACATGCTTCGCGCTTGGCAGGCACAGGAACAGCAGCTCGCTTTGCTTGATGACGTCGGCAACGGAGGCCGCGACGTCGGTACCGTCGGCCCGCAGCCGCGCCAATGGCTCCGGCGACAGATCAAAGGCGAGGACGCGTTTGCCGCTCTTCTTCACGAGATTGCGGCAGATCGGCTCGCCCATCACGCCGAGGCCGATGAAGCCGATCGTCTTGTACGTTGACATCACAACCATCAGCTATTTTGCGAACGAGCGTGATGGCGCCAGGTGCAGCGCGAACGCATCGACCTTGTCGCTGGCGCGCGGATAGATCTCGCTCACGATCGGATCGTGGCCGGGAATGAAACGGTCGGGATGCCCGGCAAGCCGCTCGACGATTTCCCAGCCCTGCGCCATATCGCCGACATTGTAGACGATCGGAAACGGGCTGCGCTTCTGCAGATTGGCATAGTAATGCGCCGCGTCCGACGCCAGCACCACCGGCCCGCGCGCCGTTTCCACGCGCACCACCTGCAACCCGTCGGAATGGCCGCCCACGCGATGCACCGTCACGCCGGGCGCGATTTCGCCATCGCCGGAATGAAAGGTGACGCGCTCGCCGTAGACATGGCGCACCATCGTGGTGACGTGCTCGACCGAAAAAGGATGCCGCAGCATGCCGTTGCACATGCAGCGTCCGGTCGCGTAGCTCATCTCGCGGTCCTGCAGATGAAACCGCGCGTTCGGGAAGCGATCGAGATTGCCGGCGTGGTCGTAATGCAAATGGGTGACGATCACGTCGCGAATGGTGTCGGCGGCGACGCCGAAATTCGCCAGCGCGTCGACCGGATTGAGCGTCAGCTTGCGCGAGCGCGCCTTCGCCTCTTCGGCATTGAAGCCGGTATCGACCAGGATGTCGCGGCCACCCCCTCGGATCAGCCAGACGAAATAATCCAGATCCTGCGCCGTGGTCTCGTGCGGATCGGGGATCAGAAAATTCAAATGGGGGGTGCGCGGCGACATTGTCGCATAGCGCAGCGCGTAGATTTCGTAGGCATTTCCCATCGGTGTCACTTTTTTCTTGGATGTTTGGATTGGCCGATCACGGCAACAAGCCATTGTCATCCGCAAAGGTCAAACCCGGAAGACGAATGACAGCCGCACGACCGGGCGGCACGCTATGTGAGAGGGATCACATTACCATCGACGGAATGGAGCGCGGGCGGCGAACTTGATCCCCGCCGAAGCTTGTCATCGGGCTTGCCAAACAGCGAGGCCCGGTGGCGGCGCACGCAGGCCGAAAGGAACTCTTCAGATCGCCTTCGTGATCTGTGGCCGACCGTTGCCGGAGCGCCACTTATTCCCTCCATTCGCCGAGTCCCATCGCGGTTAATTGTCGCAATTAGTGACGACATCGCAAGCGGTTGCAAGCGGTTGACGGACTGCGGGCGCGGTTTGATAATGCTGATAGCGTAGAGTAAGGTCGCCGCGGCGCGAGCTGGCATCGGCGCTATTTTGGCTGGACTGCCGTGATCTGGACTGCCGTCATTATGAAAATCCGCCTCGCATTACTCCTCACATTGTTTTTTTTCGTTGCGTCGGTGGCCCCGTCGTTCGCAGCCGGTGAGCGCTATGCGCTCGTGATCGGCAACGCGAAATATCCGGACGCCGAGGCGCCGCTGAAGGAGCCGATCAACGATGCGCGCGACATCGCCGAAGAGCTCAAGCGCGACGGTTTCAATGTCGATATCGGCGAGAACCTCACCGGCGAGCAGATGCGCCGCGCTTTCGAGCGCCTGTATGGCAAGATCAAGCCCGGCTCGGTGGCACTGATATTCTTCTCCGGCTTTGGCGTGCAATCGAGCCGCCAGAGCTACATGATCCCCGTCGATGCTCAGATCTGGACCGAGCCCGACGTCCGCCGTGACGGTTTCAGCCTCGAGACCGTGCTGGGGGAGATCAACAGCCGCGGCGCCGGCGTCAAGATCGCGCTGATCGATGCCTCCAGGCGCAATCCGTTCGAACGTCGGTTCCGCAGCTTTTCCGCCGGCCTTGCGCCGGTGATTGCGCCGAACGGCACGCTGGTGATGTATTCGGCTGCGCTCTCGTCCGTCGTTTCCGACAATGGCAGCGACCGCAGCCTGTTCGTAAAAGAGCTGCTGAAGGAAATCCGCACTCCCGATTTGATGGCGGAGGAAACGCTCAATCGCACCCGTGTCGGCGTAACCCGCGCCTCGCGCCAGGAACAGGTGCCGTGGATTTCGTCGTCGCTGGCCGAGGATTTCTCCTTCATCCCCGGCGGCTCAGGCCCGCGGCCGGCGAGCCCGCCGCAGACTCCGGTGGCCACGGCGCCTGCAGCGCCACCTGCTCCTGCTCCCTCGCCTGCGCCTGCACCGCCACCGGTGGTGGCCGCACCGGCACCTCCGCCGCCGCCCGCGTCGCCAAAACCGGCTGAAGCCGCGATTCCTCCACCCCCGCCGCCGGCCAAACCGGCCGAGAGCCCCAGTCCGACCGCGGTCGCGCTTGCCGACGATCCGACCATCAAGAGCCTGAACGCCAAGCTCAACGAAAATCCGGACGATGCGGCTGCGCTGTACCGGCGCGGGCAGGTCTATGCGAGCAAAGGCGCCTACGAGCTCGCCATCAAGGACTTCAACAATTCGCTGCGGCTGAACCCGAAGGATGTGGAAGCCTTCAACAACCGCTGCTGGGCGCGCACGGTGATCGGCGACCTGCAGGCGGCCCTGAAGGATTGCAACGAAGCGCTTCGGCTGCGACCGAATTTCGTGGATGCACTCGACAGCCGCGGCCTCGTCAACCTGAAGAGCGGCCAGAACAAGAATGCAATCGCTGATTTCGATGCCGCTCTCAAGATCAACCCGAGATTGACGTCGTCGCTGTATGGACGGGGCCTTGCCAAGAAACGCAACGGCTCAATTTCGGAAGGCGACCTGGATATTAACAATGCGAAGGCGATGGACCCCAATATCGTCAAGGAATTCGCCGATTACGGGGTGCAGTGACGATTTTTTTAGACGAAGGCTGGCGGCCCCTCGAACCCTGTGGCGGGCGCCCAGACTAAAATAAAGCAGCGGGCCGCAACCCAAGGTCTGGCAGCTCATTTGGATGACGTTGGAACCGCGTGGGAAGCCCTCAGGAGGGGGACTGGCAATGGCAAATATCTCGGCAGCGAAAACCTTTACCGCAATCGTCTCGGTTGCAACGCTCGGCGCCGCAATTTCCCTTGGCGCGGGAACCGCCCTGGCCCAGGACAAGAACGTCACCGAGGATCAGATTGTCCGCGCGCTGGCGCCCGAGAAGAAGCCGCTGACCCGCGGCCTATCGACCGGCCCGCAGACCACCGTCGACCCGGCCGTAACCGCCGCCGAGGGCAAGTTCGTCCAGAAGATCCGCGGTCGCTCCACGCGGTCGCTTTCGAGCGCCGAGCGCGAAGAGATCGCCGCCATCGTCAAGGACAAGCCGAAGATCGATCTGGAGATCAACTTCGACTACAACTCGGCCGATATCAGCGCGAAGTCGCTGCCGTCGGTTCAGGCGCTCGGCCGCGCGCTCACCAACAATGATCTCAAGGGCTCGACCTTCGTGGTCGCCGGCCATACCGACGCTGCCGGCGGCGATGCCTACAACCAGGATCTCTCCGAGCGCCGCGCCGACGCGATCAAGCGCTATCTCGTCGACAAATATGGCATCAACGGCACCGATCTCGTCACCGTCGGATATGGCAAGAGCAAGCTCAAGGATCCGGGCCAGCCGATGGCGGAAGTGAACCGCCGCGTCCAGGTGGTCAACATGGAAAACAAGGCCACGGCGTCGAACGCAGCCAGATAAGGCCTTGCAAATAAGGACCTGCAAGCAAGGGCGTGGCGCCGACCAATAGTTTCCGGCTACAATGCGTCCCGCAGCACCCGTGCGGGACGTATTCGTTTTGGGCTCCATTGCAGGTCGTCGGCCGGCCTAATGCGCCCTGTTTGATTTGACTTCCAGTCTGGATTGATCCGGCGATGAAATTCTCCGAATACCTCAAACCTGCGCTCGGAGTGGCTTTCGTTGCCGTTCTGGCCGTCGGCTATTACTGGTTCGAGCACCGTCCGCGCGCGGAAGAAAAAGACACGCCGGGTCAGGCGCTGGTGGTCGTGACCAAGTCCACCAATGCCTGCTTCTCCGACATGGTGCGGGTCACCGGCTTTATCGTTCCGCGCCGCGAGGCCCAGGTCGGCGTCGACCAGGAAGGCTCCAGGGTCACCGACCTGTTCGTCAAGGAAGGCGATATGGTCACCGAAAATCAGGAACTGGCGCGCCTCACCGCGCCGCCGCAGCAGCCGGGAGCCCCCGGCGGCCGATCCGGGCCGATATCGCTACGCGCACCTGCCGCCGGCCTCGTCACCGAAGTCAGGACCGCGGTCGGCGCTCCCGCCTCGCCGCAGGCCGGCCCGATGTTCCGCATTTCCGTGAACAATGAAATCGAGCTCGAAGCCGAAGTGCCGAGCGTTCATCTGCTCAAGCTCAATCCGGGTGCTACGGTGCGCATCAGCCGTGACGACGCGCCCGATGTTGTCGGCAAGGTCCGGCAGATCTCGCCGCAGATCGACCGCACCACCCAGCTCGGCAAGGTGCGGATTTCGCTGAACAACAATCCCTCCCTCAAGGTCGGCATGTTTGCCCGCGCCAATATCGACGCCAAGCGCTCCTGCGGCGTCGCCGTCCCGCGTACCGCCATCGACCGCCTGACGCTACAGGTCGTGAAAGGCAACACCATCGAGACGCGACGGGTGCGCGTCGGCCTGACCTCCGAAACCTCCACCGAAATTCTTGAAGGCCTCGACGTCGGCGAAACCGTCGTGGCCGATGCTGGCACCTCTTTGCATGACGGCGACCAGGTCAAGACCATGTTCGCCGATGAACTCGAGCGCACGCGGGCACGCTAATGGCTTTGAATATCTCGGCATGGTCGATCCGGAACCCGCTGCCTTCGATTGTCTTCTCGATCATCCTGCTGGTGCTGGGCTGGGTCAGCTTCACCAAGCTCGCGGTGACGCGGCTGCCGAGCGCCGACATTCCGGTGATCTCAGTCGCTGTCGCGCAATTCGGCGCGGCTCCCGCCGAGCTGGAGAGCCAGGTCACCAAGACCATCGAGGACGGCGTATCCGGCGTCGAGGGCGTGCGGCATATTTCATCCTCGATCACCGACGGCCTGTCGGTGACCACGATCCAGTTCGCGCTGGAGACCAACACCGACCGCGCGCTCAATGACGTCAAGGACGCCGTCACCCGCGTTCGCTCCAACCTGCCGCAAAACGTCAACGAACCGCTGATCCAGCGCGTCGACGTGATCGGCCTGCCGATCGTCACCTACGCTGCGATCTCGCCCGGCAAGACGCCCGAGCAGCTTTCCTATTTCGTCGACGACGTCGTCAAACGCGCGCTGCAGGGCGTGCGCGGCGTGGCGCAAGTCGAGCGTATCGGCGGTGTCGAGCGCGAGATATTGGTCTCGCTCGATCCCGACCGGCTGCAGGCCGCGGGGCTGACCGCCGTCAATGTCAGCCAGATCCTGCGCGGCACCAATGTCGACCTCGCCGGTGGCCGCGCCGAAATCGGCAAAAACGACCAGGCGATCCGCACGCTGGCCGGCGCCAAGACGCTGAACGAACTTGCCGGCACCATGATCCCGCTGTTCGGCGGCGGCGAGGTGCGGCTCGACGATCTCGGCACCGTCACCGACACCATCGCCGACCGCCGGACTTTTGCCCGCTTCAACGGCGAGCCGGTGGTGGCGCTCGGCATCAAGCGCTCCAAGGGTGCCAGCGACGTCGTGGTTGCAGCCGCCGTGCAGAAGCGAATCGATGCGCTGAAGGTCGCCTATCCCGACGTCGACCTGAAGCTGATCGATACCTCGGTCGACTTCACCAAGGGCAACTACGATGCGGCGATCTCGACCTTGTTCGAGGGCGCAATCCTTGCGGTGATCGTCGTGCTGCTGTTCCTGCGCGATATCCGCGCCACTATCATCGCCGCGATCTCGCTGCCGCTATCGATCTTCCCCGCGTTCTGGGCGATGGACCTGCTCGGCTTCTCGCTGAACCTGGTCTCCTTCCTCGCCATCACGCTGTCGACCGGTATTCTGGTCGACGACGCCATCGTCGAGATCGAGAACATCGTACGCCATATGCGCATGGGCAAATCGCCCTATCGCGCGGCACTCGAAGCCGCCGACGAAATCGGCCTCGCGGTGATCGCGATCTCGCTGACGATCATCGCGATCTTTGCTCCCGCCAGCTTCATGTCCGGCATTGCCGGGCAGTTCTTCAAGCAGTTCGGCATCACCGTGTCGGTGCAGGTGTTCTTCTCGCTGCTTGCCGCGCGCTTCGTCACGCCGGTGCTCGCCGCCTACTTCCTCAAGGATCACCCGCACGAGGACCCGCCGCCCGGGCGAATCCTGCAGACCTACACCAAGTTGGTGACCTGGTCGGTGAAGCACTATTTCATCACCGTGTTGATCGGCTTCGGCGTCTTCGCAGCCTCGATCTGGAGCATCACACTGCTGCCGCAGGGCTTCCTGCCGGCGCAGGATACCGCGCGCTCGCTGCTCGCGATGGAGCTGCCGCCGGGCTCGCAGCTCGCCTATACCGAGAAGGTGACGGAGGAAATCGTCGCCCGCCTGCGCAAGCGGCCCGAGGTGAAGAGCATCTTCGTCGATGGTGGAAGGGTGCCGCCGGGAACACAGGAAGTGCGCCGCGCCGCGCTGATTATCAATTACACCCCGAAAGGCGATCGCAAGATCACCCAGCGGCAACTCGAGCTCGAGATCGGCCAGGAACTGGAAAACGTTCCGGACATCCGCTTCTGGTTCCTCGACGAGAACGGCCTGCGCGCGATTTCGCTTGTCGTGACGGGGGTCGACAGCAACATCGTCAACAACGTCGCCAGCGAGCTGGCGACGCAGATGAAGCGGATTCCGATCATCGCCAACGTGATTTCGGAAACCTCGCTCGACCGGCCTGAACTGCGTATCCGGCCGCGCGCCGAACTGGCGGCGCGGCTCGGCGTCTCCACCGAGAGCCTGTCGCAGACAATTCGTGTCGCCACCATTGGCGACGTCGGCCCGGCCTTGGCGAAATTCGATGCCGGCGACCGTCAGGTGCCGATCCGCGTCCAGCTCGAGGACAATGCACGCAGCGATCTGCAGATGCTGCAGCAATTGCGGGTGCCGCTCGGCCAGCGCGGCGAGCGTGGCGGCGTGCCGCTGTCGGTTGTCGCCGACATCCAGCTCGATCAGGGCCCGACCAGCATCAACCGTTACGACCGCGAACGGCAGGCGACGGTGGCCGCCGACCTCGTCGGCAACGCAGCGCTCGGCGACGCCACCAAGATGATCTACGACCTTCCGGTCATGAAGAGCCTGCCGAAGGGCGTGAAGGTCAGCCCGTCGGGCGACGCCGAAAGCCTCAACGAATTGTCGGAAGGCTTTGCCACCGCCATCACCGCCGGCCTGATGATGGTCTACGCCGTGCTGGTGCTGCTGTTCGGCACCTTCCTGCAGCCGATCACCATCCTGTTCTCGCTGCCGCTCTCGATCGGCGGCGCGATCGCAGCCTTGCTGCTGACCGGCAAGCAGCTCACCACGCCGGTCTGGATCGGCATCCTGATGCTGATGGGCATCGTCACCAAGAACGCCATCATGCTGGTGGAGTTCGCGGTCGAAGCCATCCGCGAAGGCAAGAAGCGCGACGAGGCCATCATCGACGCCGGCATGAAGCGCGCGCGCCCGATCGTGATGACGACGATCGCGATGGCCGCGGGCATGATGCCGTCAGCGCTGGCGTTTGGCGCCGGCGGTGAATTCCGCTCGCCGATGGCCCTCGCCGTGATCGGTGGCCTGATCTTCTCCACCATCCTGTCGCTGGTGTTCGTGCCGGCGATGTTCATGGTGATGGACGATCTCGGCGCCCTGTGCTGGCGGCTGGGCAAGAAGCTGATCGTCTCCAGCGCAGAGACGGAGTCCGCAGGCCACGGATCGGATCATCACAAGGAGCCACCCGCCAAGGGCCCGCCGGCGATGTCGCCTGCGGCGGAGTGAGAGAGCATTCGGTGGTCGATTTCGCCGGTCCCGATATCGCTGAGGATCGTCGCCGTTACGACCACTTTCGGCAGACACGGATTGCCGTGCCGTTTGACGAGGTCAAGGCATGGGTTGCGAGCTGGGGGGCCGACAACGAATTGCCCCGGCCGCAACCTCGCAGGATCGGATGATCCTTCGCGATCCGCTTCGGCGCGGCCGACATTCTCTGGCACGATCGCGAAGCGCGCATGTAGCGCCCCGCAGCCCCTACTCGTTCCGCGCCACCGCCGTCAGCTTGGTCATGTTCTGCAGCAATATCCGTCCGCGCTGCAGATCCAGAATGCCATCCTTGCGCCAGAGCTGCAATTGACGGTTGACGCTCTCGCGGGCGGCGCCGACGAAGACGCCGAGTTGTTCCTGCGAGATGTGCACTTCGGAACCGAAATCGGAGGCGAGCGCGCAGAGCCTTCGCGCCAGGCGAACCGGCAGCGGCTGCAGCACCGATTCCTCCATCCGCTCGCTCTGCCAGCGGATGCGCTGGCACAACAGCATCATGATCTTGATCGCGACCTTCGGCTCGCGCTCAAGGAAGGCCAGGAAATCCTCGCGCCGCAGCACGAAAAGTTCCGACGGTTCGCCGGCGGTTGCGTCCGCAGTGCGGCTCTCCCCGTCGAGGACGGCGACCTCGCCGAACAGATCGCCGGGCCCCATGAAATTCAGCGTCAGGCGGCTGCCGTCGGAGGCGCCGGTCTCGATCCGGATCTGGCCGCGCCGGACCCCGTACAGGGCATCGCCGGCATCGCCCTTCTGGAACAGCATTTCGCCGAGGCCGAGCTGCTGGGTGTGGCAAAGGCCGGAGATGCGCTGCAATTCGTCGGCGCCCAGATCCGCAAACATCGGGTTCATTTTCAAAATGACCGCAAATTCGGCCTGTTTGCTCATTGTACTACCTTCCAAAATAAGTCCGGTCCCGCCCCCTCAGGCCGTTAGCAAGATTCCCACGCCAACGAGTGTGTCATAAGTCACATAACTTTGCAGTACCCTGGGAATATTTTTGGCTTGTTGGGCCCCATCCTCTTTCCGGGATAAGCTCGCCTGACCGGTTGCGCCCGCGTCTCGCGCCACCGAAATATGTGCCGTTTGCGCGGTCTGGAATGTCGATATGAAAGCACTGAAACTTGCCGGCGTCGCCATTGCCGCCGTGATCGTCGTCATCGCGCTGCTGCTGGTGATCGGCGTCCCGTCCAGCTTCCTGACGGCGCAGATCGAGGAGCGGGTCGAGCGCGAGACCGGCTACAAGCTCGCCATCAATGGCGGTGCCAAGGTCGGCCTGTGGCCATCGCTCAACATCACGCTGAACGATGTCACGCTGCAGAATCAGAAGGACCGCGACATCAACCGCCGCTTCGCGGCCGCAAGCATCGAAGCGGACGTGACGCTCGCCAGCCTGTGGGCCGGCAAGCCGCAGATCACCGAACTCGTCATCATCCGCCCGGTGGTGAACCTGCCGCTGAGACGCGAGCGCGAGAGGGAGGCCAATCCTGCCTCGAAACCCGCTGCCGGCAAGACATCTGAGGCTTTCTCGATCGAGCACATCAGCGTCACCGGCGGCACCATCGTGCTCTCCAACCTGCGCGATCGCGTCGAGAACAGGATCGAGACTGTCAATGCCGACATCACGATCGATTCCGATCGCAAGGTCGTGCTGTCGGGCAGCGCCCGCCGCAACGGCTATCCGCTGAAATTCGATATCAAGGCGGCACTGCCCGCAGCCCCGATCGAGCGGCAGAATATCCCGGCCGAGATCAAGATCGACGCGCCCGACCTGTTGCGCGCCCCGCTCACCGCCAAGGCCGAAGCCCGCCTCAACGGCTCGGTCGTGATGATCAACGGCGTCACCGGCGCGCTCGGCGACGCCGCGTTCAACGGCTGGGCCTCGGTCGATCTTTCGAGCAAGCCGCTGGTTAAGCTCGACCTCGATTTCCAGAAGCTCGCCATCGCGACGACGCGCAGCACCGGCGATTCCTCAGGCCAACCCTGGAGCAGTGCGACGATCGACATCAACGGCCTCAATTATGTCGACCTGCAGGCTCGCATTTCCGCGACCGAGCTCAACATCGGCGACGCGCGTTTCACTCCCGCCGCGATCGAGGCCACGCTCACAACCGGCGTGCTGAAGGCGCAGGTTTCCAACCTCGGCGCCTATGAAGGCAACGCCAATGGCGATCTGACCGTCGATGTCTCCACCGCCAATCCGACCTACGCGATGCGGGCCGACCTCACCGGCGTGCGCGCGCTGCCGCTGCTGCAGGGCCTGGCCGATTTCGACGGGATCGACGGCAAGATGCAGGCGAAGGTCAGCGTGCGCTCCTCCGGCACCAGCCAGCGCGCGATCATGTCGAGCATGGCCGGTACTGCGTTCGTCGTATTCCAGGACGGCGCCATCAAGGGGCTCAATGTCGCGCAGATGATCCGGTCGCTGACGGCGAGCACGCTGTCAGGCTGGCAGGAGAGCGCGGAGAAGGCGACGGACCTTTCGCAATTGTCGGCGTCGTTCAAGATCGACAAGGGACAGGCGCAGACCACCGACCTCAACCTGGTCGGCCCGCTGGTCAAGATGACCGGCGCAGGCACCATCGACCTCGGCACCAAGCAGATCGGGTTCCGCGTCGAGCCGAAGCTCGTGATGACCACCGAAGGCCAGGGCCGCGTCACCGATCCGGTCGGGCTCGGCATCCCCGTGATGATCTCGGGCCCTTGGGGGAGCCCACGGATCTATCCGGAGATGCAGGGCATCCTCGACAATCCCGACGCCGCCTATGCCAAGCTGAAGGAGATGGGCAAGGGCCTGTTCGGCCAGAACGGCGCCGGCCTCGGGGCTGCGATCGGCAACCTGCTTGGCGGACAGCCGGGGGCGGCCGGCGGACAGCAAGGCGGTGCTGGTGGACAGGGCGCGGCTGGCGGCCAGCTCGGCGAGACCATCGGCAATCTATTGCAGCAGGGCCTGAGCGGATTGGGCCAGAGCCAAGGCCAGGGTGGCGCGCGGCCGGGCAGCCAGCGCAGCATCCCGAGCCGTACCTCGCCACCCGAGGCGCCGACCGAAGCCGCCCCGGCCGAGCCCGCTCCTCCTGCGCCGCCGAGCGACACGACCGCCGAGCAGGACAGTCAGCCAATGAACGAGATCATGCGGCAGTTGTTCAACCGGTGAAGCTGCCTCTCCCTCGCCCCGCTCTTCACGGGGAGAGGGTCGGGGTGAGGGGCTCTCTCCGCGAATGCTGCGGCTCGTTGATGGACCTGTACCCCCTCACCCGGATTGCTTCGCAATCCGACCTCTCCCCGCAAGCGGGGCGAGGTTAAGCAAGCCCGGGCATGACGGATTCCCCGCGATCCCTGCCCACAATTGGGGCTAACCATGTCGGCGGGCTCACAGCCCCTCCCCCCAATTCGTGCTAGACAGACCCCACGCCGGGGCTGCCGAGACAGACCGGCGCCAGTGACAAGCCGATGCGCGCCCAAGCCGTGGGCCGGCACGAGGGTCCGGATGAACGAGGTCAAGGACAGAATAGGGTTTCTGCGCGAAGGCCTGTTCGCCAAATACGTCGTCGCGCTGGTCGGCCTCGTCGTGTTCGTGCTGGCCATCAACGGCGCGATGGAAGTCTGGATCACTTACCGCGGCATCAAGAGCTCGCTCAACGACGGCATGAGCGAGAAGGCGGAGGCGACCGCCAAGCGGATCCAGCAATCCCTGTCCGACCTCGAGCGGCAGATTTCCTGGGTAACGCGCGCCAGCGCCACCAAGATCACCGAAGCTGCAACGCTGGAGCAGCACCGCGAAGACTATGCGCAACTGCTGCGGCAGGTGCCGCAGGTCAGCCAGCTCTCGTTCCTCAACAGCCAGGGCCGTGAGCAACTCCGCCACACGCGCCAGACCGTCACGCTCGGCAGCGACGCCGATTTTTCCCGCAGATTTACCGAGGCTATCTCGCGCGGCACCCATTTTGCGCCGGCCTACTTCCGCGGTGAACGGCCGTTGATGTCGATCGCGCTGGCGCATGCCGATGGCAGCACCACTGTCGCCGAGATCGACCTTGATTTCCTGTCGGAGTTTTTGATCGATGCCCAGGTCGGCAAGGTGGCGTTTGCCTATATCACCGATTCCAAGGGTGACGTGCTGGCCACCTCCTCGAACGGGCCTGAAGTCGGCAAGAATCTGTCGGCGCTGCCGCAGGTCGCTGCCGTCAGCAAGCCCGGCGGCGTGGCGCCGGCGTCGGGCAAGGATGCCAGGGGCAACGCCGTGCTGACCACATCGAGCCTGGTGCCGAAGCTCGGCTGGCACGTGTTCTTCGAACAGGAGACGGCGCAGGCGCTGACGCCGATCCGCGATCAACTGGTACGGATCGCGCTCTTGATCGCGCTCGGCCTCGTGGTCGCGATCATCGCCGGCACCATCATGGCGCGGCGCATGCTGGTGCCGATCACGGCGCTGCAGGCCGGCGCCAGGCGTCTTGGCGCCGGCGATTTCGGACATCGCATTGAGGTGAAGACATCGGACGAACTTGAGGAGCTCGCCAACCAGTTCAACGGCATGGCCGGGCAGTTGGCCGAGACCTATTCGAACCTCGAATCCAAGGTGAAGGAGCGGACGCGCGATCTGGCGCAGTCGATCAACGAGCTCAAGGTGCTCGAGGAGGTCGGCCGCGCGGTCGCCTCCTCGCTCGACCTCAACGCCGTGCTGCCGACGGTCGCCGCGCGCGCGCTGGAAATCACCCACGCCGACGCCGTGCTGATCTATGGCTATGACGCCGGCAATCACCAGTTCAACCTGACGGAAGCGATCGGCATCGACCCGTCGGCCGAAGGCAGCCACCGCGCTATCGACGCCGACAACTCGCCGCTCGGCGAAGCCGCAACGAGCGGCGAGCCGATCGCGATACCCCAGCTCGGCGCGACGCCCGAACATCCCTTGCGCGATGTCGTAATCGAAGCCGGATTCCACTCGGTGCTGGTGGTGCCGCTGGTCGACCAGACCGGCATTCTGGGTTCGCTGGTGGTGCTGCGGCGGAACGAGGGCGAATTCTCCGCCAATCTGATCGGACTGATGAAGACGTTTGCGCACCAGGCGGTGCTGGCAATGCGCAATGCGCGGCTGTTCACCGAGGTGGATCATAAGAGCCGCGAGCTTTTGGCCGCCAACGACATCGTGCGCGAGCAGGCCGACAAGCTGCAGGAACAGACCGATCAGCTCAAGGATTGGAACCGCTCGCTGGAGGAGCGCGTCGAGACGCAGCTCGGCGAGATCGAGCGCATCCGAAGGCTGGAGCGTTTCCTCGCGCCGCAGGTGGCGCAACTGATCGCCTCCTCCGACGGCCATGAGGGCCTGCTCGACAGCCACCGCCGCGAGGTCACCGTCGTATTCTGCGATCTGCGCGGGTTTACGGCGTTCACCGAGACCACTGAACCGGAAGAGGCGATGAACGTGCTGCGCGAATATCACGCGGCGCTCGGCGAACTGATTTTCAAGTATGAAGGCACGCTCGACCGCTATGCCGGCGACGGCGTGATGATCCTGTTCAACGCGCCGATCCAGTTCGACGACCACACCGCGCGCGCCGTTCGCATGGCGGTCGAGATGCGCGACACTATCGGCGGGCTGACCGACAAGTGGCGCAACCGCGGCCACAATCTCGGCTTCGGCATCGGCATTGCGCTCGGCTACGCCACGCTCGGCCAGATCGGTTTTGAGCAGCGGCTGGAATACGCCGCGATCGGCAGCGTCACCAATCTTGCGTCGCGGCTGTGCGACGAAGCCAAGGCCAACCAGATCGTGGTGTCGAGGCGTGTCTACGGCATGGTGGAGCCGTGGGTGGAAGGGCGGCCAATCGATGATTTGAATCTGAAGGGATTCAATCATCCGATTTTGGCGGCGGAAATCATGAGCTGGCGCGAGGAAGTCGACAACGTGGTTGATGCGGCGGCCGCGGCGCGACGGAAGAAGATGTCTTAGAATGAGTGTGCCGCGCGCGCGTCGCGGTAACCGTTGCGACCGACTGACGATGAGCGGCGACGCCGCACGCGCCCGTCAGTGCCAACCGGACTGCTGCATTCGCGCGCGGGTCTGCGCCAGTTCTTCGAGATTGCTGTCGATCTGCGTGCGGTACATGCCGATATCCTTGAGATGGCGATCGTCGAGCTTGCGCAGGGCCTCGCGCGCGGCGTGACGCTCGTGGCGCGAGATCACCGCCGCGATGAGGCGGTTGATGGTCCGGCGAACGCGCGCCAGCCAAACTGCAGTTCGCCAAGCAAATGGCCTGGTGGCGGAGGTCGGAATGGTGGTCAGTACGGTCATGGCGATGTTCTTCAAAGAGTAGTTGGAACTCGGTCAAGTTGCCGAGCATGCTTTCTACCGAAGGCCTGCTGCCAGCATGGTGTCAGCAGGCTTCGGCGCGTACGCCTAAAGGCGCGACGGATACCGGACACGACTACGTGAAGATCTGAATGAGGAAGCGATATGCCACACCGCCGGCAGGGCCAGCCCGCCGGCGATGCGAGGCGAAACTCGTCAGGCCACCTTTCGCCCGGCCGCGAGATCCTTGACGGCTTCCGTGGTCAGCGGCTGACCGCCGATGCCCCAATCGCCGCTCGCGACTTCGGAAATCTTGACCCAGGTAACGCCGCGCATGCTCTCGCCTTCGATCGATACCATGGCGTCGGTGAGTTTGCTGATCATCTGGCGCTTCTGCTCGGAATTGAACACGTTCTCGATGACGTGAACCTCTATCAACGGCATGTAGTTCTCTTCTTGATGCTTGCCTCGCGAGAGCGAGGGCAGCATCAACATGCCCGTGACAGTCGGCCAAGACTTTCAGACAGCTATGATTTGTCGTCCAGTTCAGCTTGAGATATCACCGCGGAGCTATGCAGATCTCAGTTATCGCAGGCCCGCCCTCCCAAACCCTTCCAGGTAATGCGCCTTGTCCGCCTCGTGTTCGAACGGCAGTCCGCTGGCGAGCCAGGCGAGCGAGATGTTGGGCTGGGCGCGGCGGAGGCCTTCGAGGGCCGATTTGGCGGCGTCAGTGTCGCCGGCCATGCCGAGGGAGGCGGTCAGCACGCGGTGGGCGCCGACAAAATCGGTGCGCTGGCGCAACGCTTCGCGCGACAGGCGGATCGCCTCCGCGTAATTTTTGCCGACATACTGGCAATAGGCCGCGACGCCGCAATAGATCGCGGCAAAGGGATCGCGCGGTGAGAATTTCAGCGCCTCGCGCGCGGCGCGATCGCCTTCCTCCCAGCGCCCGCGATAGGACAGCGCAACGCCATAGAGGCCGCGCGCGGGCGAGAAATTGGGATTGAGCCGAAGCGCAAGCTCGAACTCGGCGATGCAATCATCGAAGCGCCGGTTGAACAGATAGACGCTGGCGAGCGCATAATGCGCCCACGCGTCCTCGCTGTCGGCCCGGATCGCCGCCAGCGCCGCCCGCTCCGCCACCGGAACCACTTTGGTGATTTCCTGCCAGCCCATATGGGCGCTGAACGTATGGCAGGCCGCCAGCAGGCTGAGCGCCTGGCCGTAAGAAGGATCGACGCTGATCGCCTTTTCCAGAAGCGCCAGCGCCACCAGATTGTCCTGCCGCGTCACGCGCCAGTAATGCGACAGCGCGCGCATCACCAGATCCCACGCGTCCATATTATCAGGCGTCTTGCGCCGGGCCCGGAAATCCTCAGCCGCATAGAGCTGCGGCTCGATCGCCGCGACCACGGCCTGGGTGATTTCGTCCTGCACGGCGAACACATCGGCGAGATTGCGGTCGTAGCGCTCGGCCCAGAGCTGACTGCCGCTCGCCACATCGACGAGCTGAGCGTTGATGCGCACATGGTCGCCGTCCTTGCGCACGCTGCCTTCGACGACATAGCCGACGCCGAGCTCCGCGCCGATCTCTTTGTGGTGGACGGATTTGCCCCGGTAGCTGAACGAGGAATTCCGCGCGATCACGTAGAACCAGCGCAGCTTCGACAGTGCGGTGATGATGTCCTCGCTGATGCCTTCGGAAAAATACTCCTGCTCCGGCTCGCCGCTAAGATTGGCAAACGGCAGCACGGCGATCGCGGTGCGATCGAGCGCCGGGAGTTGTCGATGCTGCAGCTCGCCGGCGAAACCGGGCGAGGAAGGCGCATCGGCGCGCGCCAACCTGCCGTTCGCGGCTTTCGGCTGCACGTCGCCGACGAAACGAAAACCCTTTCGCGCAATGGTGCGGATCACGGCTTGATCCTTGCCGCTGTCGCCGACCGCCCTGCGCGCGGCGTTGATCCGGCTCGTCAACGTGGATTCGGAGACGATGCGGCCGTCCCATATCGTCTCGATCAGATCGTCCTTGGTGACGACGCGGTCGCGGTTTTCGATCAGGTGAACCAGGAGATCGAACACCTGCGGCTCGACCGCGATGCTCTCGCCGCCGCGGGTCAGCTCACGCAGGTCGACATCAAGTACATGGTTGGAAAAGTGAAATCGCACGGCTTCATCCCGGTTAAATCATCCTAGATCACTTTGTCCCGGCACGCGATTTCCGGTCATTTTGTTTGTCCCGCTCCCGGTGCGAGGTAGACCGAATTTCCCGGCGGGAAAGTGTGTGAAATCTCACAGAAAGAGAAATCTCACTGAAAAATCAGGGTGGTCTCAAGGCAAAATCAGCCCGGCATCACAGTCTTTAGGTCCTGACAGGGCGATGTTCGGTTCATCGTGGCCCCTCCCGTGGCCGCATGATCCAGATCAAGGAGACACCCATGGCCGGCCAGACTGCGACCGCAGCGACCCCGATCCCGCCCGCCCCCGACCTCGCAGCCCTGAAGACGCGTCAGCAGGCCGCATGGTCCTCGGGCAACTACGCTATTGTCGGCGCGACGCTGCAGATCGTCGGCGAGGAGCTGTGCGAGGCGCTCGATCTCAAGGCCGGCTCAAAGGTGCTCGATGTCGCCGCCGGCAACGGCATGGCGAGCCTTGCCGCGGCGCGGCGGTGGTGCGACGTCACCTCGACCGACTACGTGCCGGCGTTGCTGGAGCGCGGCCAGGCGCGCGCAGTAGCCGAAGGCATGCAAATCGAATTCAGGGAAGCCGACGCGGAAAACCTGCCGTTCGACGATAACAGCTTTGACACGGTGCTCTCCACCTTCGGCGTCATGTTCACGCCGAACCAGGACAGCGCGGCCGCCGAGCTGATGCGGGTCTGCAAGCCCAAGGGCCAGATCGGCCTCGCGAACTGGACGCCGGAAGGTTTCATCGGACAGATCTTCAAGACGCTCGGCAAATATCTGCCGCCTCCCGCCGGGGCCAAATCGCCGGCGCTGTGGGGAACGCGCGCGCGGCTCACCGAAATGTTCGACGCTGATGCGCGCGCGATCCGAGCGGAATCGCGCCTGTTCAAGTTCCGCTATCGCTCGCCGGCGCACTTCCTCGACGTGTTCAAGACGTATTACGGCCCGGTGCTGAAAGCCTTCGCCGCCCTCGACCCGGCGAAACAGGAAGAGCTGCATAACGATCTGAATGCGCTGATTGTTCGCATGAACAGGTCCGGCGACGGCACCATGGTCGTGCCCAGCGAATATCTCGAGGTCGTCATCACCAAGCGGTGAAACGGCGCGCCAGCAAGGCTTCGGCGGGCCATTCGCATGGCCCGCTGGTGGCGTCCCACATAAAAATAAGGAGCATTTCGATGACCAATGTGATTCACATCTCGCGCCGAGAGCGCGAAAAGGCTTGCGTCGTGGCGCTGCATTGCTCGCTCGGCTCGGGGCGCCAATGGAAGACGCTCGCCGATGAACTCGGGCGCGAGCATCCGTTCTTCGCCCCTGACATCTCGGGCTATGGCACCAATAGCTACTGCGCGGTGGACCTGCCGCTGACGCTCGCGGAGGAAGTTCGATGCCTGAACGGCCAGCTCAACGACGCGGAGGGCCCCATCCATCTCGTCGGCCATTCCTACGGCGGCGCGATTGCGTTCAAGATCGCGACCTGCTCGGCGTTCGCGCATCGCCTGCGCAGCCTGACGCTGATCGAGCCGGTGCTGCCGACGCTTTTGTGCGAGAGCGACGCGGACCGGCGGCTTCACGCGCGTTTCGCCCAGGTCGCGCGTGACGTTTCCGAGGACATCTGGAATGGATCGGCGCTGGAGGCGATCGACATGTTCATCGAGTTCTGGAATGGGTCCGGTCCGCAGGATCCACTGCCGGCAAGCGTCCGCCAGCGCATGGTTGAGCGCGCCGACAAGCTTGCATTCGATTTCACCGCGGCGTTCGCCGAAGAGAATGTAGCCACCGCGGCGGCCTCGCTTCGCGTTCCGACGCTGCTGTTTTCGGGCGGGCTATCGCCCTTCGTCACCCAACGCATCGTGCAGCGGCTCGGCGCGATCATGGACGGCGCGGAAATCCGGCATTTGCCGGCTGCCGGCCATATGCTCCCGCTCACCCATGCCTTGTCAGTCAATTCCGCGATCGCGCAGCATATCGCCCGCGCGGACGACCTGGCCGGCGTTCCGCTGGCCGGAGAGGCGGCGCCGGCGGAGGCCGTCAGCTTGGCGGAGGGGTGACATTTCAAGATGACCCTTGCCGGCACGGCCGAACCTGCCCGAGGGCGGCAGACTACGGTGCACTATCGAGAAACGGATTGACGATGGCGAGGCCGCCGATGCTGCGGCCATGCTGCATGTCTTCGCTGAACAGCGTGTCGCAACCGGCCTCGATGGCGGCGGCGACGATCAGGGCGTCGTAGAACGGCAGGCCGTGCTCGCGGGCGAGGGACACGGCGCCCGTGTGCGTGTTCAGCGTGACGGGCAAGACGTCATCGAGCGACGCGCGGAACAGCCCGAGCGCCAATTCGATCTGCGGCCAGTCATGACGAAGCTTGCGGCGGGCGACGTGAACGAACTCGTTCAGCACCTGAACGCTGACGACACCGCCGCGGCTCAGGCAATCCACCGCCCGTTGTTTTCTGGCGTCCGAAGTCGCGGTGTATACGAGAATGTTGGTATCGAAGAACGCCTTCACCGCTCGTTCGCCTCGTCCCGATCGAACTTGTAATCGGAAGGAAGCGTCCAGTTGAGCGAAGCCAGACGCTCGAGCGCAGCCTTGCGGCGGTCTTCCTTCTGGACGATCAGCGTTCGCTCGGCGACGTCGACGATGTCGAGTTCGTCGCCGGCACGCAGACCCATCTTTTCGACCAGGGCTTTGGGCAGCCGCACGGCCAGGCTGTCACCCCATTTCGAAACCTGCATAGCATCCTCCAATAACCCATAAATGATATCATCTTTATGATATCATTTCAAGGGGACGCAGCCGGGACGTTTTCGTCCATCACCGCCCGCATCGGTCGAACGAGGCGCGCGGATCCGGTGCGGCCGGCGTTGGCCTTGGCTCCGCGGCCGGCCTTCTGATATTCATGATGTGAATTATTGGACTGGATTGCCGATGACCTATTTCACTGCGTCCGCCCCGTCGCGAAGGCTGTTCGCTGCGGCGGTGGCTGGCCTGCTCTGCCTTTCTACCTCCCCCCTCGCCGCCGACGACGAAGCCCCCCCAAAGGGCGCCGCCGTCACCGTGCTCAAGGCCGCGAAATCCTGTTTCGCCAATATCGTCGAGGTCTCCGGCACCATCATTGCGCGGGAGGAGACGCAGGTGCGGCCCGAGCGGATGGGGCTGAAGGTCGCCGAGGTGATGGTGGATGCGGGCGACAGCGTTACCGCAGGTCAGGTGCTGGCGCGGCTGACCCTCCCCGAGGGCGGGCAGATCACGGTGCAGGCGCCGGTGGCGGGCGTGATCTCCGCCTCGACGGCTTCGGTCGGTGCGATGGCTTCGGCCAAGGGCGAAGCGCTGTTCTCGATCATCGCGCGCAGCGAGTTCGATCTGGTCGGCATGGTGCCGACGCGCGACATCGCCAAACTTCAGGTCAACCAGACCGCGCGGATCAAGGTGATCGGCGCCGGCGAGGTCGACGGGCGGGTGCGGCGGCTGTCGACCACGGTCGAGCCGAACAGCCAGCTCGCGCAGGTGTTCCTCGGCGTCACCACCAACCGGCGGCTATTGGTGAATTCGTCAGGCCGCGCGCAGATCAAGACCGGGCAGAGCTGCGGCGTCTCGGTGCCGCTCACCGCCATCCTCTATGGCTCCGCCGGCACCGTCGTGCAGGTGGTGCGGCGCGCACGCGTCGAAACGCGGCGGGTGGAGACCGGGCTGATGTCGGCCGGGCAGGTCGAGATCACCTCCGGGCTGCAGGAAGGCGACATCGTGGTGGCGCGCGCCGGCGCGCTGCTCCGCGAAGGCGACCCTGTGCGGGCGGTGACGGCGAGCGCGGATACGAAGTAGGTATCCGTCGCCCCTGCGAACGAACGCAGGGGCCCATAACCACCGGCGTTCGTTGTATGGTAAGATATCAGCGACCGCGTTTCACTTGATAGATCACGCCGTATGGGTCCCTGCGTTCGCATGCGAAAGCAGGGACGATCGGGTGGAGGGAGCTGGCCT
The DNA here is from genome assembly GCF_036924595.1 of Bradyrhizobium algeriense. NCBI lineage: Bacteria > Pseudomonadati > Pseudomonadota > Alphaproteobacteria > Hyphomicrobiales > Nitrobacteraceae > Bradyrhizobium > Bradyrhizobium algeriense. The sequence goes on along the minus strand of NZ_JAZHRV010000001.1, from coordinate 7,511,220 downwards.
GGCCCCTACCCGCCGATGCGGACGTCTTCCAGCAGCGACGACGACACCTGCGGCACCTGCTCGCCGTCGGAGGCGCGGGAGACGGAGATGCGGGTCTTGTTGAAAGCACTTGCCGCGCCGGACTGCGAACTCAAATTGTTGAGCAGCTCGGTCACCAGCACGCTGTACTGGCCCTTGCCGTCATCGGCCACCTTGCCCGGCGTCGCCGAGGTCAGGATCAGCGCGTTTTCCGGCGTGGAGATCGGGGCGAGCCCATGCGAGTAGGAGCGGAAGCGGCGCTCATAGGGGTTGCGGCGGGAGGCGTCGACGACGACGAGCTTGGCCTTGGCGCCCTTCTCGGTCATCGCGTCCAGCACCTGTTCGATGGAGACGCCGTCGCGGCGGACGTCGGCTTCCTTCCAGATTGCGGCATCGACCGGGATCATGAAACTCTCGCGGCCGACCTGGACACCGTAGCCGCCGAAGAACAGCATTGCCACGGTGTCCGGCTGGATCTTGGCCTTCAGGCGGACAATGGCGCGGGCCATGTCGTCCTTGGTGGCGTCCTCGACCACGTCGACGTCAAAACCCTTGGCCCGCAAAGCTGCGGTGAGGCCGCGGGCATCGTTGATGGGCTGGGACAGCGGCGCTGACGCATCCGGATAGTGGCCGTTGCCGATCACCAGCGCCACGCGGCTGGCCGATGTGCCGATCGAGCCGGTTTGTTCGCTCCCGATCGCCTTGGCGGCGTCGAGCGAGCGCTTGTTCAACGCTGCATGGGCGCCGATCGCCAGCGACACCAGGCCTACGAAGGCAACGGCAATGGTGACGGTGCGGCGGGAGATGCGGAGCTGACCGAGGTTCATCACATTACCATCCCAAGTTTATTCAAAGGCACCAAACAAGACCGCGCCAGTTAGTCGCGTCAGGACCGTTCAGGTTTGAAGGGGTTGCAAGGTGTGTGCCGTCGAATTGCGATCAATTTGCGGCACCGCAACAACCGGGCTTTTAGCCTGTCGGGCCTTCCCGAACAACCTCATTTGGTGCATGGAACCAATAGCCGCCCAATACTGGCGGAAGGTTAATTCCAGTTAAGTGACCCGGATCACATTTGTATTTTTCGTGGATTTGTCTAGTTTTCAAGGGCTTGCGGGCCCGATCCGGCCGGCGGTGGCCGCGTTAAGCTGTATGCCATGCTTAACGTGACCCTCCCTTCACCGTTCCGGCGGAAAGAAACTGCATGGGCTTCCACACCATCGCCGGCGCCGCATTCCGGGCGCTGACCGCCCGGAAAGATGGCCCCTCGCTGTACGACGTCTGCGATCCCGTGCTGCTGAAATACCGCGGCGGCGACCCCCATCTCGGCAAGTTCTATCGGACGGCGCTGGGCAATCCGGCGCTGCGGCCGCTGCTGCGGCGGACCGGGCTGCCCGAGCTGCGGGACGAAAAACGACTGGGCACCTTGCAGGAGGCCCTGATAAGGGCGCGCGACGATGACGAGCCGGACTGGGCCGCGGTCGGCGCCCCGATCGCCGAGCTGATGGCCGATATCGGCGTGCATCACCCGGCCCCGCAGAAGCGGGCGGCCGCCGGCCGGGCGGCTGATGGAAGCGAGATCGACCGGGTGATCCGCCGCTGCGGCGCCCATCTGCTGGGCTCGTTCGCCAAGAACGGCTTCATCCCGACCTATGCGGCCTTCAACCTGATCGGCGACCCCGACATGGGCGGGCGCGAAATGCTGACGGCGCTGACCGGGCTGAACTCGCGCGGCTACAAGAACTCGACGCTCTTGTTCAGCCTGGCGCGGATCTTCATCGCGCATTCGCCGGCCCGCGCCCTGATCAACCCGCCCTGGACGGGCATCGCCGAGCCGATGTGGCAGCCGATGCAGATCCGCCACCGCTCGGCCTATTACGACGCCTTCTTCACCGAGGCGCTGCTGAGCTATGTCGAGAGCGGGCTGGCATCCGCCGATGAGGCCGCTGCGTCGCGGCGCGCGATTTCGGAAATGGTGGATTTCTGCCTGAAGACCTCAGCCGAGGAAGTGTCCTCGCATGACGGCTCGACGGTGCGCGTGATCACGGCGCTCGCGCCGCTGCCGCATCCGCGTTTCTCGCGCTTCTTCGCCCAGATCAAGCAGGACTTAGGCTTCGGCATCTACGTGCCGGATTGCGACACCACCGCGTGCTCGTTCTCGGCGGCGACGCAGGCCGGCTCGACCGATCCGATCCTCGACCAGCCGCTGCTGGACTTCTACCGCGGCTATCAGGTGCGCGAGGGCGCCAACGAGCCGCGCGTCACCGTGCCGTTGAACGACAACATCGATTACGAGGGTGGCGTCGTCACCTGGATCGACAATCTCGCCGGCGACCGGCCCTACGGCAACGACCTCGATCCTACCCTCAATCTCGACATTCTCGAAGTCTCTTTCCGCAACCTTACGCGCTGGAAAATTTTGGAGACGCCTTCGCGGCTGGAGACGGTGCATCGCATCATCGGCTTCCAGCGGCGGCTGGTCGAAAGCGGCGCCTTTAGAAATCCGCGTTCGCACATCTATTATTTGCCGGAACTCTACTCCGCCTATTTCGGCCGCTGCCATGCCGCGTTCATGGCGTTGCCTGATGCGGCGCGGAAGGCGATCGATCCCGACGGCACGTTCGCGTTCATCCGCGGCAAGGTGCTGGCCTATGTCGAGGGTGAATTGACCGCGCGCGAGATGAACCCGTTCGACGCCGCGCTGGCGCTGATGGCGCTGGCGCATCTCGGCGCCGATGTTTCGAGCTTCGCGGCGGCGCTCAACTGCATCACGGCCCATCTCGGCGAAGGCGGCAGGCATGGGCCGTACAAGGCCTATGAATGGAACAAGATGAAGACGCCGACGCGGATTCTGGTCGGCGGACCCGAGGTGACGTCGGCGTTTGTGTTGATGGGGCTGACGCTGGCGCGAGGCGTGATGATGAGGGGCAATGCGTGAAACGCGCTCGCTTACCCTCCCCTGGAGGGGGAGGGTCGGTTCGCATGGAGCGAAGCGAAATGCGAAACGGGGTGGGGTGATCTCTCAACTCGGGCACCGTTCGATAGGAGAGACTGTCACCCCACCCCGCCGAGCATCTCACGATGCTCGGCGACCCTCCCCCTCCAGGGGAGGGTTTGAACATCTCGCGGGAAGTTGAAAGCGATGCGACGTTCCGGCGCTGGCAAGATGGCCCCATTGTCCGCACTATCCGCATCATTTCGCTGAGACTGCCGATGAGTTTACGGAAATTGCTGTCCGCCGTTTTGCTGCTGTCGCTCCCCGCCATGGCGCAGGCGGCAGATATCACCGGCGTCCCGAAAATCCGTGAAGGCGATCACCTCCAGATCGGCAACAGCCGCATCCGCCTGGGCGGCATCGACGCGCCGGCCGTCGATCAGCTCTGCCTCAACACCAAAAGCGAGCGCTGGGCCTGCGGCGCCGCCGCGCGCGACGAACTGATCAAACGCTTCGGGGGCAAGAGCTGGACCTGCCATACCAGGGCCGTCACCGATCGCCGCGGCCGCACGGTGGCGCGCTGCGAGGCCGACGGCGAGGACATCCAGAAATGGCTGGTGTCAAACGGCTGGGCGCTGGCGGCTACGCGTATCTCGCGCGACTATGAGGCAGATGAGAAAGCCGCGCGCGAGGCCCAGGCGGGGATGTGGCAAGGGGCGTTCATCGCGCCATGGGATTGGCGCGTCCGCAACAAGAAGACGGCGATCCTTGGCGCGGTCAAGCCGCCGGAGAACGCCAGGGCGATCCTGCTGGCGTCGGCATCCGGCTCGGTGGCGCCCTCGCCGGACTGCACCATCAAGGGCAATGTCAACCGCTCCGGCGAATGCATCTATCACCAGCCGACAAGCCGATGGTATGCGAAGATCGAGATGAAGATCTCAAAGGGCACGCGCTGGTTCTGCTCGGTCGAGGAGGCCGAAGCCGCGGGCTGCCGCGAGACGCGGCGGTAGCACTACAGCCCAGACGTGCTACCCTTCGGGGGCCTGACATCGCGGAGCGCTGGATGTGACCGACACCGATGGCGCGCAATCCCCGGTCAAACCGAAGCGTTCGCTGTGGAAGCGCGCGGCCTGGATCTTGCTGCTCGTTGTCATCGTCTACGGCGCCGTCGCCTATCTGATCCTGCCGTTTTTCTGGACCCATTACGAACATCAAAAAGGCCTCGCCCAATTACCTATGGTGACGCGGACCGGTCAGGGCATTCCCGGCGATCCGATCAATGTCGGGCTGGTCGGCGACACCAAGGACGTCGTCTGCGCGATGCACGCGGCCGGCTGGTACCCCGCCGACCGGATCACGCTGAAATCCTCGATCGAGATCGTCGGCAGCGTGCTGCTCGACCGGCCCTACAAGGACGCGCCGGTGAGCAATCTCTATTATCTCGGCCGCCGCGAGGATCTCGCCTATGAAAAGCCGATCGGGGCCAGCGCCGACCAGCGCAACCATGTGCGCTACTGGAAGGTGCTGGACAGCGGCGCGGAGAAGCGTCCGGTCTGGCTTGGCGCGGCCACGGAGGATCGCGGCGTCGGCGTCAGCAAATACACCGCTGCGGTCACGCACCACATCAGCCCCGATCTCGACGCCGAGCGCGCGCTGCTTGCGGCTGACCTGGAAACCGCCGGCATGGTCGAGGCGAAATATCAGGTCACCGGCATCGGGCCGACGATTGCGGGCCACAATGGCGGCGGCGATCTTTATTACACCGACGGCGAAATCTGGGTGCTGCGGCTGGTCGAAGCCTGCAAAAAGCGCGACGGACCTGCGGTGACGATCCCGAGCCCGCCGGCGACCGAATTGAAGGATCAGATCTGGGCCGCCATCGCCAAGGCGGTCGGGAAATAGCTGTGCTGATTGCCGTCGTTGTGAAGAGCAATGAGTGCAATTTGATCTATTTTGCAGCTCTGGATTGCTTCGCTGCGCTCGCAATGACGATCTCGATCGAATATTATGCCAGCTGAATCTCACGCGCCTCGATTCCGCGTGCTTGCCAATAAGGAAAAACAACAAATGACCGTTCGCGCGGGCCGGGAGTTTCTGGCCATCCCGGGACCTACCACCATGCCCGACGAAGTGCTGCAGGCGATGCATCGCCCGGCGCTCGATATCTATTCCGAACAGATGCTGGAACTGACCGACAGCCTGCTCGCCGATCTCTCAAAACTATTCGCTACCAAGGGCAAATCCTACATCTACATCGCCAACGGCCACGGCGCATGGGAAGCGACGCTGTCCAACGTATTGTCGCGCGGCGACAAGCTGCTGGTGCTGGAAAGCGGACGCTTTGCGATCGGTTGGGGTCAGGCGGCGGCGGCGATGGGCGTCGAGGTCGAAGTGCTGAAGGGCGACTGGCGCCGCGCGATCCGTCCCGCGGAAGTCGAGGCTCGGCTGAAGCAGGACAAGGATCACACCATCAAGGCGATCGTCGCGGTGCAGGTCGATACTGCGTCCGGCGCCTATAACGACGTCGAAGCGATCGGCAAGGCGATCAAGTCTACCGGCCATCCGGCGCTGTTCATGGTCGACACCGTGGCTTCGCTGGGCTGCATGCCGTTCGAGATGGATAGATGGGGCATCGACGTCGCGATGTCCGGCTCGCAGAAGGGCCTGATGACGCCGCCGGGCCTGGGCTTCGTCGCCGCCAACGACCGCGCCCGCGAAGTGCACAAAAAGGCCAACCTGCGCACGCCCTATTGGGACTGGACCGAGCGCGAAGGAGCCGAGCACTACCGTAAATATGCCGGCACCGCGCCGGTGCATTTGCTGTTCGCGCTGCGCAAGGCGATCGACATGCTCCATGTCGAGGGACTTGAAAACGCCTTTCTGCGTCATCGCCTGCTCGCCGAGGCGGTGCGCCGCGCGGTCGCGGCGTGGTCCGAGGGCCAGGTGCTCGGCTTCAACATCGCGGAGGCCAATGAGCGCTCCAACACGGTGACGACGGTGACGATGAACGGCTTCGATCCGGCTGCGCTGCAGCGCTACTGCAAGGACAAATGCGGCGTGGTGCTCGGCACTGGAATTGGCGATCTATCCGGCCAGGCGTTTCGTATCGCCCACATGGGCCATGTGAATGCGCCGATGATTCTGGGCACGCTCGGCGTCATCGAGGTCGGCCTCAACGCGCTCAATATTCCCCACGGCAAGGGCGGAACCGAGGCCGCGATCGAATATCTCGGCGAGAACGTCAGGGCGTGAGCCCCGACCTGTATCACTGGTAGGATGGGTGGAGCGAAGCGATATCCATCACGGCAGCAACGATGGGTATCGCTTCGCTCCACCCATCCTACAGGCCACTGTAGCGGTTGAGTGTTCGTAAGCTTGGAAGGAACGGCATAGCCGTTGCGACTGCACATGAACTACCTGCGCGGATTCTTCAGTTTCTACGGTCGGATAAACAGACTTCAATACGCGGTGGTCATGCTAGTTGGATACCTAGGATCGCTAGCCATCTTCGCGTTGACATGGCCCAGCCTTCACGCGATGGGCGATCTCGGCGTATTCACGGGGGTTGCAAATCTAATCGTTATTATCTGGGTTTTATTTGCAGCCATGGCGAAGCGGTTTCACGATATCAACAAATCGGGCCTATCCAGTTTACTTATTTGCCTCCCCGTCGCTGGATTGTTCACACCACTGGTTTTGCTTTTTTATCCGGGTGACGCCATGGATAACAGATTTGGACGACCCCCGGTTTGGTTCTAAAATAATCTGCGCTAAGGCGCGACCAAGACTAAGCGCCTGATTTATGAGTACACGCCTGGTTTGATTGATGGTTATCGCTGCGCTCCACCCGCACTGTCGTCCCCGCTAACGCAGCGTGACTGCATTTCACATGGTGAGAGAAATCGCGTTCTCGCGCTCCCTCAGCCGCATCTAAATGATGGGTATCGCTTCGCTCCACCCATCCTACTCTTTCCCAACCCGTTTTTGTCCGTATACTGGCATACCAAGCCGGGCGCTGATCCGTGCAAGAACGAAGGTGGGAGTGAGGCGATTGGCGTCCGTTGATTTGCGCGGCCTGACCAAGCGATTTGGCTCGCTTGCGGTGGTCGATAACGTCTCCTTGAAAATCGACCATGGACAATTGGTCTGCCTGCTCGGCCCCTCCGGCTGCGGCAAGACCACGACGCTGCGGCTGATCGCGGGTTTCCTCGAACCTTCCGACGGCGAGATCCATGTCGGCGAGCGGCTGGTGTCTTCGAAGGCGCGCACGCTGCCGCCCGAGCAGCGCAACATGTCGATGATTTTTCAGAGCTACGCGCTGTGGCCGCACATGACGGTGACGGAAAACATCGTCTACGGCCTGCGCCTGCGCAAAATGGACCGCGACACCATCGCAAAGAAACTGGCGGCGATTCTGGCCACGACAAAACTCGAGGCGCTGGCGCAGCGCTATCCCGGCGAACTATCCGGCGGACAACAGCAACGCGTGGCACTGGCGCGCGCGCTGATCGTCGAGCCGCAGACGCTGCTGCTCGACGAGCCGCTGTCCAACCTCGACGCCAATCTGCGCGAGGAGATGCGGTTCGAGATCCGCCGCCTGCACGATGAATATCGCTACACCACCGTCTATGTCACCCACGACCAGTCCGAGGCGATGACCACGGCCGACCTGATCGCGGTAATGAACGGCGGCCGGATCGACCAGCTCGGTACGCCCGAAGACATCTATGCCCGCCCCGAGTCCGAATTCGTCGCGCGCTTCATCGGCGCCAGCAATGTCATCAAGGGCACCGCGCGCGATGCCAACCACATTTCCTTTGCTGGCGCGACGTTGCAGGTGGTCGGCGCGCCGCTCACGGCGGGTGAGGGCGCCGTGGTCGCGATCCGCCAGCACGATATCGCCCTGTCGGCGCAGGCGCCGGCTTCGCCCGAGAACGCCATCAAGGCCGTCGTGACGCGGCAGGTCTATCTGGGGGCCGCGCGCGACTACATGGTGGAAGTGGCCGACGGCACCAGTCTGCGCGCCACCACGCCGACCGAAACCAATGTGCAAAAGGGCAGCGAGGTCTGGTTGACGCTGCCGCCTGAGCGCTGCCGGGCGCTGAGGCGTTAAAGAAAAAAGGAAACAGGAGGACGCGATGAAGGGACGAAAACTTTCGCGGCGCGACATCCTGCAAGGCGCGGCCACGCTTGCCGCCGGCACCATGTTCGCCTCCCCCGTTCGTGCCCAGGCGCCGGAGCCGGTCGCGATCACGCCTGAGCTGGTGGAGGCGGCGAAGAAGGAAGGCAAATTGATCTTCTATTCGTCGATGGACCTGCCGGTCGGCGAAAAGCTCGGCAAGGCGTTCGAGGCCGCCTATCCCGGCATCACCATTCAGATCGAACGTTCCGGCTCGGAGCGGCTGTTTCAGCGGATCGACCAGGAATTCGGTTCGGGCATCCGCGCAGCCGACGTGATCAACACCTCGGATGCGTCGCACATCATCACCTGGAAACGAAACAATTGGCTGGCGCCATTTGTATCGGAGGATATGGCCCGGCATTTTCTTCCTGAATATCGCGACCCCGACGGCATGTCCGCCACCTCGCGGATTTATTTGTCGTCGATTGCCTACAACACCAATCTGGTAAAGCCCGAAGACGCACCGAAGAGCTTTGCCGACCTGCTTGATCCCAAATGGGCAGGCAAGATGGTCAAGGGCCATCCGGCCTATAGCGGCACCATCATGACTGCGACCTTCCAGCTGGTCCGTGAACTGGGCTGGGATTACCTGGAGAAGCTGTCGAAGCAGCGGGTAATGCAGGTGCAGTCCTCGACCGATCCGCCGAAAAAGCTTTCGCTTGGCGAACGCGCCGTGATGGCCGACGGCAATGAATACGGCATCGTGCTGCTGAAGGAAGCCGGTCAACCGGTTGAACCGATCTATCCGGCCGAAGGCGCGCCGACGATTTCGGGGCCGACCGCTATCTTTGCGTCAGCGCCGCACCCAAATGCCGCACGGCTGTTCCAGGCCTGGCTGCACACCCGCGAGACCCAACAATTCTTCACCGACTTTACCGCGCAGTATTCCGTTCACGCGCAGGTGCAATCGAAGCCGGGGCGGTGGAAGATTTCGGACATCAAGCTGATGAAGGAAGATGCCGCAGGGGTCGAGAAGATGGCGGAAGAGATCAAGACGCGCTATGCGCGGTTGTTCAGGGTTTGAGGATGGGAGCAGCGGCGTTCTCTGTCCCGCCTCGCCCCGCCTGCGGGGAGTCGAGACGAGCGAAGCTCGCTCTTAGGCCGACGCGCATCGAAAGATGCGCGGCGGGTGAGCGGGCTCTCCGCGAGTCCGAATTTGCGGTGAGACCCCTCACCCCAACCCTCTCCCCGCAAAGCGCGGGGCGAGGGAGCTGCACTTCGCTTGTGGAAATGACATGACCATAACCACCACCGACGCTCCCAAATCCCGCATCGACCTCACCCGCCCCGTCCTGTGGCTGTTCGCTGCCTTCATGATCGTGCTCATCGTGCTGCCGATGTCGTGGCTGGCGGTTTTCGCGTTCACGGACAAGGCACGGCATCCGACGCTGCAGAACTTCGTCACGCTGTTCACCGACCCGGCGTTCCTCGATCCGCTGCTGACGACCGCAATCATCGCCACCACCTCGGCGGTGGTCTGCTGCCTTGTCGCAGCTCCGATCGGCTGGCTGGTGTCGCGCACCGACATGCCGGGGCGGCAGACGATCCGCGCGCTGGTGACGGCCTCTTTTGTCACGCCGCCGTTTCTCGGCGCGGTCGCCTGGGAATTGCTGGCGGCGCCCAACAGCGGATTGTTGAACCAGCTCTATCGCTATCTCACCGGCGCCGAAGATCCGCTGTTCGACATCTATTCGTTGACCGGACTGATCTTCGTGATCTCCTGCTACACCTTTCCATTCGTGTTCGTGCTGGTCGCCAACGCGCTCGACAACATGCCGGGCGAGTTGGAGGACGCCTCCGCCATCCTCGGCGGCAAGGCCTGGACCACGGCGCGGCGCGTGACGATTCCCTTGGCGCTGCCCGCGTTGGTCGCGGGCGCCCTGATCGCGTTCCTGCAGGCGATGACGCTGTTCGGATCGCCCGCGATCCTGGCGCTGCCGGCCGGCTTCCACACCATGACGACAAAGATCTGGAGCCTGTTCCAGTATCCGCCAAAACTCGAACTTGCGGCGGCCGCCGCCGTGCCGCTGCTGCTGCTGACGATATTGCTGCTGCAGGGCCAGAAGTTTTTGCTCGGCCGCCGCGGCTTCTCCGTGGTCGGTGGCAAATACGGCGCGCCGCGCCCGATCGAGATGAAGGGATGGCGCTGGGTGGCACTGGCGTTTTGTCTGCTCGTGCTGCTCAATCCTGTGTTCCTGCCCTATTTCGCGCTGCTCAACGCGGCGTTCTCGCCGAACGCGACCACGCTGGTGACGCCGTCGACGGCGACCCTGCACAACATCGTGTTCGTGTTCACCGAATTGTCGTCGACCCAGCTCGCGCTGAAGAACACCGTGATCCTGGGCGCATCGACGGCGACCATCGGCACGATTCTCGCCCTTGTCGTCGCTTATGTCACGACCCGGCGCGTGATCGCGAGCCATCGCGTGCTCGGCTTTCTCGCGACCGCCCCCGTCGCGGTGCCCGGCATCGTGCTCGGCGTCGGGCTGTTTTTGAGCTACACGCGACCGCCCTTCGTGCTCTACGGCACGCTGTGGATCCTGCTGGTGGCGTTCCTTACCATCAACCTGCCGTCGGCCTATCAGCAATTGCAGGCGGCGTTCGCGACCATTCATCCCGAGCTGGAGGACGCCAGCCGCATCCTCGGCGCGACGCGGCTGCAGACGCTGCGCCAGATCACCGCGCCCTTGCTGCGCACCGGCGTGATCGCGACCTGGTGCTTCATCTTCATCGGCGTGATGCGGGAGCTATCCGCGGCGATCGTGCTGTTCACCTCGCAGACCAAGGTGCTGTCGGTCCTGATCTACGACCTCAACGAAAGCGGCGATCTCGCCGCCATCTCGGTGCTCGGCATCGCGATGCTGGTGATCACTTTTGCAGTAGTGCTGGCGGTGAACCGAATTCCGGTGTTCGGCGGCGGCGCCGCGGCGAGGCTGCGGAATAGTTAGAAGCCCCGAGCCGTAGGGTGGGCAAAGGCGCTTTTGCGCCGTGCCCACCATCAAGCCCTCCGCAAGGAATGGTGGGCACGCTGTCGCTTTGCCCACCCTACACATCTGGTAATCCGCCACATTCGCCCCGATATAAGGCACAATCATTGAGCCCCACGAGGACCGCGTGACCCAAGCCGCCACCGAGAAACCTGCCCTGTCGCCTCCATCAGCCCCGCGCCGCCCGCACACCTTCACCACGCACGGCATTACGGTGACCGACGACTATGCGTGGCTGAAGGATGCCAGATGGCAGGAGGTGCTGCGCGATCCAGCGATACTCGACCCGGATATCAGAAAGTATCTGGAAGCCGAGAACGGCTACACCGAGAGCCTGCTCGGCCATACCGGCCCTCTGCAGAAGAAGCTGGTCGCGGAAATGCGCGGGCGGATCAAGGAAGACGATTCCAGCGTGCCCGCACCGGACGGCCCATTTGCTTATTTGCGAAAGTTCCGCGAGGGCGGGCAGCATGAACTGTTCGGCCGCACGCCGCGCGATGGCGGCGACGTGCAGATCGTGCTCGACGGCGACGCGCTGGCCGCAAACCACGAATACTTCAAGTTCGGCAGCGCACGGCATTCGCATGACCACAAACTGCAGGCGTGGAGCGCCGATACCAAGGGCTCGGAATATTTCTCGATTCGCGTGCGCGATTGGAGCACTGGGGCCGACCGAGACGATTTGGTCGAGGAGACCGACGGCGGCATCGTCTGGAGCAAGGATTGCAACAGCTTCTTTTACGTCAAGCTCGACGACAACCATCGCCCGATGCAGGTCTGGCGCCACAAGCTCGGCACCAAACAGGCCGACGACACGCTGGTTTATGAGGAACAGGATTCCGGCTGGTTCACCCATCTGCACGAAAGCTCTTCCGGCCGCTTCTGCGTCATCGCCGGCGGCGATCACGAGACCTCGGAGCAACGGCTGATCGACCTCGAACATCCCGAGGCGCCGCCGCGGCTGGTCGCGGCGCGCGAGGAAGGCGTGCAGTATTCGCTCGCCGACCGCGGCGATGAGTTGTTCATTCTCACCAACGCGGATGACGCGATCGACTTCAAGGTCGTGACAGCGCCCCTCGCCGCCCCCGAACGCGCCAACTGGCGCGACCTGATTCCATATCGCGAGGGCGTCTATGTGCTCGATGTCGAACTCTATGCCGGCCACATGGTGCGGCTGGAGCGCGCCAACGCGCTGCCCGCGATCATCATCCGCGATCTCGCGACGGGCGAAGAGCACGCCATCGCCTTCGACGAGGCGGCCTACTCGCTCGACACCATGGGCAGCTACGAGTTCGAGACCACGAATTTGCGGTTCTCCTATTCGTCGATGACGACGCCGGCGGAAGTCTATGATTACGACATGGCCACGCGGGCGCGCCTGCTGCGCAAGCGGCAGGAGATTCCGTCCGGCCACAACCCCGCCGACTACGTCACCACGCGCATCATGGCGACCTCGCATGACGGCGCGTTGGTGCCGGTCTCGATCCTGCACCGCAAGGATCTGGTACGCGACGGCAACGCGCCGCTGCTGCTCTACGGCTACGGCTCCTATGGCATGGCGATGCCGGCCTCGTTCGCCGCCAACCGGCTGTCGCTGGTCGATCGCGGCTTTGTCTATGCGATCGCGCATATCCGCGGCGGCGCGGATAAAGGCTGGGGCTGGTATCTCGACGGCAAGCGCGAGAAGAAGACGAACTCGTTCGATGATTTCGCCGCGGCCGGGCGCGCACTGATCGAGGCGAAGTACACCAGCGCAAAGCGCATCGTCGGCCATGGCGGCAGCGCCGGCGGCATGCTGATGGGCGCGGTCGCCAACCGATCAGATGAATTGTTCGCGGGCATCGTCGCCGAGGTGCCGTTCGTAGATGTACTCAACACGATGCTCGACGACACGCTGCCGCTGACGCCGCCGGAATGGCCGGAATGGGGTAATCCGATCGAGAGCGAAAAGGACTTTCGCACCATTTTGTCGTACTCGCCCTACGACAACCTCGCGGCAAAGGAGTATCCCGCCATCCTGGCGATGGGCGGCCTGACCGATCCGCGCGTCACCTATTGGGAGCCCGCGAAATGGATCGCGCGGCTGCGCCCGACCATGAGCGGCGGCGGCCCGGTGCTGCTGCGCACCAACATGGGCGCCGGCCACGGCGGCGCGTCGGGGCGGTTCAACCGGCTGGATGAAGTGGCGATCGCCTATGCGTTCGCGCTGTGGGCGGTGGGGCTGACGGAGAAGGCGGAGGTCTAAGTGGCTCCCTCACCCGGCGCTACGCGCCAGGTGAGGGAGCCGGCAACTCATTACGGCATCGTATAAGCCGTCTTGACCGTCGTATAGAACTCAGCGGCGTAGCGGCCCTGTTCACGGGCACCGAAGCTGGAGCCCTTTCGACCGCCGAACGGCACGTGGTAATCGACGCCGGCGATCGGCAGGTTTACCATCACCATGCCGGCTTCGGAATTGCGCTTGTAGTCGCTGGCGTATTTCAGGCTGGTGGTACAGATGCCGGATGACAGGCCAAACTCGGTGTCGTTGGCGGTCGCCAGCGCTTCGGCATAATCCTTGACCCTGATGACCGCGGCCACCGGCCCGAATATTTCCTCGCGCGCGATCCGCATCGTGTTGGCCACGCCGGTGAACAATGCCGGTTGCAGATAGAAGCCGGGCGCCGCGCGATTGAGAAGTTCGCCACCGAAGGCAAGCTTGGCGCCTTCGTCCTTGCCGATGCTGATATATTTGAGATCCTGATCGAGCTGGCTCTGATCTACCACCGGGCCGATATCCGTGCCGGCCTTGACGGCGTCGTCGACCTTCAGGCCGCGCATTCGCTCGGTGAGGGCCTCCACGAATCTGTCGTGGATGCCGGCGGTGACGATCAGCCGCGAGGCGGCGGTGCAACGCTGCCCGGTGGAAAAGAACGCGCTATTGGCGGCACATTCCACCGCCACCTTCAGATCCGCGTCATCCAGAACGACCAGCGGATTCTTGCCGCCCATTTCCAGCTGAAACTTCTTCATCGGCCGCGAAGCAATGCAGGCCGCCGCGACCTTCTGGCCGGTGGCCACCGAGCCGGTGAAGCTGATCGCGGCAACATCGGGATGCTCCAGCAAGACCGCGCCGACTTCAGAACCGCGCCCGATCACGAGGTTGAGCACGCCCTTGGGCAGGCCCGCCCGGTGTAGAATATCGACCAGCGCCCAGGTCGAGCCCGGAACAAGATCGGCGGGCTTGACCACCACGGTGTTGCCATAGGCCAGCGCTGGCGCGATCTTCCAGGCCGGAATCGCGATCGGGAAATTCCATGGTGTGATCAAGCCGACAACACCCAGCGCTTCGCGCGTGATCTCGATGTCGATGCCGGGGCGCACGGAAGCGAGTTTCTCGCCCGCCATCCGCAGGCATTCGCCGGCAAAGAACGCAAAGATCTGGCCGGCGCGTGCGACTTCGCCGATGCCTTCCGGCAGCGTCTTGCCTTCCTCGCGCGACAACAGCCGGCCCAGCTCGTCCTTGCGGGCCAGGATTTCGTCCGACGCCTTTTTCAGGATGTCGTAGCGCGCTTGCGGCGTCGATCGCGACCATGCCGGAAACGCCGCTTTGGCAGCCGCAATCGCAGCCTCGGCTTGCGCACGCGTGCCGCGCACGGCTTCGCCGACGATGTCCTTGGTATCGGATGGATTGACGTTCGGCGCGCGAGCACCATCGGACAACCATTCGCCGTCGATCAGATTGTTGAACATCAGCATGGGCGGTTTCTCCACTGTTACGTCGGTTTTGGATCGCGCGTCCGGGAATAGAAGACTATCGTCCGTTGGCCTTGCGCCAAGCAGCAAAATCCTTCGGCGTCTGCTCGTCGGTTGCGGGATAGAGGCCAAGGATCGAGCGGCCCTTGCGCACTTCCTCTGTAACAAAATCCTCGAACGCAGTCATCTCGACCGCCTCGTCCGCTATCTCATCCGCCAGGTGCGCCGGGATCACGATCACGCCGTCGCGATCACCGAGGATGACGTCGCCGGGAAATACCGGCGCGTCACCGCAGCCGATCGGGACGTTGATCTCGATTGCCTGATGCAGCGTCAAATTGGTCGGCGCGCTGGGGCGGTGGTGATAGGCGGGAAAGCCGAGAGCCGCGATCTCGGCGGAATCACGAAAGCCGCCATCGGTGATCACGCCGGCGCAGCCGCGCTGCATCAGCCGCGTCACCAGAATGGCGCCGGCGGACGCGGCACGGGCATCCTTGCGGCTGTCCATGACCAGCACCGCGCCGGGCGGGCAATCCTCGATCGCCTTGCGCTGCGGGTGGCCGCGGTCGCGGAACACGTCGATCTTGTTGAGATCCTCGCGCGCCGGCATGTAGCGCAGCGTAAAGGCTTCGCCGACCAGCACCGGCTGATCGGGGCCGAGCGGGTGCACGTCCTGGATCATCTGGATGCGAAAACCGCGCTTGAACAGCGCGGTGGCGACGGTGGCGGTAGAGACCGTCTTGAGTTTGTTGCGGGTGGCGTCGCTCAGTTTTGTCATAGCTTTCTCGCTTTCTTCGTCGTCATTCCGGGGCGCTCGCGTTAGCGAGCGAACCCGGAATCTCGAGGTTCCACAATGTGCAATTGCACATTGGGGTTCGATGCTTCGCATCGCCCCGGAACGACAGGATCAATCAAACCGCCCCATGCGATTCCACATACAGCGCGTAGACCGAGTGGCAGCTCGTCATATAAAGGCGATTGTTCTTCGGGCCGCCGAAGGTGAGGTTGGCGCAGCGCTCCGGCAGGCGAATGTGGGCGAGCGGCTTGCCGGCGGGGCTGAACACCATCACGCCGTCGAGATCCTCGGACTTGCCCTTGAGCTGGAACACTTTTCGGCCGCCGACATCGGTCGGCTCACCTTGCAGCGCGCCGTTGGAGCCCCAGCCGCACCACAGATTGCCGTCGCGGTCGACACGAAAACCGTCGAGCGCGCCCTGGTCGGCAGCGTCGATCAGCTTGGTCTTGCCGCCCACCGTGCCGTCGTCGTTGACGTCAAAACTCCAGATGCTGCGGTTGGGCGTGCCCTTCCACTCCACGACATAGAGTTTCTTTTCGTCCGGCGAGAACGCGAGCCCGTTGGGATTGACGATGTCGGTAATGACGGCGGTGAGTTTGCCGTCCTTGGTGAGGCGATAGACGTTGGTGGTGGCCTGCTCGGGCTTTTCCTTCTTGCCTTCCCACTCGCCGTTGATGCCGAACAAGGGATCGGTGAACCAGATGGTGTCGTCGGACTTGACCACAATATCATTGGGTGCGTTCAGCCGCTTGCCCTCGAACTTGTCGGCGAGCACGGTGATCTTGCCGTCCTTCTCGGTGCGGGTGACGCGGCGGGTGACCGAATGCTCGCAGGTGACGAGCCGGCCCTGGCGGTCGCGGGCGTTGCCATTGGCGTAGTTGGCGTTAGCGCGGAAGACGCTGGTCTGGTTGGTCTTCTCGTCGAACTTCATGATGCGATTGTTCGGGATGTCGGAGAACAGGAGATAGCCGCCCTCGGGGAAGTATGCCGGCCCTTCGGCCCAGCGCATGCCGGTCGCGACCTGCTCGACCGTCGAGGAATAGATCCGGTACTTTGCGAAGCTGGGATCGAGGATCTGCACCGCTGGATCGGGATAGCGCTGGTTCGGCGTGAACGGAAACGATTGCGCGCCGGCTGTGCGCGCGAGAAGCGTCGTGGCAGCAGCGGCGCCGGCCCCTGCGAGCAGGTTGCGTCGAGACATGGTCATTGGTAGTCCTCCCCTGGGTCGTCTTCTGTTTTTGCTCAGCTCTTAGAACGTCATTGCCTGCGACAAACGCGAAGCGTTTGCGCAAGGGAGCGAAGCGACGAAGCAATCCACTCTTTCTTCGTGCCGTGAGATGGATTGCTTCGCTGCGCTCGCAATGACGTATTACCGCTGGACGGATTACGGCTAGTAAATCGAGGGCTCCTCCACCGGCGCCCCAAACCCGGTCTCCAGAAAATCGAAATCGCAGCCTTCATTGGCCTGCTTGATATGCTTGGTGAACATCCAGCCATAGCCGCGCTCGTAGCGCGGCTCCGGCGCCTTCCATGCGGCACGGCGCTTTGCGAGTTCGGCTTCCGGGACATCGAGGTTGATGGTGCGTGCGTTGACGTCGAGCGTGATCTTGTCGCCGGTTCGCACCAGGGCCAGCGGGCCACCGACATAGGACTCCGGCGAGACATGCAGGATGCAGGCGCCGTAGCTGGTGCCGCTCATGCGCGCGTCCGACAGCCGCACCATGTCGCGCACGCCCTGCTTCACCAGTTTTGTCGGGATCGGCAGCATGCCCCATTCCGGCATGCCGGGTCCGCCCTGCGGGCCGGCATTGCGTAGGATCAGCACGTGATCGGCGGTGACGTCCAGATTCGGATCGTCGATCGCCTTCTTCATCGAGGGGTAATCGTCGAACACCAGCGCCGGGCCGGTGTGCTTGAGGAAGCGCGGTTCGCAGGCGCTGGGCTTGATCACGCAGCCGTCGGGCGCGAGATTGCCCTTGAGCACGGCGAGCGCGCCCTCCTTGTAGATCGGGTCCTTCACGGTACGAATGACGTCGTCATTATAGACTTCGGCGCGCGCGATGTTGTCGCCGAGCGTCTCGCCGGTCACCGTCATGACGTCGAGATGCAGATGCTCCCTGATGCGGCTCATCAGGCCCGGCAGGCCGCCGGCATAGAAGAAATCCTCCATCAGGTATTTATCGCCGCTCGGGCGCACATTGGCGATCACAGGCACCTTGCGGCTGGCCGTTTCGAAATCGTCGAGCCCGATGTCCTGGCCGGCACGACGCGCCTGCGCGATCAGATGGATGATCGCGTTGGTCGAGCAGCCCATCGCCATCGCGACCGTAATGGCGTTCTCGAAGGCTTTTCGGGTCTGGATTTTTTCCGGCGTCAGATCCTCCCACACCATCTCGACGATGCGGCGGCCGCATTCCGAGGCCATGCGGATGTGGCCGGCATCAGCGGCGGGAATCGAGGACGCGCCCGGCAAGGTCATGCCGATCGATTCCGCAATCGCCGTCATGGTGGAGGCGGTGCCCATGGTCATGCAGGTGCCGTAGCTGCGGGCGATGCCCGCCTCGACATCGACCCAGTCCTTGTCGGAGATCTTTCCGGCGCGCCGCTCGTCCCAGTATTTCCAGGCGTCCGAGCCGGAGCCCAGCGTCTTGCCCTTCCAGTTGCCGCGCAGCATCGGGCCCGCGGGCAGATAGATCGTCGGGAGGTTCATGCTGGTGGCCCCTAACAGCAGGCCCGGCGTGGTCTTGTCGCAGCCGCCCATCAGCACCACGCCGTCGACGGGATGGCCGCGCAGCAATTCCTCCGCGTCCATCGCCAGCATGTTGCGATAGAGCATGGTGGTCGGCTTCAGAAACGATTCCGACAGCGACAGCGCCGGCAGCTCCATCGGGAAGCCGCCCGCCATCAGGATGCCGCGCTTGACGTCGTCGACGCGCGATTTGAAATGCATGTGGCAGGGCTGCGCGTCCGACCAGGTGTTGAGGATCGCGATAACAGGCCGGCCCTTCCATTCCTCCGGCGCATAGCCCATCTGCATGGCGCGCGAGCGGTGGCCGAAAGCGCGAAGATCGTCGGGCGCGAACCAGCGCGCGCTGCGGAGCTCGGCGGGGTTCTTCTTGGTCATGATTGCGTACCCCATTTTTGGACGGTGTTGCGCTCGATCGTGCGGAAGATCAGGTTCTCGACAATCAAGCCGATCACGATCACCGTCAACAGGCCAGCGAACACCGCAGGGATATCCAGCAGGTTACGGTTTTCGAAAATGAACCAGCCGAGACCACCCTGCCCCGACGACACGCCAAACACGAGTTCGGCGGCGATCAGCGTGCGCCAGGCAAACGCCCAGCCGATCTTAAGGCCGGTCAGGATAGAACCGAAGGCAGCAGGAATGAGAATACGGGCGACATAGGGCAAACCGCGCAGGCCGTAATTGCGGCCGACCATGCGCAGCGTGTTCGACACGCTCTTGAAGCCGGAATGGGTGTTGAGCGCGACCGGCCACAGCACCGAATGGATCAACACGAACACGAGGCTGCCATTGCCCAACCCGAACCAGATCAGCGCCAGCGGCAGCAGCGCGATCGCCGGCAAGGGATTGAACATCGCGGTGATGGTTTCGAGAAAATCCGTGCCGATCCGGGTCGAGATCGCGAGAACGGTGAAGATCGCCGCGAGCACGATGCCGGCGGCATATCCCATGAACAGTACTTTCAGCGACGCCCAGGCGCGCATGGGAATAGTCCCATCGCGCACCTTGTCGAACATCGTCAGAATCGTGTCGTGGAAGGTCGGGAACAGCAGCGGATTGTCGAGGACGGTGCCGTAGATCTCCCAGGCTGCGGCGAGGAAGATGATGATAACGGATTTGCGGACGAAGCCGTCGTTCCATAACAGCTCCGGCACCGTCAGCTTGCGCTCGACTTCCGTCGGAACAACCGCCGCCAGGTCTGCGGCATCGCGCAGCAGGATTTTGGCCTCGCCCATCGCGCGCTCCCCCTCAGTGTGCCGTCACGGCGTCGGCGAACAGCAAATCGTGGATCTGCTTTTCCAGCCGGGCGGCGCTGCCGTCCTCGCCGGAGACCTTGTCGACATCGATCACCTCGGCCTTGACGCGGCCGGGATGCGGCGACAGCAGCAGGATGCGGTTGCCGATCTTGATCGCTTCCGCGATCGAATGGGTGACGAACAGGACGGTGAACTTTGTTTCCGCCCATAGTTGCAGCAATTCATCCTGGCAGGTCCGCCGCGTCAGCGCGTCGAGCGCGGCGAACGGCTCATCCATCAACAGAATATCCGGCTCCATCGCCATGCCGCGGGCGATCGCCACGCGCTGCTTCATGCCGCCGGACAGCGTGTGCGGATAGGCATCGACGACGCGGGTGAGGCTGACCTTCTCGATATAAGCGCGCGCCCGCATCTCCGCGTCCTTGCGCGGCAGGCGGCGCGTCATCAGCAGCGGAAACATCACGTTTTCCAGCACCGTCTTCCACGGCAGCAACTGGTCGAACTCCTGAAAGATCATCA
Source organism: Bradyrhizobium algeriense (assembly GCF_036924595.1). Classification (NCBI taxonomy): domain Bacteria; kingdom Pseudomonadati; phylum Pseudomonadota; class Alphaproteobacteria; order Hyphomicrobiales; family Nitrobacteraceae; genus Bradyrhizobium; species Bradyrhizobium algeriense. Next base: position 7,491,046 of record NZ_JAZHRV010000001.1, on the reverse strand, counting down.
TCCTGTCGGCGCCGGGTTCGGATATTTCGCGGCCCGAGATGCGCATCTTGCCTTCGCTCGGCGTCATGTAGCCGCCGACCGCCTTCAACAGCGTCGACTTGCCGCAACCGGAGGGGCCGAGCAGCACGAAGCGATCGGAACGATCGACCGTGAAGCTGACCCGCTCGGTCGCGGTCACCACCGCGCTCGAAGTCTTGTAGCGCAGCGTTACGTCACTGACATCGAGAAGCGCGGCCATGTCGATCAATTACCCTTCAGGTCGTGCGCGACCGGCAGATAGTAATCGGTGAAGGCTTTTGGCATGGTCTTCAGCGTGCCGACCTTGAACAGATGGGCGGCGAATTTCATGGTGCCCTGCGGCTGCAGGTTCCATTCCATCATGCCGGGCTCCTTGAGCCACGCCAGCAGATCGTCGACGCTGGTCTTGTCGCCGGTGACTTCCTTGTAGATCTCGACCGCGGCCTTGGTGTCGCTGCGGATCAGGTCCTGCGCCTCCTTGGTGGCGTCGCGCACCGCCTGCACGATCTTCGGGTTGGCGTCGGCGAATTTGGTCGTCGTGAAGAACTGCGCCTGGCTGAGCGGGCCGCCCATCACGTCGGGCGACGACAGCACCACATGCGCGCCGGGGACGTTCTTCAGTTCGAGGAACGTGAACGGCGGAATCGAAAAGTGATTGCGCACCTCGTGCTGGGTGTTGGTCAACGCGACATAGGCGTCGGGATGGCCGAGCTGCACGGTGTTGGGATCGAGCTTCGACCACTGGTCGGCGCCGAAGGCTTCGGCGGCCGCGATCTGCAGCACGATCGCCTGCGTCGAGACCTTGACGGTGGGCACCGCGATCTTGTCGTTCGGACCAAAGTCCTTGATCGACTTGATGTTGGGATCGCGGCTGATCAGCGTCATCGGCTGCGCCGAGGTGGCGACGATGCCCTTGACGCCGCCGCGGGTGCGATCCCACAACAGCAGGAGGTTGCCGGTTCCGGTATTGAGGATGTCGACGCTGCCGGCCAGCAGTGCATCGGTCTGCGCGCCACCGCCGCTCAAATTGATCCATTTGGTGGTGACGCCGGGAACGCCGAGGGAAGCCGCGTGCTTCTCGATCAGCTTGTTCTTTTCCATGATGTGCGAGGGCATGTAGAAAATGCCCGGCTGCCGCGACAGGGTGATCTCCGACTTCTGCTGCGCCGATGCCTGAGAGTCCGGCAGCAGCATCAGCATCGCAACGGCGCCCGCGCAGGCGCTCCACATCCTGTTTTTCATTGTGCATCTCCTCCGGCGCCTCGTTGACGCTTCCGGGGAGATGCACTAATGTATTAGTGCATCTGAGGCAAGTCCCTTCTGAAAACGGCCGGTCGTCCGATGGCTCCCCTGCAAGTCTCCCGCCGCGCAGCCCCGCGTTCCGCAGGCGGGCTCGATCGCGATCGCCAGGCCGCGCCGCAGGTGTTCGAGCGCCTGCGCGGCATGATCATCTCGCTGGAACTGCCGCCGGGATCGCCGTTGTCGCGCGCCGCGCTTGCCGGCCAGTTCGGCGTCAGCTCGACGCCGATCCGCGATGCGCTGATGCGGCTTGAAGAAGAAGGGCTTGTCGACGTCTTCCCGCAATATGCAACCGTGGTCAGCCGGGTCGACGTGCGGCTGGCGCAGCAGGCGCATTTCCTGCGGCAAGCGGTCGAACTCGAAATCGTGCGTGGGCTCGCGATCCAGCACGACGGAACGCTCGTCGCCGAACTTCAAGCGACGATTGCCCTCCAGCAGCAATATGCCAAGGCCGGCGACTTCGAAAAATTCATGGCCGCCGATAACGAGTTCCACAGTCAGCTCTATGCGGCGGCCGACAAGCAGGACATCTGGGCGCTGGTGCGCAGTCGCAGCGGACATATCGACCGGCTGCGCCGGATGCATCTGCCCTCGCCCGGCAAGGCGCAGGATATCGTGCGGCATCACAGACTGATCGCGAAGGCGATCGATGCCGGGGAACCCGACGAGGCGCAGAAGCACCTGCGCACTCATTTGTCCGGCACGCTCAGCGAACTCGCCCGGATTCGATCGCGCTACCCGGAATATCTCAGCAACTGATCCTTGCTGCCCTTTGCGGCCCTGCCGCATGCGCGGGCGAATGACCTTCTCGGGCGCAAGGCCTTGTGCTTGTCTGTCCGGCAACATGCGGATAACTGCGTTTTTATCCGGGCTTTTTTGACGGCTAACCGGAGCGTTCCTGCCGGCGAAGCAGTTGCGACAACACGAGGATTCGGCAAAACTCGCAACCTGCCGTTGACTTGCTTCCAAACGGGGCCCGGAGAACTTTTTACTTTGGCAAGAATATTGGTCGTGGATGACGATATTGCGGTCCAGATGACCATCCGCCTGTTGCTGGAACGCGCAGGCCATAGCGTGGTCACTGCCGATGACGGGCGAAAGGGCCTGGCATTGTGTCAGACCGGAGATTTCGATCTGCTGTTTCTCGACATTTTTATGCCGGGAATGGACGGATTTGAAACCATGCGGATGGTTCGCCAGCAGCAGCCGCAGCTTCCGATCATCGTCATCTCCGGCCGGCCAGTCTCTCCGGAGGCAGACACCGCCCCGGACTTCCTGACCATGGCGACCAAGCTTGGCGCGGTCTCCAGCCTGCAGAAGCCGTTCCGGCCGGCCGACCTCCTGGCAGCCGTCACGGGCTGCCTGGCAGCCGCCGGACGCGGCTCGCCATCGCGCGGCGGTGTTGCTTCCTCCCCGTAATGCGCCATAGCATCCGATTCATCCGGCGGCCCGCCGGGCCGGAGCGGGAGGGCAAGCGAACAGCGACATGACGCTCACAACCAAGCTTGCCATCGCGATGATTGCGTTGGTCGCGATCGCGGTTTCCGCGGTCGGATGGCTGAACTATCGCAACCTGGAACAGGCGCTTCTGCTGCGGGCTCGCGACCGCATCGAGACTCATTCGCGGCAGCTCGCGACCGACCTCGAATATTACGCGGCCAGCGCGACCGGAGATGTCGCGAGCTTTCGTTCCGCAGCGGCGCTGCACGGATTGATCCGCGCCCGCAGATCGGGGGGCATAGATCCAGTCGATGGCGTCACCGAAAAGACCTGGCGCGACCGGCTGGCATCACGCTTCGCGGCCGAACTCGAAGCCAAGCCAACCTATGCGATGCTTCGGATCATCGGCCTTGACGACGATGGCCGTGAGCTTGTCCGCGTTGATCGCGCGGGACCGAACGACACGGTTCGGATCGTGCCCGAAGAGGGCTTGCTGAAGAGAAACAGTCGCGGCTATTTCCACGAAACGATGGGGCTTGGCCCCACGCAAATCTACGTCTCGCCGCTCGATCTGGGTCGACGCAACGGACTGATCGAGGCGGTGCACAGGCCGACGCTGCGCGTCGCGACGCCGATCTTTGGAGACGACGGCAAACCGTTCGGCCTTTTCATGGTCAATGTTGACATGCGGCGGGCGTTCGACCGTATCCGGTCGTCGGTGTTGCCTGGCGAAACCATATACGTCGTCAACAAGCAGGGCGACTATCTCATTCACCCGGATCGGTCGCGCGAGTTCGGCGCGTTGCTCGGCAAGCCGAACGACTGGAAAGCCGATTTCCCGCATCTGGCGTCGCAGGCCGGGGCCACGCAAGGCAGCTCGGATATCGTGCCGGATCAAGCCGCACAGCCGGGCGGAATAGCGCTGGCGCCCGCTATTCTGGCGGGCGTCGAATGGGTTGGCGTCATCGAAACCGCCCCTAACGCGGTCATCATGGCGCCGGCCGCGAGCATCAGAAATACTTCCCTTCTCGTTGGCGGGATCGCCGTGTTGTGCGCGGCGGTGCTGGCCCTGGTGATCGCGAGGTCGCTGACCCGCCCGATCGTGCAGCTGACCGAAGCCGTGCAAGGGGTGGCCAGTAGCAAGAAGATCACCATTCCGGTCGATGCAGGCGGCGAGACCGGTGTGCTCGCGCGCGCATTTGCGTATGCGTTCGAGGAAATCAATGCAAAGACCGCGGCGCTCCAACAAGAGGTACAGGAGCATCGCCGCACCATAGCGGCACGCGACCATCATGCCGAGCGGGAGCGGCTGTTCAGCGCGGCGGTCGAATCCTCCAACGACGCCATCATCACGACGTCGCTCGACGGCACCATCACCGGCTGGAATTCGGCGGCGGAGCGGCTGTTCGGATACAGCGCGACGGAAGCCACGGGCAAGAACATCACGCTGCTGGTACCCGAGGATCGACTGCCGGAGCTGCAGGACGCGCTGCGCCGGATCGGCTGGGGCGAAAGCATCGAACACAGTGAAACGGTACGCCTGCGAAAAGGTGGCGGGCGGATCGAAGTCTCGCTCAGCATCTCTCCGATCAAGGCGCCTTCGGGAGCGACCATCGGCATCTCGAAGGTTGTGCGCGACATCACCGAATCCAACAAGACCAGGCAGGTGCTGCGTCGGCAGACCGAAGAGCTTCGCCGCATCTTCGAGACCTCGCAGGACCTGATCATGGTGCTGGATTCGCGAGGGGCTCTGGTTCAGATCAGTCCGAGCTGTGAGGCCATATTGGGCTATCGGCCGGAGGAAATGATCGGCCGCAGCGGCGAGGACTTCATTCATCCCGACCATCTCGAGACCTCCCGCCAGGAAATGCGCGCGGCACGGCGTGGGCAACGTCCGAAGATCTCCGATACGCGCTGCATTCACAAGAACGGGCGGGAGGTGTGGCTGTCATGGCTCGGAACATGGTCCGAACCGGCCAGGCGCTTCTTCTTCGTCGGCCGCGACATGACCGAGAGCCGGCTGGCGCAGGAGACGTTGCGCGAAAGCGAGCAGCTCGCGCGCGGCATCATCGACACCGCGCTGGACGCCTTCGTCCAGATCGACGAGAAGGGCCGTATCCGCGACTGGAATGCGCAGGCTGAAAATATCTTCGGCTGGCCGCGCGATGAAGCGCTCGGCAGGAATTTGTTCGATCTGATGGGCCAGCCGGACGGGCAAGGCCCCCTGAAGAAAGCCCTGCAATCCTTCCTGCTTTCCGGCAACGAGGCAGTCCGTCAGCCCCGCCGCGAACTCCAGGTCAGGCGGCGCGACGGAAAGGAAATCACGGTCGAGCTGAGCATCGCCGCGCTGAAGACGCGTGGGGGCTTCTTGTTCAACGGATTCGTCCGCGACCTCACCGACAGGATCGCGGCCGAGGACAGGATCCGGCAGGCCGAGAAGATGGAGGCCATGGGCCAGCTCACCGGCGGCATCGCGCACGACTTCAACAACATTCTGACCGTGATCACGGGAACGATCGAAATTCTGGCCGATGCCGTCAAGGGCGAACCGCAGCTTGCCGCGATCACGCGAATGATCGACGAGGCCGCCTCGCGCGGCGCCGACCTCACCCAGCAGCTGCTCGCATTCGCGCGCAAGCAACCGCTCGAACCAAAGATAACCGACGTCAACACGCTGATCATCGACACCGCGAAACTGCTGCAGCGGACGCTCGGCGAGCATGTCGAGATCGAATCCGTGTTCGAGGATGAGACCTGTCCGGCGATCGTCGATCCCAATCAACTCGCCACCGCGATCCTCAATCTGGCCCTCAACGCCCGCGACGCCATGCCGGACGGAGGCAAGCTGATCATCGAGACCGGCTTCGTCATTCTCGATGATAATTATGCGAGGACGCACAGCGACGTCCGGCCCGGCCGCTACGCCATGATCGCGGTGAGCGATACCGGGGCCGGCATCCCGCCCGCGATGCTCGACAAGGTATTCAATCCGTTCTTCACCTCGAAAGGCCCGGGCAAGGGCACCGGCCTCGGGCTGAGCATGGTCTACGGCTTTATGAAGCAATCGGCCGGGCACATCATGATCTACAGCGAGGAGGGCCATGGCACGACGATCAAGATGTATCTGCCGCCGGCGACGGGCGCCTTGCCGGCGGCCGATCCGGCGCTGGCGCCGGCCGTCGAGGGCGGCCATGAAATAATTCTGGTCGTGGAAGACGACAAGCTGGTGCGCGACTATGTGCTCGCGCAACTGCATTCACTCGGTTACGTCACGCTGGACGCGGCGAACGCAGCCGAAGCCCTTGCGCTCGTCCATGCCGGCCATGCGTTCGACCTGCTGTTCACCGACGTGATCATGCCCGGCATGAACGGCCGCCAGCTCGCCGACGAGATGTTGAAGGTCAGGCCCGGATTGAGGGTACTGTTCACCTCGGGCTATACCGAGAATGCCATCATTCATCACGGCCGGCTCGACGAAGGCGTATTGCTGCTCGCCAAGCCCTACCGGAAATCGGATATGGCGATCATGATTCGCAAAGCGCTCGCCGATTGATCGACGCCGCAGCGACCGCACCCGGCCTGTAATCAGCCTGCCTGCAATCAAGCCTGCGATCAGACCTGTATAATCAGATCTGGCCCTGACGCTGCGTGGTCATCACGATCCGGACCAGGTCCGCCGCATTCCGCGCGCCCAGCTTCTTCATGATATTGGCGCGGTGATCCTCGATCGTGCGCGGGCTGATTCCGAGATGCCGCCCCGCTTCCTTGTTGGACGCGCCGGCGGTGAACTGTTCCAGCACCTCGCGTTCGCGCCGCGTGAGCGGTTCGCGTCCCGGAAAATGCAGTGTAGCGATTCGAGATGCCGAATTCTCCGCCTGCCGGCGGGCGTAGGCCTCGATCGCCTCGTCGAGTCTCGCGACGATTTCACTGCCGCGAAACGGCTTTTCGATGAAGTCCAGCGCGCCGTTCTTGATGGCGCTGACCGCCATGGCGATATCGCCCTGCCCCGAGATCATGAAGATCGGCGCAGGATAATCCTCGCCATGCAGCTCTCTCAGAATATCGAGGCCGGACTTACCAGGGATATGCACATCGAGCAGGATGCAGGAAGGCGTCCGCGTTCGTGCAATCGCCAGCAGCGCGGCGCCGTCGGCGAAGCAGATGACCTGATAGCCGCCTGCCGTCAGGACCATCGACAGCGTGTCGCGAACGGCGGGGTCGTCATCGACTACAAAGATCTCCCCACGGGAGGGGGCTTTTTCAGCCATGTTCCATCGTCCATGCGTGGTTGGATGTGACTCACACTCGGATAACGGTATCGAACTCCATACCGGACCGTATTTGTACGGGACCGCAGCTGAACGCACAAGTAGCAACGCACACCTAAAAAAGTAACTAAGGAGTGCACTCATGCAGAATGCAGCAGGCGACGGCGTCGCACAGGTCGCACAGGCGCCCCACGACCGGAATGACGCCTACCGTGCCGTGGTTTCCGACCTCGTCAGCCTGGTCGAGCACGTCCAGAACAGCCTGCGGCTGATCGAACAGACGATCGCCAGGGAAACTTCGGCGGAAACTTTGACGGAAACTTCGGCGGAAACATCGCCCGGCAGCTCCGAGAGTTCCACCGACATCATCGTGCTCGACGACGTGTCTCCCCGCTGCATGAAGGCTGTCGCCGCATTGCAGGCTTGCGACGTCAATCTTGGCATTGCCCTGCGCTCCCTGCGGGAGTCCGGCGATAGCGGTCCATGCGCCTCAAGCCCGCCGGTACTCTCGGTCATCGGGGCGTAAGCCCGACACGGCACCGCCCTGCCAGAGCGCACGATGTCTCTCCACCGCAAACTTTCACCCGGATTTTCTCGCGCCGTTAACTACCTGCTGCGATCGCGGGCTGGCGTCCGTCGTGCCACGGGCGCGCCGTCGGACCAGGACATCGCCACGACGATGGAGAAGCTCGACGCGGCGCTCAACAATATGAGCCACGGCCTTTGCAAGTTCCGGCCGGACAATCGCCTGCTGCTGTGGAACGATCGCTACGTAAAAATGTACAGGCTGGTGCCCGACCGCCTGCACGTCGGGTCTTGCCGCCCCGCGTGAGAAAGCCGTCGACACCTGTTGAACCGGGCGAACCGTCTGCGCTGCGCCGGAGCATTTGGCCCCGCCGGCGCTACCGGCTCAGTTCATCATTTCTTCTTTTGACGAGGCGCCCGGCCGCTTCTTGGCGTGCTTGCCTCTCAGGAAGCGGATGTCCATTTCCGTGCCGTTGACGCGAACCAGTTCGCAGCGGCGATAGGCGAGACCGGTCGACGACAGCAGCAGGAAGAACTCCTTGAGATTGAGGCCCTGAATGGAGCCTTCCACGGTCAACTCGGCGTCGGTGTCCGAGATCGCGTTGAGCTGGCAGTCCCTGCGCCAGGTGCCGTCGATCGCCATGATGCAGACGTCATAGCCCCGGCTGAACGTGACCCGATCCAAGCTCTTGCCGTCCTCTGTCATCGCTCACCGTCCCGCCATCGCCGCAATTTTGGGCATCGACGTTGCGGCGGCCTGCGCGGACCCGGCACGCGCGCCGCTCGGCCGATAGAGACCGCGCTTGTCCGGGAACGGCTTGAAGACATCAGTCAGGCCGACGACCGTTTCCGCCGCGCCCAGCACCAGGAAGCCATCGCCTTCCATCGCCTTGGCGAGGCGGCCGAAGATATTGATCTTGGTGTCCTGATCGAAATAGATCAGGACGTTGCGGCAGAAGATGACGTCAAAGGTGCCAAGCTGGGAGAAATCATGCAGCAGGTTCAGTTGCCGGTGCTGAACCATGGCCCGCAGCTCCGGGCTGATCTGCCAGAGCTCGCCGTTCTGCTTGAAATATTTGACGAGCAATTGAATCGGAAGGCCACGCTGGACCTCGAACTGGCTATAGATGCCCGATTTCGATTTCTCGAGCACTTCGGTGGACAGGTCGGTCGCGATGATTTCGACGCGCCATCCGGCCAGCGCCGCGCCCATTTCCTTCAGCGACATGGCAAGCGAATACGGCTCCTGGCCGGTCGAGCCGGCGGCGCACCAGATCCTGATGCTCTTGCGGTTGGCGCGCGCCTTCAACATCTCCGGCATGATCGTATCGCGGAAGTGTTCGAACGGCACCTTGTCGCGGAAGAAGAAGGTTTCGTTGGTGGTCATGGCTTCGACCACCTGGGCGATGATCGTCGACGATCCGCCCTTCATTTTCTGCACGAGTTCGCCGATGCCCGGCACACCGCATTTGCGCGACAGCGGAAGCAGGCGGCTTTCGATCAGATATTGCTTGTCTGCGGACAGGTCGAGACCGGAATGATCCTTCAGGAGCTTACGCAGATACTCATAGTCTGGCGGGGTCACGGTGGCCTCTCAGGGGCAAGCGGATAAGATTTAGACCGAGCTCTGTTCGTTAAGCGCGACCAGACCGACTTCCTGGAATTTTGCCGTAACGATGTCCTTGTCGAACGGCTTCATGATGTATTCGTTGGCGCCGGCATGCAGCGCACGCGAGATATGATCCATGCTGTTCTCGGTGGTGCAGAACACCACCTTGGGCGCGTCGCCGCCGGGCAGGCGGCGCAGATTGCCGAGGAATTCGTAGCCGTCCATGACCGGCATGTTCCAGTCGAGCAGAACCGCGTCAGGCATGGCCTCCTTGCAGGACGCAAGCGCCTGCTCGCCGTCCTCGGCCTCGGTGATCTGGAAGTCCATATCTTCCAGGATGCGGCGCGCGATCTTTCGCACGACGCTGGAGTCATCGACCACAAGACAGGTTTTCATTTCAGGCCTCCTTGTTTGACGCGCGATATTACGCTGCGAGGGTTGTTTTTGGCACGATTTCCAGAACGCGATCGATGTCGAGGACGACCATGAGCTGGCCGTCGAGACGGTGAACACCGCCGGCGAGCTTGGCCATGCGGGGGTCGAGGTTGACGGGGTTTTCCTCGCGGCCGTTATCGTGGAGTTTCAAGACCTCGCCGATCTGGTCGATCAAGAGGCCGTAGGATTCGCCGCGCAGATCGACGCCGACCGCCATCGGCGGCTTGCCGTCATCGTTCTTGGGTAGGCCTAAGCGAGCGCGCATGTCGACCACGGTGACGATGCGGCCGCGCAGGTTGAGCACGCCGGCGATCTCGGCCGACGACAGGGGAACGCGCGTCAGCCGTTCCGGCATGAACACGTCCTGCACCCGCGAAATCGGCAGGCCGAACAATTGCCCGCCGATCACGGCGGTGACGTATTCGGCCACGGTGCCCTCGATGGTCTCGGTCTTGGTTGTCATCACTGTTTACCCCTAGGCCGCGCGACTGGTCTCGGCGGTCTGTTCCTTGAGCGCCGCGATCAGGCCGGGACGGTCGAACTTGGCGACGTAATCGTGGAAGCCGGCCTGCCGCCCGCGCTCGATCGCCGCCGGCGACACCAGCGAGGACAAAGCGATGATCGGCATCGTGCTCAGATTGTGGTCGGCGCGGATCACTTCCGCGAACTCGAAGCCGTTCATGTCCGGCATTTCGATGTCGGTCAGCACCACGTCGTAGTTGTGGCCGGAGCGCAGCGCGGAAAGCCCCTCCTGCGCATTGACGGCGACCCGCACCTTGTAGCCGGCGGCCTTCAAGACCGGGGCCAGCATGTTGCGGAAGAACGCCGAGTCGTCGACCAGCAGCACCGATCGCGCCGTCGATGACTCCCGCATCTCCTTGCGCGAGAACCAGTCGGCAAACGCCATCGGCAGGAAGTGGCCGACGTCGATCACTTCGGTGGCCTGGCCCTTGATCACGGCCGAACCCAGAATGCCGTCGTGCTGGCCGGCGACCTCGATGTGCAGCCGCTCTTCGACGATGTCGATGATCTCGTCGACCACGAGCCCCATCGAGCGGCCGTCGTCGGCGAACACCAGGATCGGCTGCGAGCCTTGGGTCTGGACGGTGACCCCCTTCATCTGCACCAGCGGCATCAGCTGCTCGCGGTACTGCACCATGTGGCGGCCGTTAGAGAGCTCGATCTTGTCGGTGGTGATCTCCTCCAGCCGGGTGACGAGCCCGAGCGGCACCGCCTTGGGCTGGCTCGATCCGGCGCGGAACACCAAGAGCGAGGTGAGCTGTTCGCCGCCGATCGCATGCGCGGCCGAGGCCTCGTCGGCCATCTCATGGGCCGAGGAGCCGGAGGCGCCGAGCGCTTTCGCAATGCCGTTGGGGTCGATGATCATGATCACGGCGCCGTCGCCCAGGATGGTGTTGCCGGAGAACATGTCGATGTGCCGCAGCTTGGTGGACATCGGCTTGACCACGATTTCTTCGGTGTGGAACACGCCGTCGACCACGATGCCAAAGGTCTGGCTGCCGACCTGCGTCACCACGATGAAGCCGTTCTCGGGGTCGCTTGACGAGCCGTCGTCGATCTTGAGGAGCTTCTTCAGGTGCATCAGCGGCAACAGCTTGTTGCGCAACCTGAGGACCGCGGTGTCCTTGATGCGCTCGATGCGGTGTTCGGAGTTGGCGCGCGCCCGCACCAGTTCGACCACGGAGAGCTGCGGGATCGCAAAGCGGTCGCCGGCGGCTTCCACGATCAGGGCCGAGACGATGGCCAGCGTCAGCGGGATCTTGATGGTGACGGAAGAACCCTCGCCGGCCACCGACTTGATGTCGATGGTGCCGCCGATCTGGTCGATATTGGTGCGCACCACGTCCATGCCGACGCCGCGGCCGGAGACCGAGGTGACGGCGGCGGCCGTTGAGAAGCCCGGCGCAAAGATGAACTTGTGGATCTGGGCTTCGGTCATCTTCTCCAGCTCGGCCTCGCTGACGAGACCGTTCTGCAGCGCCTTGGCCTTGATCCGCTCGGTGTTGAGCCCACGGCCATTATCGGCGATGCAGATGATGATGTGGCCGCCCTCGTGATAGGCGGAAAGGCGGATGGTGCCCTGCTCGCCCTTGCCGTTGGCGACGCGCTCGGCCGGGGTCTCCAGGCCGTGGTCGGCGGAGTTGCGCACCATGTGCGTCAACGGATCCTTGATCAGGTCGAGCACCTGCCGATCGAGTTCGGTATCGGCGCCGTGCATCTCGAGTTCGATCTGCTTGCCGAGTTCGCCGGAGAGGTCGCGGACGATGCGCGGCAGCTTCTGCCAGGCATTGCCGATCGGCTGCATCCGCGTCTTCATGACGCCTTCCTGCAGCTCGGCGGTGACGTTCGACAAACGCTGCAGCGGCACCTTGAACTCGGTGTCCTCGTTGCGGCGGGAGATTTCCAAAAGCTGGTTGCGCGTCAACACCAGCTCGGAGACCATGGTCATCAGATGTTCGAGCGTGTCGACGTTGACGCGGATCGACTGGTTGGCGATCTTGTCGGCTTCCTGGACGTCGGTGTCGGCGACGGCGGCGCGCTTGGCCGGCTTTGCCTTCGCGGTTTCCTTGGCGGTTTCCTTGGCAACTTCCTTGGCTTCCGGCGCGGCCGGCTTGGCGGCGGCGGGCGCCGGTGCGGCCGGCTTGGCGACGGGGGCCGGCGCGGGTTTGGGCGCGGGCGCGGCTTCGATCTCGGTCTCGCGGAAGGCGCGTTCGAGGTCGTCGAGCGAGACCTCGCCGGGACGCAAGGGGCGCTCCAGCACCTGGTCCACCAGGGTGCCCGCCGTCATTGCGGGCTGCACCGGCGGTGCGGCGACCACGGGGACAGGTGCGGGTTGAGCGGGCGCTTCGGCCGCCGCATGCTTGGCGCCTTCGGCCATCGCATGCAGCTTCTCGATCAGGTCTTCGTCGGTGCCTTCGGGTTCGGTCTCGGTGGCCTCGAGGCCGGCGAGGATTTCCTTGATGCGGTCGATCGAGGACAGGATCAGCGTCACGGCTTCGGCCTTGACCGGCATGCCGTCTCGGAATTTGCCCATCAGCGTCTCGCCGGCATGGGCCAGCGCTTCCAGCCGCGGCAGCCCCAGGAAGCCGCAGGTGCCCTTGATGGTGTGGACCAGCCGGAAGATGTTATCCAGGATCTTCGCGTCGCTCGGGTCCTGCTCGAACCGCACCAACTGATTATCGACCGTATCCAGGCTCTCGCTGGTCTCCGTCAGGAACTCCCGCAACAGGTCGTCCATATGAGCATGCCTTCCAAGAAATCAAATATCGGCCTTCTGCAAACTAACCCTTCGGATTTCACGGCTACGTTAATTTTGCTGTCCGTGCTAATACGGACATGGTGAACGAAATATCGTCATGGGCCGTTCGCGGCGGCACGGTCGACGACACTTGCGCGACCGACGACGATGAAGCCGTAGCCTTGTAGCCTGACGTCGCCATCCCGCTTAGCGCAGGAGCTGCAGCACGCTCTGCTGCGACTGGTTGGCCAGCGCCAGCGCGGACACCGCGATCGACTGGCGGGTCGACAGCGCCTGGCTGTTCGCCGCTTCCTCGTTGGTGTCGGCCAGCGTCAGGTTCGACGAGCCGGTCTGCAGCACGTTGATCAGGTTCTTCGAGAAGTCCTGACGGATCTGCACGATCGACAGGTTCGAACCGAGGGCAGAAGCCTGGGAGCGCAGCAGGGTCGAGGCGCTGCTCAGGTTGGCAATAACCTCGTTGGTAGCGGAGTTGTCGAAGAAGTCAGTCGACTGCAGCGAGAGGAGGTTCTGGCGAACCGAAGCAATGTCATTTATGGTAAACAGAGTTCTACGATGCAGGCTCTCCTCCCCGTCGCGGCGACGACGCCGGCGGATGCCGCGCAA